>JAKLKB010000183.1 GCA_023150835.1 Myxococcota bacterium | reverse complement strand
AAAACAGTGAGATCTTTTGGATGTGTACACAGAAACATCGAAGGAATGGACGTCTTGTGATTCCCCTCACCCCAAGAGGCAACACTTCTCAGCGAGGGCAACCGCGCATGGTTGCCCCTACGTGTCGGAAATCACACGGTATTTTGTAGGGGCAGGCCCCCGTGCCTGCCCTCGATCTGTTGCGTCGCTGACCTCTTCATCGCTATCTGTTTTGAACGAACCCCTCGAGTTTTCGTTGTTTTCTTCGACTGTCATGTAGCGAGTTTCCAGACACCCTCTGATGGGGTTCCACCCCATACGATTCTTGGGCAGCCACAGGGGGCTGCCCCTACATTTTTACGATCACACATTACGCGGAGATATCGCGTTCAGATATCGCTGCTCTAGACACCCTCTTAGGCTGTGGGGATGGTCAAGTCCAAGGTGACAGCGCGTAAAAAGGGAGATAGGCGAAGGCTGTGGACGGGTTGTTGGCTGTCGAGGAAGTCGATGATCTCTTGGAGGTCGGTGCATAGGACCGCCAAGTCTTGGTGTACATCGGGATCTTCGGATATCTCTTCTGCCTTGGTGGCATAGGCTTCGATGATCTGTGTGAGGGTGCGGAATTGTTCGAGTAGCGGTGCGAGAGCCGCAACTTCGGGTGTGGAAGATATCTCGATGGCATCGGCCAAATCGTCGCAGATCTCAGCGTCGGCTTTGTTTTGTTCGGGGTTGGTGGAGGGTGTGCGTTGGAGGATCTCTTGGAGTTTGTGGATCTGTTTGATGAAACCTTCTTTGTCCATCGGGACATAGAGATAATCACGGGCTTTGACAAGCAAGATGATCACAAAAAGCAAGGTGTAGGCGTGGCCGTAGGGCAGGGCTCCAAGATACCAAAAAAAGTCGCCGCCCCACCACGCATCGTCTTCGCAACTGACGATCAAGATCCCGAAGCCGTGAAGAAGCACCACCCAAAAGGCGGCAGTAAGGGCGCTTCGGGAGAGGACGGCAAAGCCTTTGCGCCAGAACAAGCGGAGTCCCCCAACGAGTAAGACGGGGATGAGCATATGCCACAATACAAAGGCCCGATAGCTGGTGGGATGGGTGTGGTGGATGTGATTGTCCAACAGAACAGTGCAAAGGTAAATGCCGAGTGCTGCGGCCCAAAAGCGAGTGGTTGCGTAAAGCCACGAATCGCGCTCGACAAATACCCAGATCGCCCAAGCAACAAAACCACCGTACAAGAAAATCGAGGAAAAGTCCGGTCCCATCGGCTTCATCAATACAAAGATGTCGATGATCCCTGTGATCGAAAGCGCGACAAAAGCGATCACAAAAAGCATCTCGCCGAAAGCGGGCGGAGTGCGGCGGGGATGAGCCACGCGCTGGAGCTTTTCAGCGGGAAAGATATCGGAGTAGTAGACGTTTTCGTGATCTTTAACGAGACGGCGGCCAAACAAAAGCTCCTTTTTGTTGACGACCAAGACATCGGTGGAACCTTCAAACATCCCCCATGCTTGTTCGGAGAGTTTGTTGTTGTCGATCGTGCCGTATTCGAGATCAAGGTTGCTTTTTTCAAAGATCTCATCGCCTTGGAGGACTTCGACGGCGTGTTTTTCGTAAGTATCCACGCGGTATTTCTTGGCGTTGATCGCTTCTTCGGGAGTCCAATAGGCATACATGACGTGGAGTTGGTCGTCTTCGAGGTAACAGATCTCCCCCGTTTTTTCGTGCCGCAAGACGCGCATGGACCATTCACTGCGATCGTCGCCTGTGCCTTCTGCAAAGCGGATCTCTCCGTCCAAAGCGTAGCGTTCGTTGTCGATGAGAAAGAACAAAAAATGATCGGCCATTCGTTTCTCCCTACGTGAAGGTTGTTGGTGTGGGGCGGAGTCGATCATACGGGGGGGATGGGAGATATCGCAAGAGGCTTGGGGGTGGGAGGGCGGATCAGGTTTTTTCTTCGATGGGGAGGAGGATGGATTTTTGGCGAAGCAGGGAGACGATCTGGTGGACGGTGGATTCGAGTTGGTCTTCAAGGATGGTGGCGCGGAGGTCGGGCTGATGGGGAGGTTCGTAGAGTGGGGCGCTGCGATGAAAGAGGGGGACGCGAGGATCTTGTTGTGTTTCGAGGCGTTGGAGGCAAAGCTCTTGGGGGACATCGATGTCGACGCACAAAAAGCGGTCAGATCCGATGATCTCGCGAGCATAATCGCGGGCAGAGCGGGAGTGGCTATCGCCCGGGTAGATGCACAGGAGTCCGGCGCTGTTGAGTTGTCGGCAAAGCATGGCGGCTTCTTCGGCAGAATGGAGCAGGCGTTCTTGTGTCATGCCGATGACGTGGCTGGAATAGCCGAGGTCAAACAAGCGGCGTTCGAGGGCATAAGCGAGCGCGGTGCGACCAGCGCCCGGGAGTCCAGAAAGCCAGACGGAGACGGGATGTTGGCGGAGTCGTTCGGTGCGTTCGCTTTGGGAGACTTCGGATCGAGGGCGGATCAAGCGGGCGTTGGCGCGTTGTTGTTCAAGATCGGGGGCGATCTCTTGGGGAGGAAGCGGGAGTAGCATCCCTGCGGCGACGGTGTGGTTGGTGAGGGTGTCGATTAAGATAAAAGCGCCCGTGTGTCGGTTGTTTTTGTAGGGATCGAAAAAGAGAGGCCGATGGCAGGTTAAAGAAAGCCGTCCGATCTCGTTGAGGGCGAGGTGAGTGGTGGGGAGGTGGTCGAGGGTGTTGGGGTCGCTTTTCCAATGGACGCGCTCGATGTGGGCTTTGACGGAGCGGGTGGTGTGTTTGATCTGGTAGGCTTTGTTGGGGTCAAGCGGTTGTTCGTCAAGCCAAACGACGGTGGCATCGAGGGTATGGGCTGCGTAGGGCGGGGCTTGATCGCTTCGCACGAGCATATCCCCACGACTGATATCCACTTCGTCGGTGATACGAAGCACTACAGATTGCGGTGAAAAGGCCGTATCGACGGGGCCTTCGTATGTATCGATCGATTTGATGCGAGAGGTCTTCCCGCTTGGAAAGACCGTCACGCTGTCGCCAGTACGGATCACGCCAGAGGCGATGGTTCCGGCAAAACCGCGATAATCAAGATGAGGTCGCAACACCAGTTGAACGGGGAAGCGGAAGGGCTGATGTTCTACATCGCGCAGCAGCGGGACTTCTTCGAGGAAGCGCAGTAGCGGGCCGTCGGTGTACCAAGGGGTGCGTTCGCTTGGGTGGAGCAGGTTATCGCCTTTGAGGGCGCTGATCGGGAAAAAGCGCAGGCCGACAAATTCGAGCTTTTCAGCGAAGGTCAAGAATTCTTGTTGGATGGCGTAGAAGACTTTGGGGTCAAAGTCGAGCAGGTCCATTTTGTTGATGGCAACGGCAAGATAGGGGATGCCGAGTAGCGAAGCGATATACGCATGGCGCTTGGATTGTTGGAGTACGCCAAGACGGGCATCGATCAAGATGATGGCGACATCAGCGGTGGAGGCTCCTGTGGCCATATTGCGGGTGTATTGGACGTGTCCGGGGGTATCGGCGATGATGAACTTGCGTTTTTCGGTGGCGAAGTAGCGGTAGGCGACGTCGATGGTGATGCCTTGTTCGCGTTCGGCGCTGAGACCGTCGGTGATACGGGCAAAGTCGATCTCGCCGTCGGCGCTGTGGGCGCGTGCATCAGCGAGTTGATCTTCGTAGACTTGGTGGGTGTCGTGGAGCAGGCGTCCGATCAGTGTGGATTTTCCGTCGTCTACCGAGCCGATGGCAACGAAGCGCAAGAGTTCTTTGTTGTTGTGTTGTTCGAGGAACGTGTGGATATCGGTATAAGGTTGTGTGGCAAGCATCCGAGATATCTCCTTGTCTAACAGTGATCGAAAAGGCGATGAGAAGAGGATTTACGCAGTTGGATCGTTTTCGTGGGGTTGGAACCCCACACCCCGCAAGGGAGCACAGCCCCCTTGACCCCTTCATGGGCGAGACGATTACTGTTTTTCAAATCAGCGACTCTCTCGCTTGAGGTGTTGCGAACACGGGTTTTTTTGTCAATTGCGTGACTCTTCTTAGAAGTAGCCTTCGCGTTTTTTGCGTTCCATCGAAGCAGTGGAGTCGTGATCGATCACACGGCCTTGTCGTTCGGATTGGTGGGTTCGGAGCATCTCGTCGATGATCTCAGGAACGGTGGTCGCTTCGGACTGGACGGCTCCGCTGAGGGGGTAGCAGCCAAGGGTGCGAAAGCGGCAGACGACTTCTTGGGGGGTCTCGTTGGGTTCAAGGGGGAAACGTTCGTCGTCGATGCGGATCAGGGTTCCGTTGCGTTCGACAACGGGGTGTTTGCGTGCAAAATACAACGGAACGACGGGGATCTTTTCGATATCGATATATTGCCAGACATCGAGTTCGGTCCAGTTGGAGAGGGGAAAGACGCGGATACTTTCGCCTTTGTGGAGGCGGCCATTGTAAAGGGACCACAGTTCGGGGCGTTGGTTTTTGGGGTCCCATTGGTGAAAGCGATCGCGGAAAGAGTAGATGCGTTCTTTGGCGCGGGACTTTTCTTCGTCGCGGCGTGCGCCTCCAAAAGCCGCGTCATATCCGCCTTTTTGGAGTGCTTGGAGCAAGGCTTGGGTTTTCATCACGTCCGTGTAGATCTTGCTGCCGTGGGTAAAGGGGGAGACGTTGGCGGCGAGTCCTTCGGGGTTGGTGTGGACGAGGAGTTCCAAGCCTTGTTCGGCGCAAAAGTGGTCGCGAAACGCGATCATCTCGCGAAATTTGAAGGTGGTGTCGATGTGCAAAAGTGAGAAAGGCAAGGGGGCGGGAGCAAAGGCTTTTTGGGCCAAACGTACCATCACAGAAGAATCTTTGCCGATCGAGTACAGCATCACAGGGTTGTCAAACTCTGCGGCGACTTCGCGGATGATGTGGATACTTTCGGCCTCAAGCTGGCGAAGATGCGTTAGGCGCATCGTGGAGAGAGCTTGGGTGGGGGGTGGCGGAGCCGCCGTCAGGTGATGGGAGAGGGACATCGACGTAAACCTTCGTGGGTTGGATGGAATGAAAAGTTGAACCACCAAGCAACAGCGATCGACGCGGTGGTTAGGGGGATTTTTTCTTTTCGAGAACGGTTTGGACGATCGTCAAGGCGGAAGAGAGTTGGTGATCGTTTGCGGAAACGATGTGTGCAGGAAGCCTCTCAAGGAGAACGCGCTTGCTCAGTCGTGAACGCCCGGGAACATCGAGCGCCTTGGCGACGTGCTGCAAACGTCGGATCGGTACGCGATCGAGGTGTTCTTGGATCTGTTGAAATTCTTTGAGGAGTTTGTCCTTGGCGGGGTGGGGATGTCCCGACATCTTTTTGTCTCCTTGTCTTGGGGGTGAGGTGCGGCTTTGGGGTTTGTGGGTGTTTGGTTTGCGCGGCACCGTTTCTTAATTTCATAGTAGGGAATATCGTCGAAAACAAGATCTGTCAAGATAAACCTTGACAGTTTGGGCTTGTCTTTGTATTTCCTAATTTCCAGATAGGAATAGCACAAGCGAGTGCTTTTGTGTGGCGAGGGAAATATGGCATGGTTGGGTGTGATCGGGATGTGGATGATCGAAGGTTCGTACATTCCGCAGTTGGTGCGGTTGTATCGGATCAAAGATGCAGAAGACTTTAGTCCGTGGTTTCCGCTGCTAAATTTCTTGGGTCGTTTGTGTGCGGTGATTTATACGGTGCATCGGGGGGATTGGGTGTTGGCGTTTGGATTTTTGTTGGGGATGGGGTTGCGGGCGACGTTGTTGGGGCAGGTGGTGTATTACAAGCGCAGAACACGCTTGATGCGAACGATGGAGCAGCAGTTTGAGGCAGCCCGCCAGACTTCTGCCATTCAAGAGGAACTGGAGATCGAGGGCGCGGATGTTTTTGCGAAAGAGCTACCGTTGGAAAGCCCGATAGTTGTAGGGAAATGGTGAGATAAGAGGGATCTGAGAGATTAGAGGAGGCCGGCGGAGAGCATGACGAGGGGGAAGAGGGGTTTGTTGTTGGCTTCGCGGGAGATGTCCATGAGTTCGATGATCTTGTGATAGGGGATCGATGGGTCGGCCATGACGATAATCTTGTCTTCTTGGGGGAAGAGGGCTTTGATCTTGGCGAGACAAGCGCGCAGGGCAGATGCCTGTTGGTGCCGATAGTCGGGGAAGGTGGGTGTTTCGGAGTGTGCGGTGATGCCTTTGGGGGTGAGGTCGCATCCTTGGGGGATACGAGCGCCGCGTGTGAGGAGAGTGACCCCTTGGGAAGTGAGGTTGAGCGTGAGGTTGAGCGGTGCGGGTGGGCGGATGGTCGGCTCGGTTTTTTTATCACCACAAGAAGCGCAAGTGGAGGGGGCGCTGACGTTGATCACACCGATCTTGACGAATTCGGTGCTCATAATCAGGAAGGGGATCAGTAGCATGATGATGTTCATCAGGGGCATGATGTTGATTTCTTCGACGGCTTCGATTTCTCGGTGTTTGCGTGGCATCGGATACTCCTACAGTCTGGCGAGAGCGCTTGGGTGTGTTGTGGCGTTCTTGCCGCGTTGGTGGTGTGGGTGGCGTACTTGCCGCGTTATGATGTGGCGTTGGTGGCGTGTGGGGGAAAAAAGTTCCGAGATTGTTGTACAGAAGATACGGGTGTGTTGCGGGGGGGTGAAACGTTGTTGCGGAAAAGGGCGGTGGGGGCTTGTCTTGAGCAAAGCGACGGGCTAAGGAAGCCGCAGCCTTTTTTGGCAAAGACCCGCATCACCAGATCGTTTGAGCCACTCCGAACAGAATCCATTCATCTTTTGAGGAGCTTCATGAGTTCATCGTTCGATCACAGCGCGGCGTTTCGTGTGCGTCGTTTTTTCAACTGGTTTCCGCTTGGCCTCTCGTATGCGTTGCTGTACATGGGGCGTTATAATCTGACCGTCTCGAAGAATGAGCTTGGCGGTTTGATGACCAAAGAAGCGTTTGGTTTGATCTTTTTCTTTGGTGCGTTGGCGTATGGTGTGGCGTTTCTCGTGAATGGCCCACTGACGGACAAGATGGGGGGAAAGCGTGCGATCTTGCTTGCATTAGCGGGATCGGGGGTGATGAATCTGTTGATGGGGATGTATATCCAGTCGGTGTTGACGGCGAAGGCTCCGCCCTCTACGGATAGCATCACCCACACGATGTCGCTGCTTTATGCGGTGAATATGTACTTTCAGAGTTTTGGGGCGGTGGCGATCGTCAAAGTGAATTCGCATTGGTTTCATGTGCGCGAACGGGGCGGATTTTCGGGGATCTTTGGGACGATGATCTCGTCGGGGATCTTTTTGGCTTTTACGGTGAATGGCTGGTTGTTGGAGTTTTTGGGGGCGGGCAAGGGCGCGATCAAGCCGACGTGGTGGGTGTTTTGGGGGCCTGCGATCTTGATGGCTGCGATATTCGTGGTGGAGTGGCTTGTGTTGAAGGATCAGCCGAGCCATGCGGGTTATGAGGACTTTGACACGGGTGATGCAAGCAGCGGTGAAGAGAGCGACGTGACGTTGCGGGATATCGTGTTGCGGGTGTTGACCAACCCGATCATCCTTACGGTCGGACTGATCGAGTTTTGCACGGGGGTGTTGCGAAACGGTGTGATGCACTGGTTTCCGATCTATGCGAAAGAAGTGTGGGTGTTGCCATCGACGCACTTTGTAAGGCGCGGAGATTGGGGGAATTGGGTACACACGGTTTTGCCTTTTTTTGTGGGGGCGGCGGTGTCCTTTGCGGTGTCGTACGCGCTGCGTCGAAAGAAGAAGTCCTTTGGTTGGGCGACGTTGACGGGGGGGGTGCTGTTTTTGGTGCCGTTTCTCCAAGGGGGTTGGGGGGGGATCTTGATGGTGGCGGGTGTGGTGGGTGGGAACCTTGCGGGGTGGATGAGCGACTTGATCTTCGAGAGCCGTCGGGCTCCTGTGGCGGGTTTGTTGTATGCGTCGTTGGTGGTGGCGTCGTTGTTTATGTTGGCGACGATGGGGGGGGACACCAACGTGGTGGGTCGTGTCGATGCAAAGGACAAAGCGGCGTATCCGCTCAGGGTGGGAGATCGCATCGTTGGGGTGAACGAGCAAAAAGATATCAAGCAGTGGAGCCAAGTGGGGCGGGCGATCCGCTGTGTTCCTTCGCGTTGTCAACAAGGCGCGGCGTGGGATGCGAAGAAGTGTACTTGTCGAGCGCATCGAAAAGCCGTTGCAACGGCTGTTTCGATGCCTATCGAGTCGGTGGGGCGTTTGGCGATATCGATCGTGCGTGAAGGAAAGTCGATGACGATCCACCTCGATCAATCGCACAAAGTGATGCGGGCGGGTGATGCGCGGATCTTGCCGATCGCACCGCATCTGGCGGTCAATCCGTTTTGGTTGTGCTTGATCGTGTTTTTGATGTCGATGTCGGTGATCGGTACGCACGGTTTGTTGAGCGGGACGGCAACGATGGACTTTGGCGGGCGCAAGGGGGCGGCCACAGCGGTCGGGCTGATCGATGGGTTTGTGTATTTGGGAACGGCGGTGCAATCGGTGGCGTTGGGCTTTTTGACCACACGCGATTGGATGTACTGGCCGATCTTTTTGTTGCCGTTTGGTGTGATCGGGTTTGTGTTGTTGTTGCGGATCTGGCACGCCATCCCGTCAGGAAAAAAAGCCAAAGCAGCCCATTGAGCGACGGCGGAGGGTGATCTTCGGTGCGCGGCGATGACGGTGTGATAGGAATGACGCGATGGACAAAAATCCCCGTGTTCGTGGCACTTCAAGCGACGGGGTTGTCGGTATGAAAAACCTGCGCTCTCTTCGCCGACTTGGGGTCAAGGGGACATCGTTCCCTTGCGGGGTGTGGGGTGGAACCCCATACGCGCCTTGTTAAGGTGGAAACCTCGTAGAGTCGGTCTTGATCGCCTTTTCTTTTTTTCTCCCCCCCTCAATCCCCCCGGCCAACGGGGGGAAGTTGGAACGGGCAGCGTCTGCATTTCGTGCATACAGCGTGCGTCATGAAAAAACAAAATCCCCGAGGCTTCCGACTTTCGCTCCCTCCCCTGTTCACG
>JAKLKB010000016.1 GCA_023150835.1 Myxococcota bacterium | reverse complement strand
GCCCGAAGAACGGGTTCGTTCAAAAAAGATGGCGATGAAGAGGTCACCGACGCAACAGATCGAGGGCAGGCACGGGGGCCTGCCCCTACGAAACACCGTGTGATTTCCAACACGTAGGGGCAACCAGGTGTGGTTGCCCTTGCTGAAATGTGTTGCATCTTGATACCTCTCTCATGGCGTTGGTTTGAACGGACCCCGAAGAACCTTGCTGCTCAAGCACCAAAGTTACAAAAATCAAGCGATACTGACTTACGATGTTGGTGAAATGAGAAATCAGCTTTTTGCTCGAAAAGACCGTCTGTTAGTGGGAGCGCTCCAACTCTGCGAGGGCTTGATGTTTCTTTTGGTTTTGATAGATTTCCTTGAGAAAGGAGAGCATTTTGGGTGCGTACTGCTTACCACCGATTTGCGGAAACAGCGCTTTTGCCTCTTTGGGTTGCCCCGCGTGGCTGAAGGCGAAAACATAGTCTTTCAAAGACTCATCGAGCAATCGATCCCGTCTTGTTTGTTCCGCAGTCGTGCGAGGAACCGCTTTTTGAGCCCAATCGATGGCTTGCGCGAACTGTGAAAGGGCAAGCGGATAGCGCTTTTGATTCATCGCGCACCTAGCGATTTTGTGGAGTGCGTAGCCCACCAACGGGCTCTTTTTGAGCGCCAGCACTTGCTGGTAGGATTGCTCTGCTTGAGAGTAGTTCTCTTGCTCAAAGAAGATATCTCCTATTTGGGCATGGGTGTTTGCGATCCATCGAAAACGAGGGCAATCGCGAGAGAACTTGCGTAGCAAGGATTGAAAGACCTTGAGAGCCGTCGGCTTCTCGTTGAGTTCAAACAAAGTCTTCCCCATAAAGTAGTGAACTTCGCACAATCGGCTGTATTCGGGGTAATTTTGAGCGAGGTAGAAATAAATGCGCACAACATTGCGGCGAGCCGTTCGAGATTTTTCGAGGATGGCAGGATGCTCTGCATGGCGTTGGGTGCTTGCAAAGTGGCGAACCAGATCCATGTAATGCTCGGCCAGCCGAAACAACAGGTCTGCCTTTTGGTGAGGTGGGGTTTCTGCGATGATCTGGCGGAGGAGCAGGATTTGGGACTCCTCCCGCTCAATTATCTGAAGTTGCTTTGTGGAGTAAACATCTTTTGGGAGAGTTTGCGTAGACTCTTCCAAACGGAGAGCCTGCGTGGACTTTTGCGAATCTTGCGAATCTTGCGTCGTCTGAGCAGCGGTACACCCCGATGCGATGCCGCACAGGAGAAAACCTAAAACACAAGAAAAAACCATCGTAAAGGACTTCTTCGTCATATCGTCTCCTGTCTTGGCTGTGTGGCTTTCGTGGGTTTCAACAGAAATATTTTTGCGTATTTACTGCTGCGTGGCGGAAGTTCCAAGTGCGAGAGCCAGAAACACCTGAACAAAAGGCAATAGACCTATCAAGATACCAAGGCACGCAAGGATCAGATAACCCGCTTGGCCTTTTGCATCGATGACGTAATCTTTTTCTTTGGAGAAGAAGATGCGGATGGTTTGCAAACCCGATGATATCGCGATGATCGAGAGAATAAAAAAAGGATTGAAAAAGAAAGAAAGAACGCTCACAGAAAAAGAACCGCTCGCTACTTGATGGAATCCTTTGAGCATATTTTTTTGGAGATCTTCTTGTTCAAAGCAAGAATCGCAGACTTGCTCTCCAGCGTCGTTGTAATTGCTTTGGCTTTCTTGGATCTGTTTTTTGCACGCTGCACAAGCGATGGTCATATTTGCCTCCATGTGGGTTGAGTTGATCAGAGCGGCTTAGTCCTTTTCGGGCGCGGACTTGAAGCAATAGTCGATCCGATCGGGTTTGAATTCCTCTGCGCTCAACAAGGGGGTGACTTTGATCTGTTGGGTTGCGTCAGAGAGTTGAAAAATGCAAGGATGATAGCCAAGTCGTTGTCCGCTGATATGGAGAAGTTCAAGTTTTATAGGACGTCCTTGACGTAAGAGAATCGCTTTTTTTTGAACACGCACAGAGTCGTTTCCTGAAACGACCCGAAGGCGATGTTGAGCAGGAAGCTCGAAAGGGATCTTGACCCAGAGCCGTTTCTTCGGTGGGACTGGTTGGGTCGGTTGTGTGGGGGTGGATTGCACAGAGGGAGGAGATGCTTTTTTTGTGTCCTTATCGGGTGATCTCTGCGGTTCGTTGTTGGAAAAAAGTGGAGCGGGAGTTTTTCGATCTGTTTGATTGGAGGCTGATGGGGTGGGGGGATGTGGGGTTGCAGAAGGGGAGGGGGAAACGACAGGGGGGCGATTTGCAGACGGTGCAAGGCGATTTTGGGGCGGGATGTGTTGGGGGGGGGACATCTCTTGCCACAAAAAGAAGCCTGCCGAGGCACAACATGCAAGGAAAAAGAGTCTCCCGAAGCCGAACCATGAGCGTTGCGGAGCAGGCTTGAGTGGGGTGGAAGGCGGAGACTGGGGCGAATAAACGGAAGATTCGTCGGGAAATCTGAATCGAACATCCTCAAACACGGCGTTGGTGGAAGGCGGAGACTGGGGCGAATAAACGGAAGATTCGTCGGTGGCGCGGGCTGTGGGTGGGGCCGAGAGCGATTGCAAAGGGGAGGATACACCGGACTCCTTCGCCGAGATCGGTAAAGGGGAAGGGAAGCTGGATTGGGTCGAGAATTTGGGGATTTCTCCTATAAAAGTTTCGGCACGAGCGATGTCGAAAGAGGCAGGGACGTCTTGTTTGGGTGTGGGCAAGGACAGCAAGGCTTCTGCCACTTCTTTCATCGTTTGGGGGCGGTCAGAAGGCGATTTGGAAAGCATACGCAAGATGAGAGACTCCCATTCCGTCGGAATAGAGGGACGAAACTGAGCGGGAAGCGGAGGGGCTTCCATCAGATGGGAAGTTAAGATCTGCGGAAGTGCCAGCGGGCTGCTTGTTTGAGACAACAAGAACGGTGTGCGTCCTGTCACCATCTCAAAGAAGATGATACCTAAAGAATAGATATCGCAGCGTCGATCAAGGTTTTTTTCATTTCGAAGGTGGATTTGTTCTGGAGAGATATAGGCAGGCGTTCCAACGATGGCCCCTTGATTGGTGACGTTGGCGGTGGCTTCAAGGGGTTTGGCGATCCCAAAGTCGACGATCTTTGTGAAGTCTTCTCCGCGCTTTTGGATTAGGAAGATGTTGGCAGGTTTGAGATCGCGGTGGATCAGACCTTTTTCGTGAACGATCTGCATTGCTTCGCAGATCTGTAAAAGGATTTTTCTTGTCCATAGCAAAGACGCACCGCAAGGATGCTGTTGGAGGCGTTCTTCGAGAGTGATGCCTTCCAAATACTCCATCACGTAGTATCCGACACCCTCTTCAAATCCATAAGCATCATGGATATGGACGATATGTTCTGTTTCTTGGCTGACGAGGTGTGTCACTTCAACTTCGCGTAAGAAGCGTTGTCGCATCTTCACATCTTGGAGCCATTGATCGTGGACCAGCTTGACGGCACGCAATTTCTTATTTTTGAGTTGTGTATGTTCGGCAAGATAAACCGATCCCATCCCTCCTTGAGCCAGTTTGCGTATCAGCCGATAAGTACCCGCGATGATCTTGCCGATGCGCGGATCGCTGGTTTTTTTGCAGGCAGGGCAGATCTCTTGTTCTTCTGGGCTTCGGTGGCCGCATTGAGCACAGATCCAAAGATCTTCATAAGCAGAAGTTGCGTTCGTCATGGGTGTTTTCACCTGTGTGTTTTGTTGTCGAGCGGATCGCAACAGCCTTGTTTTGGACTCTTCGTAGAGGTTCGTGGTGCTTTAGCAAAAAAGGTTCTTGAGCGACCTCTTTGAGCGATATCTCTTTGAGCCAAAACGAAAATACCCGAATGGGGGGAGCTAACTTGTGAGCCGTCAAGGAGCGAACAGTACACGATCGTGTACTCTTTTCAAGAGCGGTACTCGATCGTGCATGGGGAAACGAGCGGAAGAGGGGATGGCGTACAGTGGGTTATGGTTTGGTGCAGTAGTCTTCGGAGTTTGGGCGAAAATCATCGGTGGATACGAGTGGTTGGAGTGTGAGATGTTTTTGTTGACTTGAGATCGTAAAGACGCACCGAAAGAAGCGAAAAGCCTCGTTGCTTGTGTGCTGCAATTCCATTTGGAGGCGTTTTCCTTCGTGCATGAGCAAGTATTTTTTGTAGAGGCGGGCGTTTTGAGTTGAAGAAAGCAAGCGGAGTTTGTGTGCTGGAGGAAGTGTTAGGCGGATGCGATGCCAGCGCTGCCTTGGGCGAGAACGTGGGGGGCGGTGGGTGGATGAGATTCTTGTGCTCTGTCGAGGGACGAAGTCCGAGGGGACTGGCGACGTGGGCGAGTTGACTTGCTTTGAGGCTTTTGGCTCTCTTGTTTGGGAGGGCACGCTGGAACGGGGAGGAGAGAGTGGCGAGGATGGTGGATTCGGCGGAATGACGGGGGGATGCCCTGACCTGTGCGCTTTTGCAAGAGATGGGACGTGGGTGGCTCTTTGCTGTGGGTCGTTGAGCGATGATCCTGCGGTCGTTTGGGGGTTTGCGACGGTTGCGCTGCCTCGAAACAGAGGCCAAGCGAAATAGGCCGATGCCATGAGGAACAAAAGAACGGGTACGATCCAAAGATATCGGGCGTGTTGCTTGGTTTGTGCTGTGTTGGGGGAAGGAAAAGGCTCGATATTTGGGAGATGCTTTGGCTCTCTGTGTTTTTCGTCTTGTCCCCATCGCAGCGGTGCAGGGCGAGGGGTGTGCGGAAGTTCTTCGTGTGGAAAAAAGTCCTGTTTTTGGGATCGAACAGCATGATCTCGATGGGGCGGAGAACAAGTCGCCTCTTTTTTTTGCGATGGATCGGTTAAGCTTTTTGGCAGCTCATCCCCCTCTGGTATGGGGATCTTTCGAAGTATTTGATGCACTTCAAATACACTTTGAGGCCGTTCTTCGGGAGATTTGGCAAGCATCCGCTCGATAAGCTTGGCTAATGCAAGAGGTAGCTGCGGGCGAAAGCGGGTCGGAGGATCGGGCTTGCACATCACGTGGTTTGTCAATATCTCGTGAAGTGCCATCGGTGAGGCGGGGCCATGTTTTAAGAGAAAAGGTGGCCGCCCTGTCAGCATCTCATAGAAGACACAGCCCAAAGAGTAGATATCGCTGCGATGATCGAGCGGATGGCTTTGGGAGGGTTCGATCTGTTCGGGCGACATATACGCGGGGGTTCCGATCAAGGCTTGTGTGGACGTGAGCGCAACATCAAGATCCAAAGGTTTGGCGATCCCGAAGTCTACGATCTTTACGAAGTCTTGGCCTTTTTTGTCGATCAAAAAAAGGTTTGCAGGCTTGAGATCACGGTGGACGAGATGTTCTTGATGGATGGCTTCTAAACCCTCGCAGATCTGTTGTGCAATGGTTTGAAACCATCGCAGCGGAACACCTTGGGGAAAAGTACTGAGGCGAGCGGCCAGACTCTCTCCCTGTAAAAGCTCCATCACGTACCAACCTAACCCATCCTCAAAGCCGTAGTTATCGTGAATATGGACGACGTGCTGTGTTTCTTGCCCTACTCGATGGGTGCTTTCGACTTCTTGGATAAACCGTTTGCGCATCATCGCATCGCTGAGAAACCTTGCATGGATGATCTTGACAGCTCGCTCTTTTTTGCTTTTGAGCGTCGTGTGTTCGGCTCGGTACACGGCACCCATCCCACCTTCCGCCATCTTTTGAAGCAAGCGGTATCGTCCCCCAAGGACTTTTCCCACCAAGGGATCTTCGCCCGCGCCGCATCGAGGGCAGAGCGTGTGGCTTTGTGCTTCGGTGTGTCCGCATTGTAAGCAAACCCACAAGCGGCGATCGAGCGTGGCTTCCAACATAGCGTATCCTCTAGGGCTTGTGCGCTGTCTGTCTTCGGTGCGTAGCCTTTTGGCCTTGGCTTCTTGTAGCCGATCGCACGTTCTTTTTCAAGATAGGACTTACGCAGTTCGATACGAAAAAGGCCCATGTTCGGGCGTGGGCGGTTCGCGAATCGCCCCTACAACGTTCTGATATCTCAGGGTTTCCCTTTTCAACTGCGTAAGTCCTATCAAGAGTTCACAGGTTCTTGTATCAGACACCGCATCTGCAAATGGTTCCGATCGAGCAAATCTCTATTCGTCTCGTTGTTTTTTGCGAGCCTTGTTCGATCGTCGTTTGCTCGATGGTTCAGGGCACAGCCAAGGTAAGGAGGCGGGGTGTGGTACCCCGCCCCACAAAATCGTTCAACCGCATAAGTCCGAATGGTGCCTTGAGAAGGCGAATCGCTTGTTGTATACACGGTGTGTTGGTTGTCGATCGCTGTATCGCAACGTCCGATGCTGTGCAAAGGGCATCTTGCTTTAGGAAGTTTCGTGTCATAGAGGGCAAAGAGGGAAGTACGTATGGACGAAAAAATGCAGATCCGCCGAACCAAGGACGCGAACACGACGATGATCGACGAAGGAGCGCATCGATCACGTTTTTCCAAACTCTCGGTCGATGCGCTGTCTTTGGCCGTTGTCCACGGCCCGAATAAAGGAGAGATCCTCCAATTGGAGCATGAGATCATCCACGCCGGGCGAGGAGATTGGTGCGAACTCTGTTTGAAAGAAGATAAGATGGTCAGCTCGACGCATTGTCAGCTACGCATTACAGAAAAAGGTTTGCATATCCGCGATCTGCAAAGCCGCAACGGCATCTTTGTCAACGAAGTCCAGATATTAGAAGGCTATCTTGTTCCCGGGGTTCGATTAAAGATCGGGGATACTGTGTTGGAGTTGCGCTCCCAACAACGCAAGCGCGATATCCAGATCCATTTCCAAGACAAAAGTGGCTCTCTTCTCGGTCAAAGCCCTGCGATGCGAAAGATCTTTTCTTTGATTGAGCGCTTGGGCGATCGTGAAGTGGCCGTCTTGTTGACAGGCGAAACGGGCGTTGGAAAGACCAGCGTCGCAAAGGCTCTCCACCTTCAAAGCAAGCGAGCCGAGGGGCCTTTTGTCGAAGTGAACTGCGGCGCGATCCCGGAGAACCTCTTTGAATCCGAGATGTTCGGTTATGTAAAAGATGCTTTTACGGGTGCAAACAAAGCCCACAAGGGCTTCTTTGAACAAGCAGATGGAGGCACTCTTTTTCTTGACGAACTTGGAGAACTGAGTCCAGATGCACAAAAAAAATTGCTTTCTGTTTTGTCCGAAAAAAAGATTCGACCCATCGGAGGGTCACAATGCGCTGTTGATTTTCGTCTGATCGCCGCTACCAACCGCGATCTGCGAGAGGAGGTCAAAAAGAATCACTTTCGATCCGATCTGTTTTATCGCATCTCGGTAGTCCACCTTGACGTTCCTCCGCTGCGTGAGCGTCGAGAAGATATCCCTTTGTTGTGTGAGCAATGGTTACCGCTCTTTTCAGACGGGCGACCGTTGTTGCTTTCTCAGGCGACGTTGGAGATGTTTTCGTCCTACATCTGGCCCGGAAACGTCCGCCAGCTGAAAAACGCTCTTGAAGGGACCGCTGCGATGGCGGACGGCCCCGTCCTCGAACCCGAAGATTTTAATCTGTTTCCGATCGAAGAAGACAGCCGCGCTGAGAGTCATGCCCCTTCATTGAAAGAGGGACATTCTTTTTTGCAAGCTTCGGATGGCAACCGAGTGGTTTCGCTCTCGCCGCTACTAAACGGGCAAGTCCGCCCCCTCAAAGAAACTCTCGAAGAAGTCGAACAGCGCTTGTTGTTGGATGCTTTGGAACTGTATCGGTGGGATGTCCCGCACGCTGCGGAAGCTCTCGGGATTACAAAAGGGTGGGCTTATAATCGAATGCGCAAGTATGGTTTAAACAAAAAAAGTTGAGCAGGGGAAGATCGGGGGAGGAAAACGAAGGGGATTATCGGAGGTTATAGATATTGTAGTGGATATCGAGGCGGAAAAGTGTTTGTTCATGCTTGAGGAAGAAGGTTTGGGTGTAAGTTCCAGCTTCAGAGGGTTTGAGATAGAGCACCGTGAATTCTTCGTTGGAAGCGTGGTCTGCGATGCTTGGATTTTCGCCGATGCCGAGGAGCTCGATGTTGCGTTGGTTTGCGAAGAGGAACAATCGGGCCAGCTTTTTGGCATGGTTGTCTTGGAGTTCCCAAAAGATCTGGAGTGATGCGGGATCAGCGGGATTTTTCTCCATCGGCTCTCCGCAGCTCCAGTCTTGTGGATCGCGGGAAGTCACGATACCTTCGCGTTTGGGCTCGCAGCGTCGCAAGGCTGCGGTTCCGGGGATCTGGATATCGTTTCGCATCGGTGCGGTGTATTCTTGGTTCAAGCGGAGCGGAACCTCCAAGGATTCAGGCACGGTTTGCTCGGGAGCGAGGCCATTTTGAGGGTTCATTTGAAAGGGGCCTCGTTGCATCGGCGTCAGCATGAGTTGGGCAGTGAGCGTCAGTTGGTCGCGGAGTTTCGCGAAGGGGGCATCTTTTTTGAGTACGAGGCCGAGACCTTGGACGTATTGGGCGGCAGAGGTCTGGGGCGCATCGGGGGCGGGACCCACCCCGCAAGCAGCAAGAAACCAGCAGCTCAATCCCATCGTCACGGTCATCAGTGCATGTTGCTTTTTCATGGCTTTTTTCCTTTCGTGTGTTGCCTTTTTTAAGGCGTTTTTCAGAACCTTTTTTAGTGGGAATTTTTGTTGAGAGAAAAAAGATGTTTTATTTTCGTGCGAGGGTCGCAGGCTTCGATGGGCGCTCGATCAAGACCATCGGAACTTCTTTTTCTTCGAAAGAAACGGTTTGGATCCGACGTTGAGGATAACCCATCACATGAGGAACTTCTTGTTCTGTGAAGGTGACGGTTTGTGCCGTAGCGGGGGCGCTTTTGATGCGTTGTGTTGCTTGGGGCTTGGAGACGCTGAGGGCAACACAGGCTGCAAAAGCAGCGCCGACAATCAAAGTGGTTGCGCTTGTCAGGATGGCCGTGGATTGTGCTTTCATGATCGTCTCCTTTGTTGGTTTGCTTTTTTGTCAGCTTTTTCTTTTTGCAATCTTTTTTGCTGCCGACGCTTTCGCACTAGGGCAATCTTTGTGCCTCGAAAAAATAAAACTATATCCACTTGATAAATCTATGTTTATTTTTGATCGTGTGATGTTTCTCACGAAAAAAAAAAAGGATCGTGCTCGCGTTGTGCATGAACGAGAACGCGATCCGTGCTTGCTCGTACACAAAAAGAGTGATCTGCGCGACTTTTGCCTGTTTGTGCATGAAAAAGGTGATCTGCGCCGCGTGTGCTTGCTTGTGCATGAAAAAGGTGATCTGCGCCGCGTGTGCTTGTTTGTGGGCAAGAAAGTGATCTGCGCCGCGTGTGCTTGTTTGTGGGCAAGAAAGTGATCTGCGCTCCTTGGGCTTGTGGGTGAAAAAGGTTGTCATCGTTTTGTTGCAGAAGAAAGAGGTTGTTTTCCAAACAAAGCAGGCTAAGATAGGGGCCTGTGTGAAACGGATCGTGTCGTGAGTCTTTGGGAGAGTGGTCTGTATGGGATCTCTCGGAGCGTGGGAAGGATGGTGCTTGGGTGAAAGCAAAGAGGCGACGCAGCCTGTACTTCAAGATGGCTTGTGGCTGGTTTGTTTTTTTGCTGTGGAGTTGCACGATATCCCCAGCGGTGGAGGAGTTGCGCTTGCAAGGGCGAAAGTGCCAACACAGCGAAGAGTGTTTGGGGGCTTTTGGCTCTGGCTTGTTTTGCTGTAAGCGCGACAGCGATCCAAGCACGCTTGGGATCTGCCAGTCTACAAAAGTACCGATCGGTGAGGAGATCTGCGACGGTCTGGACAACAACTGCAACGGCCAGATCGATGAAGGGCTGATCCCCCAAAAAAAAGAAGGCGAGATCCTTTGCTCTTCCACGCCTAAGTACGACAAGTCCTGTGGTGTTCAACGTTGCGAAGGCGGGAGATATGTCTGCAAAGCTGTGGAGGAAGATTGCAACGGTCACGACGACAATTGCGACGGCCAGATCGACGAAGGACTCGACCCCGATACGCCGCAAAGTTGCTACGACGGACCCGAAGGAACGCTGCGTGACGGGGCGCGATGCAAAGGCGGCATCCGCAACTGTCAGGATGGAAAGTGGACGGCCTGCCGTGAGCAGATCCTTCCAAAGCCCGAAGAGTGCAACAACGAAGACGACGATTGTGACGGATTGATCGACCGAGTCAAGAAAAAAGATCCGTATGGGAAAGAGTATCTAAGTCTGCTGTTCCGCCCTTGCTACCCCGCAGACACCGCAGGATGCGTGCTGCGAGGCGGCGCAGATTACGAATGCAAGGGGCCTTGTGCTGTGGGTGGGCAATACTGCGAAAATGGTCGATGGGAGCCGTGTCGTGGAGCGATCACTCCGAAAGAAGAGATCTGCGGAAACAAGATCGATGATGACTGCGACGGGAAAATCGATAACGGGGCTTTTTGTCGCCTGGAGTTGTGCGATGGCAAAGACAACAACGACGACGGTCAAACCGACGAGCCTCCGTGGTATTTTCCTGAATATCCAACGGGAGTCTGCAAGGATACGCAAAAGCTCGGTGCTTGCGCGACAGGAGTCCCCAAATGTATCGATGGTCGGGTCGTATGCGAGTTCGATAAGCCAAAAGAAGAAGAGTGCAACGGGTTCGATGACGACTGCGATGGAAGAGTGGACAATCGGCCATCAGGAGGCGTCCTTCGGGTAGAGTGCTCTTCCGTTCATCCGAAAAATCCGCCTTGTTCTTCTGGATATCGCGAGTGTATCGATGGAAAATGGAGCAATTGTTTAGGCGAGATTACGCCAAAGCCCGAACAATGCGGGGCTGGGCAGACTGGAAACGGCGTCGACGAAGATTGCGACGGGATCCCTGACGATACTTGTCTTTGTCCTTCCTCTTGTTTCAGCGATACCGAGTGCAAAAGAAATGACTGTTATTCCAAAGGATTGACCACGTGCGTACGCTCGCGCTGCTCGACCGCGCCTTAGCGTTTGCACGCTCTCAAAAACACCGTTGCGAGTAGTCTCCGAGCGTCATCTTCGCTTTGAGTTCGTAGCGCACGTTGGTTTGCGTTTCCAGCACAGGGATCCTCACGACATACTCGACGTTTCCTTGGTTGTCCCCGAAAGCTCTCCAAAAAAGGCGTTCAAGGGTATCCCTCGGAACTTTTCGTGAGTAGAAGTACCGAGAAAGAACACATGCGTCATAGACCCTCCAAAGCACGCGACGATGGGGGAGCACCAAGAAAGACGCCCATTGGTGGGAAAATTCTGCGAGTTCAATGCGGGCCAACCGCGTGTGGGCGCAACGGTTCAAGGTTGTGTCACATAATTCAAGGCTGTTGTTTTTACAAAATTCGTTTTTGGCTTTTTCTGTGGTTCCTGCGCACGCTACGTTGCTCGTATTGTAGGCGATGAGGTTGGTGTTGATCTCGCCTTCGCAGATCGAGTTTCGGCACGATGTACCTGTTGGGCAGTCATTGTTGTTTGCACAGCTTGAGCAGACACCTTTGTCGCAAACACCTGTGCTACAAACGGCACCGTTGGCTTCGCAATCTTCGTTGAATAGGCAATTTTTTTCGCAAAAGCCTTCTTGCTCACCGGGATTGATCTTGCATAAGCTACGAAATAGTTGGCAATCGTTATCTGATTTACAAATCTTTTTGATACGGCATACTCCTGATGCAGGACATTCAGTATCTTGGATACAAGTCCGAGTCGAGCTTGCTTTGGGTAGCGTATAGTATGGATTCCATGATTTTTCTAGGATAACGACAACAAGGTGCGGCTTTGAAAGATCGAGCGTGTCTTTGCTTTTGTCAAAGACTTTTTGAAAGCTACCATCCTCTTTAAACAAGAAAAGATGGAGTCCTTCGGGCAAAGACTCGAAGATCTTTTGTGGTACGCCAAAAAGATCTTTTTCTTGTCCGCGATGTACTGTGAAAGATTCTGTGCCGCAGGTGAGCAGTGCGGTTCCGTCGGGTTGATCTTTTAAGGAGCAGCTTTTGCCGTCTGTTCCGTCTTTTCCGCTGCTGATCTTGTATTCTTTCCCGTCGTCACACCGCAGAGTTGCGGTTCCGTCTGGGTTGTTGCTCAGCGCACAGCTTTGACCGTTTTGGCCGTTCGTTCCATCTTTTCCGTTTGCGATGGTGTGGGTTTGATCACCGCAGCGAAGCGTTGTTGTTTTGTCGCCGTTTGGCGTCAGCGTACAAGGTGGCGAACATGCGGGAGCTCCGAACAAGAGAGCGAGTGCGAAAGTCAAAAAAAATGCTCGTAAGTACCGTACTAAAAAGGTTTTTTCTTTACACGACATGGAAAGACTCCTTGCCATTTGGGAGAGGTGTTGCGTGTGTTTGTGTCCGTGGAGTGGGCCAATCCAGTCGCTAGAAGATGCGTAGGCCCGTAGGCCCATTTAGGGCAACGTCAGGCATTTCTGAGCGTAGTTGGCGATGCTGAATTTACTTTTCCAAACATAGCGGATCTGTGCGCCATAGGGGCGGCCCTCTTTCTCCATTTTTTCGATTTTGCCAAATTGAGCGACGATCTCCACATTTCCCGCCTTGTCTCCAAAATTAGTCCAGTAAGAGGCGATAATGGGTTGAGCGATGTTGCGCTCGGCCAACAACTTGCTAAAGTTACAGGAGTCTTGCACGTAATAAAGATTTTGCCGATAAGGTAGCGTATAAAAAAGTTCAACACGATGTCGATTAAATCCATCTCTTTTTCTCATCATATCTGTATGCGCACAACGACGGGTTTCTTCATCGCAAAACTCCATTTGTTTGGTTTTGCAATTCGCATTTCGTTCTTCGTGTGTGGCTCCATCGCAAGACAGGTGGCTTAAGATAAAGAAATTAGGATTATTTTCTGGTAAGTTACTGCGACACTCTGCATTTGCACAATAAGAATCATTTGGACAATCGCTATTCGCACTACAAGATGAACAACGGCCATTGCGGCACTCTGCCCCTACAGCAAGACAATCTTGGCTTGTGGTGCAGGTTGCTTTGATCTCGACTTTGGGATAAAAGACTGTTTCCCAAGGCACTTTTAATGAGAACAACAAAACGAACGGTTCTGTGAGATCCAATACGTCCTTCGCTGCATCGTGGACATGTGAAAAACTGCCGTCTTTTTTTAAGCGAATCACCGTAATACCATCCGAAAGCTGTTGAAAGACAGTGTAGGGGATTCCTTTGATGGTATCGGTCGTTCGGGGTAGGGTATATTCTTGCGTGCCGCACAGGATGGTCACGCTATCGTTTCCGTTGTCGCGCAGATTGCAACTTTGGCCGTCTTTTCCGTTGAGACCGTCTTGGCCTTTGCGTATCAGATAAAGCTGATCTCCACAGGCGATGGTTGCGCTGCCGTCAAGGTTGTCTTTCATTTCACAAGAGCGGCCTTGTGCGCCGTCTTTGCCGCTGCGGATGGTGTAGGACTGATCGCCACATGTCAACAACGCGCTGCCATCGGCGTTTTCTTTGAGTGAGCATGGCGCACCACAAGACGATGCGCCGCCCAGAACAAGCAGCAAAAAGCTGATCTTGAGAAAAAAAGAAGGCGTAAAAATAGAGCGTCGTGTGTTTTTTTGCATCGAGAGCATACCTTATTTATTACAGCGTCGTGGCTTTGATTAGGGAGCGAGTCCGCATTTTTCTTGATATCCATCGGTTTTGAAATGCGCTTGCCATGTGTATCGTGATTTATTTCCATAACCCGGCAAACTCAATGTTCCGATAAATTGGAACTTGTCTACACCCGGTGTTCCGAGGTTGCCCCAGATAAATTTTTGATAAAAAACGGGATCGAGTTTTCGCCCCAAGATAAATTCGATCGAGGCATCGCAGAAGCTGAGAAGGCGAAGAAAAACAGTTCTTTGTGGTATGATCTGGATCATTGACCACTGCACGACAAATTCGTCTAAACGTTCGCGAGCCAGTCGAAAATGTACGCATTTGTTCTCTTCAAGATCGCAAAAAGAGGAGCCTTTTGTGGTGCAACTAAGATTCTTCGCGTCTGGGCTGGTTCCTTCGCAGGGAACGGCGTTCGCGAGGCTGTAGATGCCGATGTTGTTGACGGTTTCGGAGGATTCGCAGCGAGAATTTTTACATCGCGTATTCACAGGGCAATCCACGTCATCGGTGCATACAGTACAGAAAGCCTTTGTGCAATTTCCTTGGGTACAGGTTGCTCCTTTTGCGAGGCAGTCTTCGTCTTTTTTACAATTGGTGCTGCAAAACCCTTGTGTTTCACCTTGAGGGATCTCGCATTTGGCGGTGCTTTGCAGGCATTCTCCGTCTTCTTTGCAAACTTGCTTGATTCGACAAGAGCCTCCAGCCGGGCAATCCGTGTCGCTTGAACAGACCAATGTCGAAGGGGTTTCGAGAATTCTGTTGTAGCGTGGTTGGAAGGTCGTGGATTTGATCGAAAACATCACGACGAAAGTTTTGGTGAGATCAAAGACATCTTTCTCGGGATCTAAAACGCCGTCGTATACGCCATTTTCGGTCAATTTCACTACCGTGAAGCCGTCTTGCATGTTTTGGAATACATGGTAGGGGATGCCATTCAAGAGAGTATTTTCGGGCAATGCGACTTTGACGGGGGGTTCGCTTCCGCAGGTCACGGTGCCTGTTCCATCCGCTTCCTTTTTGAATGAGCAACTGGCTCCGTCTTTTCCGCTGGCTCCGTCTTTTCCGCTGGCTCCGTCTTTTCCGCTGGCTCCGTCTTTTCCGCTGGCTCCGTCTTTTCCGTTTTTGATATCATAGGTTTGACCGCCGCATCGAAGTTCTGCGCTTCCGTCAGTGCGTGGGGTGATCGTGCACGGAGGAGAGCAAGCCACAGACGAAAAAAGTAAAGAAAAAGCGAAAAAAAAGAACGAAAATTTCAGAACACTTGCCGTATAGAATACGTGGAAAGGAAGTTTTTTCATCGAGAACTCCTATGATGGCGGCAAGACATCGTGGCTGCGGTCGCTTTGTTTTCCGCGCAGATGGACGCTGCTGGTTTGTGTTGTGGGGTGGGGTACTGCGAGAGGACCCGAACCTCTTGGCCCTGTTTTGGCTGAGCGAGCGTTGTTTTGAAAAAACCAGCAGCGCCACCGCTTGGGGTGGCGCGATCACGGGGTTTTTGGCAACAAGTGGTACTTACCCAAAACAGGGTGGGGTGTGGCCTCAGCAAAGCGTGTGCCTGTTGTGTTGATAGAGATCTCGAAGAGGCGTGATGCAGTTGGTTGGAACCTCTGTGGCATAGGACTGACGCAGTTCGATACGAAAAAGGCCAACGTTCGGGCGCGGGCGGTTCGCGAACCGCCCCTACAATGGTTTGATTCTTCACGCTTTCCCTTTTCCACTGCGTCACTCCTATGGCAAAGGAGCAGACGTTTTCCAAAGGCGGCAGCGCCGTTAGGTATGTCGCGGATGTGGGGGGTTTTAACGAGCCAACGCTGAAAAGACTGGGAGGGCGGCGAGTGCACGATCGCGTACGATTTCGTGCTTGATCGTGTACTGGGCTGATCTCGCGGTGAGTGGGCGCGAGGCAGAAAGCGCTTTTGTGGGGAGCAAGCGGCAGAGAGGGCGAAGGCCAAGCGGTATGGTTTGGTGGGGCTTGCAAAGAGTTGTGACGCCTCATCGCCCGCCTGTGCAGGGCTGTGAATGTCAAAAGCGGTATGGTTTGGTGGGGTTTGCAAAGAGGTGTGTGTTGGGATAAGGAAAATAGTGATAGGCATAGTTTTTGGAAAGGGCCGAAATAGCGTCGTCGTGTTTGTGTCAGGTGTGGTGGGCACGTTTGAGTTTCGCGAAATAGCGGTCACAAGGCGAAGGGAGCGGTGTGATGGTTGTGTGGAGGAGGTTGGGGTGGTGTTTTTTTCTGCTGTTTTGGGTGTTTGAAGGATGCCAAGGCGAGCGCTGCAATTGGTCGAGTACAAATGGTCAGGTGACGTGGGTCTGCGGTGGGGTAAGCTACACCGTTCGAGACGGTGCGGAAGGAAAAGTGGGGCCGGACGGGGCGCAGGGAACTCATGGTGGGAAAGGTGAAGCGGGGCCATCGGGTGAGGCCAACTGTGTGTTTTTGCGCTCTCAGACAGATCCACGAACAGGCATGTTGCGATGCAAAGGGGCAGGAGAAAAAGAGTACAGCAAAGAGTGGGTTGTTTTGAACGGGGATGGCTTTCAGGCGGCAGGAGCTTGTCGATTTGAGGTGTTGGATGCGGACTGCGGGGCCTTTGAGGTGATCTGCGGTGAAGGTAGCGAACAAAGTCGATTTCAAATCGGTGTGAATTCTTGTAATACTTTTTCGATCGAAAAGCTCGATAAAGACGGTAAAGCAACGGGCGAGATCTTGCGCAACGGGGCGCCCAATCGCCCCGGAACTGGGCTGGATATCCATGAGCGATACCAATTCACGTTGCGCTCAAAAAATATACAAGCCACCCAAACGCCCGGGCTGTACTCTTTTTCGCGTTATCGTTGCCATTCTGCATCCGAATGTAATCCAAGCTATTGTGACGTCTTGCGAACACAAGGGGCTTTCCGAGATCGATTTACGTCTCCTCCCCGCGTCTTGATTGGAGCCTATGATCAAAGCTGTCGGATGGTTTCAGTGCAAGCAGACTGTGGTGAGAATACAGACTTTTGCCGAGAATTTGTGGATGAAAAAGGAAAACAAGTGGGTCTTTGTTATGAAAAAGTTACGGGTTTTGGTTGTACTACGGATGCAGACTGCGTGGGAGAGACAACGGAAAAAGAGGCGCTGGCATTGGGACGTGTGTTCTGTGATGCGCTGCGTGGGGATTGTTATCGGCGGAAGATCAAGCAGAAAGAATACGACTATTGTCGTTTGGCGCGCGGACAATTGGTCGAAGGTTTGTGTGTGTTCTATCCTTTTGCGGAGGATCGTGCAGGAGAAGGTACGGGAAAGTGTTTGTTGTTTCGGTTTTCGGGCGGTTTGAGGCGAGTGCCTTCTTCTGGGGGCGAGGTCGTTTATTCGCGTGCGACTCCTGGAGGGACGCCGTGTAATTGGGTGAAAGTCATCCAAACTTTGTTTTATCTCGGTCAAACTGAGCGAAACAAATCGATCTGGGAAACGGTGGATCGGGGGGAACGGAGCGATTCTTCGCATTTTTTCTCTGGGTTTGCAGAGTTTGTGGATGGTACACGAAAATACTTTTTTCATGAATTTTATGCAAATGCAGAGGCTTTTTGGCAAAGCTGCTCTTGTCCTCCTGAAAAGCAAACATTCAATCCAACAACAGGGCAATGCGAATAGAACAGACGGTTCGAGACGGGAGGCAAAGATGCGTGTCAGGTGGTGGAGCTTTGGTGTTGTGGGCGTTTTTTGGATCGGATTGCAAAGCTGTGGTGGGGCTCCTTGTCGTTGGGAAAAGAGAGGAGACGGGGTGGAACAGATCACTTGTCAGGGAACCGACTATACATGGAAGTCGGGTGCGAACGGCACAGAAGGCAAGGATGGTTTGGTTGGTGAGAAAGGAACGCAAGGAGTCCAAGGAGCGCAAGGAGCGGCGAATTGCACGTTTACTGCAGCAGCGCAAGATCCACGAACAGGTGTGCTACGATGCAAAGGTTTTGATCAGAAAGAAAGACAAAGTTTTATCGTATTAAACGGAGAAGTGTTATCAGCAGAAAAGACGTGCCGTTTTGAAAGCAAGGATCTTGGGGGAGGTTGCGAACAAGTGATCGTGCGGTGCTTGCATGATGGAGCAGAGCAAAGTTTTGTGGTAGGCGGTGGGGTCTGCCATTTTTTTGAGATAGCGGAAGTCAGCACCCCGTCAAGCGATGGGAAAGTCTTGAACGTGTTGAGAAGCGGGACAGCGACACGCACCGGAGAGCAGCTTGTTCTTGAGCGGTATTACCGTTTGCGTATCGGGCAGAAGATCGGAGCGAGCTACGAAGCAAATCCAGTCGAATTGAAGACTTATTCGAATGTGAATTGCAACAAAGACAAAGAATGCAACGCGCAGTATTGCCAAGAATTAGAAGAGAAAGGAACGTACGATATCTCGTGCGCCCAACAGCCCTGTGCAGGACAAGAGACAATTTGTTTGCAAAGCAACAAATTGTGCTATGAGCGGCGAGAGAAGGGTGGTTTGGTGTGTCGTCAAGACAGCGATTGTTTGGAGGAAGGGAAAGCGGCGGAGCGATTTTTTTGCGAGCGGGCAAGTGGGGTGTGTTATCGGCGGCAGGTCAGCGTGGAAAAGCGCCGTTACTGCGAATTAACGCGTGCACAATTTGAGCATGAATGTGCGTTTTATCCGTTCCCACGGCATGAACTGGTCAAAGGAGAAGAACAGCCACGAGGGCGTTGTGTGGTGTTTCGTTTTTCAGGAAGATTTCGCAAAAAAGAAACAGCCTCAACAGAAATTATTTATGAGCGGATGTTTCCCGGGAATTCATTTTGCGGCTGGGTGAGGACGACACAAACGCTGTTTTATCCGAACGAACCCGAGCGCAATCGTGCGATCTGGGAAAGTCTCGATAAGCGAAGCGGCGCAGATCCGCGCTATGAGCTTTCGGGGTATGTGGATTTCGTCGATGGTTCGAGACAATTTTTTCGTTTTGATCTGTATGCTTCGGCGGATGAAGTGATTCAACGTTGCTATTGCCCCGAAGGGACGGTGTTTGATCCAGAAAATAATCAATGCCGCTGAGAAGACACGCGGCAGCGAGATATCCGTGTAGGTTTCGGTGTGTAGGGATATTTGAAGAAACGGTCAATCGAAGGAGGTTGCGGATGAAGTCGATGCGATGGTGTTTGAGGTGCGCAGGTCTTGTGTTGTGCGCGTGGGGGATGGTCTTTGTGCAAGGTTGCGGCCCAACGTGCACGTTACAAAAGAATGGAGATGGTACAGCGACGTTGAAGTGTGGAGAAGAGAGTTATGTGCTGCGTCCGGGAAAGGACGGAACCAACGGGAAAAATGGGATCGATGGGGAGACCGGCAAACAAGGCGACAAAGGAGATACAGGAAAAGATGGAGACAATTGCGCGTTGTCGATCAATGGAGAACAGGCCGAACTGAAGTGCGGGATCGAGACGTTTAAGGTGGTGAGCGCAGAAAAGATCGTGAACGGTGTATGCACCAGCAAAAGCCTTGGGTGTGGGCTTTTGGAAGTGACTTGTGGGCAAGGGGCAGGAAAAGCGCCGAAGATCTTTCGCGTTGGAAACAACACATGCAAAGAGTTTTTGGTCGAAGAACTCGATCAGGACGGAAAGTTTGTTAAGAAATTACACGGTGGCGATGCGAACGGTTCGGGGGATAGGTTGGAGCTTGAGAAGCGGTATCGTTTGGTGATCAAGAACGATTATCCGCCGAAAACACCGCTGACGCAGCTTGATCTGGTGACTTTCTCAAACGTCGTATGTTCGGCGAATTTTGAATGCGAAGCGGCTTACTGCGATACGTTAAAAAAGCAACATCGTGAGTACGATATCCTGTGCCGTCAAGATGCGGATTGTGCGGGTGTTGGGGGCGATAAGTGTGAGGGCGGGTTCTGCGTGATCCGCTACAAGGACGGAGCGGGACAGGCGTCGTCTTGCACACAAGACAGCGATTGCCGAGGGATCGCGGTGGATGATGCGGATGCAACGAAAAAATGTTTGGAAGTCAACGGTCAAAAATACTGCTACTTTAAGGCGGTGAATCAGGAGGCTTACAAGAACTGTCAGGCGCAGCGAGGCCAGTTTGAGCCAGAGTGCGTGTATTATCCGTTTCGTGTGCATGAAGAAGGCAAAGCACCTGCGAGGTGTATCTTGTTTCGGTTGGCGGGTAAGCTGATCGCAGAGACCTCGTGCGTGAAAGACGAAGACTGCGATCCTACGGGCAATTGCAAAGATGCAAAAGATCCAGCGTCTTGTCGCTATGTGTGCCAAGACAACAAATGCCACGAGAAGCGGTTGGATTTGGAGGGTTCGGCTTGTACGCAAGACAAGGAGTGTCAAGACAAAGAGAGCGATCGCTGTTTGAAAGGCTCGTGTTACGATGAGTTGTCGGCAAGGCGGTATAGTCGGGATCTTCCGATCGAGACGACTTGTTCTTGGATGAAGTACTCACAGAGCGTATTGTTGAAGAACGAGGAGCGAACCCACACACAGACATGGAACAGCAGCTATCAAGCGCGATTGTGTGTGAGCCACGCGGATTGTGTAAGTCAGGGGGTTGTGGGTGGGATCTGCTCAAACGGAGAATGCTACGAGCCTATGACAGGTGGCGCAACAAGTTGCACGAAAGTCGAAGATTGTTTGACAAGCGGTGCGCGTTGCGAAAACAGCAAGTGCTATGTAAAAAAAGTCAATATACGGCCCAAAGAGTACGAGTTTACGGGGTTTGTGCGATTTACAGACAACACAGTGCAATATTTTCGGTACGCATGGTACAAGCAAGACGAGATCAGCACATGTCGCTGCCCACCCGGGCAGGCGTACAATCCCGCAGCAGGCGCGAAAAAGTGCGAATAGCTCGGCAGGAAGGCGTGCTTTTGTGAGTAGATGCGAGTGTTGTCTTAGGGGGGGAGTGGGGGGATTTTTTGGCAGGAGCCTTGGAGGCAAGCGAGGCGTTCTCCACAAGCGGGGACTTGACAGGCTTCGTGATCGGTGCATTGGGCTGGGCAAGCAGGAAAGCCACGCTCACGAGAGGCACAAATACCTTGGACACATTCGTTGCGTTGTTGGCTTAGGCAGGCGGGGTGTTGGTTGCAATCTTCGTCGCGGCTGCAAGTGGTTGGGCAGATATCTGGGTGAACACATCGCCCCAAGAGGCAGAGGTTGTATTTGGGGCGGCAGTAGCAGTCGTTGTTGGAAGAGCAAGGAGTGTCGGAACAAGCGTAGGGTCGGCTGTTGCAGCGGCTGTTGATGCAAAAGATCTTGTCCGCGCAAACAGTTTTGAGGCAGTCGTTGTCGGAGGCGCAGTTGTCAGGGCACTTGGTGCTACAAGAGTTCCGTTCGCAGCGGGAGACGCCACAAGGCGCACACTCGTCTCCGGCACTACAATTGTTCGGGCAACAGGGTTCGCTGAGTCCGTCGCAATTGGTGTCGGGTTCTTTGGTGCTGGCGGATGAGCAGGCGCGTCCGAAGATATCGGGGCGGGGGGATTGGCCGCCTTGGCAAGGAGTCCATGCGCCGTCGCGGCACTGCTGATAATCTGCTTTGCAAAGGCCGATGCCTTCGGTCTTTTTGGCTGGATCGGGTTCGATGTAAGAGCATCTGCGTTGGAGCGGTACAGAGCGAAAGGTGTCGTTGTCGAGCACGTGTATGTTGTCGACTTGGCCGTCGCAGTCGTCGTCTTGGGCGTTGCAAGACTCTGGGGTGGGCGTGATCTGGCCTTCGCACTTGGCTTCCCAATAACTCCGACCATCGGGGGTTTTAAAACAAGATTGTTTCCCTGCTTTGCAGTTTCCACGCGGTTTTTGGGTGGAAGGGTCGAGCGTTTGTGGGGGTCCCGTGTAGCAAGAGAGTGGTGTTTGTTCTGGCTGGCAGGGACAGAACTCATCGATCAGCCCGTTGCAATTGTCGTCTTGGAGATTGCCGCAGATCTCAAGCAGCGAAGGGGTTTTTTGTCCCTCGCAAGAAGTCCATCGACCGTCTTTGCAGGATTGTGTGCCTGTTGTACAGATGCCTTTGTACTCAGTTCCAATAGGGCCGGTGTAGCAGAGGCGTTGTGTGCCCTCAGTGCAAGGGCAAGAGGGGGTTTGCGGGTCCACATGTCCATCGCAGTTGTTGTCGGGTGTTTGGGGAGAGGTGCAGTCTTTGGTTTCGTTGGTGATCTGTTGGACGCATTGGTGATCCCAACGGCGTCGACCGCTGGCGTCTGCGATGCACTTTTGTATGCCAAATCGGCAGGTTGCGCCGATACGTCCGAGTGTTCCAAAGGTATAGAGCAAGGCAAGGCGAAGAGGATCGCGTGGATCTCCCGACCATCCGAGGGTTCCCGGGCGTCCTTGATAACAGGGTCGGAAAGCGCCGATCTGATCGCATGGGCAACCTTCGTCGACAAGGCCGTCACAGTCGTTGTCTTTGTTGTCGCATTCTTCGGGCTTTGGGAGGATGGGTTGGTTGCACTCGCCAAAGGTTTGATCGGAGGAACAACGTTGTATGCCTGCCTGACAAAGGCCGTGACAGAGATAAGCGGAAGAGCGATCAGAAGGTGTTTGGTTTTGGGCAAGGACGCAACCCACACATTCCTCGCTGCTACGAACGAAGAAGCGGCAACATTCTTGTTTGGCGTCGACGGGGAAAGGGCATTGCCCTGAAGAAGGCGGATAGCAGGCTTTTTGTTCAGCGCTTCCGTCACAATCGTTGTCTTTGTTGTCGCAGATCTCGATGCTTGCAGAAGAAGTGAGTGGTTGCCGCGCAGAACAGATCAGCTCGTTTGGGTCGGAAGGATCGCAGATCCAAGACCCGCCGACTTCGCAATTGGAGAGAGGAGGCCCGACAAAACAGCGGGTGCCTTTGAGGGGCCAATCTTCGTCGATCTGGCCGTCGCAATCGTCATCGAGGCCGTTGCAGCGCTCTTTTTGTTCAGAGACAGCGCCAAGGCAAGGGTTCCATCGGGTGCCATCGAAAGAGAGCTTTCCGTCTTGACAAGGTGTTTGAGGTGGATAAGGCGGAGATATCGGGCAGATCTGGGGCTTTCCATCCGAGCGACAGCAATAGTCTTGGTTGGGGACGCAACATCGGCGAAGGCTTTGATCTTGGCAACATTGAAGTATCCGCCCGTTGGGGAGTTGGCAATCGGAGTCTTGTTCGCAGGGATAAAGATCCAGATCGGGAGGTGGCGGTGGGGCGCACGTCAAGAAGTTCCAACACAAGAGCAGCCAACAGACCCGCCACACAGATTTCATTGAACAAAAAGCTCCAAGTCAAGAAGTACGACGCACGAAGATATACGCGCACCGCAAGGTGTGCAACTTTTTTTCTCGGAAGAACAGAGGGCTTCGATGGAGCTTTTTGTCTGAGGAGAACAGGTGAGAGCAGGGACTTTTTGCAAGAAGGAGAGAGCAAGCAACTTGGCAAGACAAACCAGAGCGTGCTAAAGACAAACACAGTCTTCCAAGGAGGAAGTCCGTTTGTTGGGTGTTTGTGTTGTGGAGGTGTCGACTCGCGCAGGAGAGGGGAGTCGACGCAAGATCACATACACGATCAAGAACGAAGGCGCACAGGAGGCAGAGCGCGCACACGGTACTTTTTGGACAAAGGGCGTCTTTTGCATGAGCAACCATGAGCTTTTCGCATGTCCAAACTGCCAGACAGCGAACTTGAATGGCAGTTTGTTTTGCCGCAACTGTAGTATGTATCTCCAGACACTTGGTGGAACGTATCGGTTGGTGCGTCCGCTGAGTTCGGGGGGATTCGGTACGGTGTACCAAGGGTGTATCCATGAAACGCAGATCCCTGTTGCGATCAAGGTGTTGCGTGAAGAACTGACCAACCAAGCGACGATCGTGGCGCGTTTTGAGCGCGAAGCCAAGCTACAGACAGAGATGCAGCATCCGCATGTGGTGAGGACATTCGAGTACGGATGGATCGAGCGATTGGGGCATTATCTGGTGATGGAATGGCTGGATGGTCGGACGCTACAGCAGATCGTGGAGGCGGAAAGCAAGAAGCGTTTGCCGTCAGAAAAAGTGCAAAAGGTCTTTGCGCAGTTATTGGATGGCCTGCAATACGTCCACCGAAAAAACATCGTGCATCGGGATCTAAAGCCTCAAAACGTCATGTTGATCCACCATCATGGGATGGAGATGGTGAAGATCTTGGACTTTGGGATCGCGAAGGCGGAAGCGACGCAGCAATTGACACGTTCGGGGATCATGATGGGGACGCCCTTCTTTATGGCTCCAGAACAAGTGCGCGGCGATCTTCAGCAGATCGGGCCTGCGACGGATATCTATGCGGCGGGTGTGATGTTGGCTTGGGCTTTGACAGGGAATCTACCGTTTGATGGAAACAGTGCGCAAGAGATCTTAGAAAAGCATCGTGCGGAAAAAGCACCGATGCTTCGAGACTTATGTCCAGAAGCCTTTTTTTCAGAAGCGCTCGAATCGGTGGTGGCGTGCGCTTTGTCGAAAGATGTTGACGATCGCTTTCCCTCGGCGATGGCGTTTCGCGATGCACTCACAAGCTCACTGTCCGATCCAGCGTCCAGATCCGCAAGCCACAAAAGCTCGCTCTCTGAGCCAGCGTCCAGATCCGCGAGTCACAAAGTGGTCTTTTTGCCTGTGGAACGGGGGAGGGAAGCGCCTGTGCAACAGGGGAGGGAAGCGAGCCGATCCGAAGAAGGGGGAGATGCCGAGGATTGGATCGGTTCGACATTGCCGCTGCGAACAGGACAGGCCTCGGAGCGTAAAGCCGTTCAGGCCCAAGCCACGTTGGAACGGGGATCGTCTCAAACAGAAGATTCATCGGGCAGAAGCGGGGGGATCTTGGTTGTTTCCGAAGAAAAACCCGCTTCTTTTGATCGAGAAAGTCACTCGCTTTGGGAGCAAACAAAAGAGCGACCTGTGGCGACAGATACGCCCACACAGGCATCGTCTTCGCTTCCGTTTGGCCCACCCAAGGTCGCGCCGCATGATTCTTTTCTGGCGGAAGTCCCGACTTCGGCGCGCCGAAGTACCGTGATCTTGGGCGGATTGGGCGCTGTGGCGATAGGCGGAGTGCTGTTTTGGATGTGGGGTGGTTTTTCGCGGATGGAGGCGGTGCGCCCCACGCCTCCGTCTGAGCGATCCCACGCAACAAGCAAGAAACCCCCACAAACAGGGGCGATACATCACGCCTTGGAGCGAAAAAAGCCTGTCGGGCAAGACATTCGGCCTGCAAAGCGGCGCGAAGAACAGCCAGCGCTTGTACGTGTAGCGGAGGCTCGGCCATCCGCGATGCGTGCAGCGGTTCGGCCCGTGGAGCCGCCTTCTTCGGCGGGCTTGCTTATGCGAGCAAAGCAAGAAATCAAACAAAAAAAGTGGAAAGAAGCATACGAATTGTTGCACTCCATCAAAGAGAAGTTCAAAGAAAACACCCCTCTTTTTGTGGAAGTGGTGCGTCTTTTGGCACAAAGTGCAAAAGAGAAAGCAGGTTGCGAGAAGCTGGCCTTGCCCGCAGGAAGCGCCGATTGCCGAGAGGCGGGTCGATGGTTCGGCGTTTTACAAAAGGCGAGAACATGGAGCGCAAAAGAACGAGCGACGCTGCAACAAGAGATGCGCAAACTGTCGCAAGTGCCGCTCAAATGGAAAGCCAACGAAAGAGGATTTGCGCTTTATACAGGACGCAACGGAAAGCGCAGGTTGAAAGGCAAACCGATCTTTTGGGGAAGCTGGGGAAAAAACTATTCCTTTCGTTTTCGGAAAGGAACGCGCCATTGCTCGTTTGTGTGGAAGGCGGTGCGTGAACAAGAAGTGCATCTGGTGGCTCCGCTGATTATGACGCCAGAAGAGGCTCCGTTGGTGTGTCAGTTTGTTGAGGAATAAGATGTTGTTGATAGGCGGATCATGAATCAGAAAAACGACCAAGTAAAGCACAGAAAAACAAGCAGTTGCTTTTTGGGGACGTTACAACGAGCGCGGCGTTGTTTTGCGATGGCGTGGTTGGACCGTTTTTGTGGGACTCTGCTCCACGCCCCGCAAGGGAGCGCCGCCCTTTTGGGCCCATACCAGCGAAGAGAGCAGCGTTTTCCACACAGACAACGGTGTCGCTTGGATGGGCGCGGGCGCGGCTTTTTTGGTGGGCTGCTTCGTTTCTGTTGCTTTGTCGTTTTTTTGTTTGGGGTGGGATCGGATTCAGGGCGTGCGTTTGCGCAATCTCATCCAGCGATCGAAGCCTATTCAAAAGGGATGCAAGCGTATTCGGAAAAGAGATACGACGCGGCGCTGGAATTGTTTCAAAGCGCTCGGATCTTGTTGCCGCGAGAAGAAAAGTGGGAACCGTTTCGTAATGGTTTACGATTTTATTTAGGATTTTGCCATTATTCGATCGGAGGTTGGGAACACTGGACGCAAGCAAAGCAGTTGTGGGAAAGTTATGTGAAGTCGAGTGTGGGTCGAGTTGAGTCGCTAGAAAAGACCGTCAAAGCCTCGGTTCCGCGATTGGAACATCTTGCGCATGAGCAAGTGTTGCGGATGTTGGGTTTAGCCTTTGAAAAAGAACGGCTTTTGGAGATGACGCGATGGTTGCCGCGTTATAAATTAGTGTTGGGCTGGAAAAATCAGGATGTCTCCAAAAGCTCGTTGTATCATCTTTTTGAAGCACGTTCTTTTCGATTGGAGGCCAAAACTGCGGGCGGATCTTCGGAAAAGCTGTTGCTTTATCAAAATGCGAAAAAATTGCTGCAAAAAATCAAAAAACAGGAACTTCGGATCTTTTGGCAAAAAAAAGCCGAAGAAGAAGAACAGGTCGTTCGGATCGAGAGCGCAACCTTGTTTATGCAAAGAGGAATCGAGGCGGTAAGAGAAGGGGCAGGGGAGCAAGCTCTTTCTTTTTTTCGAGAAGCAGAAGAAGAAGTGAAGGGGATGGGAAAAGAAGTCTTGGAGATCCAAGGAGAGCTGTTGTACTGGCGAGGGCGGGTGTTTGCGCAAGAAAAGAAACCGCCTTCCCAAAAACAGGCGATCGTGCTGTTGCAAAGATACCTCGCCCACAAGAGCACAAAAACAGCTGCGCGTCAGCAAAGCGCACGCACGATGTTGGCGGCATTGCAGCTTGCCTCCAAGCCGCGAAGCCGCCCGAAACCACTGCCGAAACCGATCTCTCCGCTGCTGGTTGCGGGTTGGGTGGTTGCGGGGGTGGGGGTTCTTGCGATCGGGACAGGGATCGGTCTGGGTGCGTTGGGATCGAAGGACTTTGCAGAGAGCCAAGGGAAAGTGAGTGCCGCAGAGGTGACGGCTGTGCAGATCAGCCGCCCGTGGATGGATGGTTATCATAAAGTGATCGCGGCAGATATCTTATTTGGTGCCGGTGGGCTTCTGGTGTTGTTGGGGGGAACGACTGTGGTCGTTCTCCTGCTACAGCAACCGAGGATTCCGCTGAAAGACAAGCCTTTTACTGCTGCACAAACGCAAGCTGTCTCATGCTTGTCGGGATGTACCGATCTTTGATCGCAAGGATGGACTGGGACGGCGAAAAGATTTATGCGGTTGGGAGGGTGTCGCGTTTTTGGAGGAGTCCGGGATGAGGGCCGCAAAAGCGGATGCCTTCGTCAAGGACTTCGCGGGCTTGGGCGGGATCATTGGCGCGGACAAGGACATCGGCGAGAGTGGCGTAAGCGTCAGGATCGGTGGGGGCGAGTTTGAGGGCGGTCTCAAAGATCGCGATGGCGGATGTCAAAAGGCCGCGTTGGACGTAGGTAATGCCCAGCGCGTAATGGGCTTCGTAGCTATCAGGCTTTTGTTTAATGGCTTGTAAGAGTTGTTCGGCAGCCTGTTCGTAACGGCGATCTTGGCCCAAGAGTCGGCCATAATTGAAGGAGACAAGGAAGTCGTTGGGTTGAAGGGCGGCGGCTTGTTCTGCGCAAGCCAAGGCTTCGGCAAGTTGACCTTTGATCTCGTGCAAAAGACCTTGTAGGGCGTACACCACCCCGTGTTCAGGGGCGAGATGTTTGGCTCCGACGAGGTAGTTTTCGGCGTCTTGGAGGCGACCGAGAAAAAGCGAGACGCGTGTCAGACCAAGCAAAGCATCCACTTCGAGCGGGCAGGCTTCGACGACACGCAGCAAAAGCGCGACGGCTTCTTGAAAAGACTTTCCTTCCAAAAGCATCAGACCTTGTCGTAAGGTGGCTTGGATATCAAAGCCTTGTTCAGCGGCAGCTTCTTCGTAGAGTTGACGGGCCGTCTCAAGGTCGCGTACTTGGAGTGCTTCGGCTGCGCGTTTGCGTAAAGATTCGATGGATTCGGACATTTTGCTTTCTTTCTTTTTAGGACGGGGCTTCTACGATATTCGAGAGAAGCTGTAGACGCCCTGTGGTCGGGCAGCCACAGGGGGTTTCTACGTTTTTCGTGTGCGAAACAGGCGGAGATCGTATGATGCAGTTGGCTTATTTTGTGGGGCGTGGTAGCGGCCCGCTTCCTTGTCACGGCCCACTTGGCCCCGTGTTGGTGTCTATTCGATGCCAAGGCGATGCAGAGCAGGCAAGGTCATGCGGTGGAATTCGGCGTGAAGTTCTTGGAGCCAAGCGATATTTTCTTCGGGAGTTTCGAGGCTTACGCCGTCTTTGATCATGGTTTGGCCTTGGGAAGAAAGCAGGCCCCAGATCAGGTCGATGGGTTCGCGTTGTTCGCGTTCGGCGAGTAAGAAAAGCTGTGAGATGCGGCTAAGATGCACAGGGCCACCCGTCAGAGGAGAAGCGAGGTAGTTGATCTGGCTATAAAAGCGAGAGCGGTAGATGACAAAGGAATTAAAGCGGTCGGTGCTTTGTTTGCGAGCATCGACGGTGGCTTCGGAGACAAGGGGCATGGTGTAGCCAAGGCCCGTCAACAAGCGCAGTGCTTGGTGGACTTTGCTGGATTCGACGCCTTTTTCGTGCATGAAGGCGACGATCTCGCTGAGGTATGTGGGGCCTTGGGCAAGAAGATCGACGATGGGTTCGTAGACATGGGCCAACAGCGTCAGGGTTCCGACAGTAAAGCGATGCTCCAAAGAGACGGTTTCACGGGCGACAGCGAGGACAAAGCGCATCGAGGAAAGGTATTCGATCTGTTCGGCGTCAGGGAGAGGAAAGAGGCCCCGCGCAAAGATATCCTTGCGAAAACGGCGGTTGACGTAGAAGTCACGGATATCTTCGCGGAAAGGGATATCTTGGAGGGAAGCGAGTTCGTCGATGGTGCTGTTGTTGAGGTTCAGAAAGTCGAGCTGATCGAGTTGGGAGGCGGGTCCGAGGTAGCTGACTTTGGCCTCGGCGAGTTCGCGGGCGATCTGGCTGAAGTACATGGGTTCCCAAGCGGCGTTGAGGTATTCGTGGGGGAGGTAGTTGAGGTCGGAGCCTTCGATATCGGTGATCCATTGGCGTGCTGCGGGGTTGGCTTCAAAGAAGCGGACATCGCGGTTGGCGAGGTCTTTGATCTGGTGGTAGGCGTCTTGGACCTTTTGCGGCCAAGTGGCGGCGGTGGAGCGTTGTGCGTATTGGACCATCAGTTGGCGCATCGGCATAAGGGCGGCCCAGCCCGGGAGCGTGTTGTAGCTGATATAGACCAATCCACCGGGGCGTAGCTTCTTTTCGATAAAGGCTTGGATGGCTTTGCGTTCGCGTTCGGCGACCCAAGAATAGACTCCATGCAAAACGATATAATCAAAAGTCGGAAGATCAGCATGGAGAAAATCTTGAAAGCTATCATCGTAAAAGTCGATATTGGAAAGTCCCGCTACTTGGGTGGTATGGCGTGCGGTGGCGATATGGTTGGGGTTGAAGTCGTTGGCGTAAAAGGCGCTTTGAGGATTGGCGGCGGCCAAAAGGCTGGTCGTGACGCCATGTCCGCATCCAAGCTCGCAGAAAGTAAAGCTTTCTTCTTCGCGCAAGGGCAAGTATCCTCGGCACAAAGAAGCATAATCCAAAAGCAACGGGGTCATCTCTCGATACACACCGTGTGTATAAGTGACATCGGTTCGATAGCCATTCGACCAAGTCGTCATCGGTCATCTTGCCTTTCGTTGTATGAGATGAAGGAATGAAGGAAGGAGAATGTGCTGTATGCAGAAAGGGGGGTTATTCTTGGGAGTCGTCGTCTTTTTTGGCTTTGCGTCGAGCGTCCCACATCATCGAGGAGATGGCGAGATTCATTTTGACGGCATCGGCATCGGAGAAGAGGGTGTGTTGGAGGTGTTGGAGTTCATCCCAAGCCTCGTTGTCTTGGGGGACTTTGGTTTCGAGTTCTTTGAGGAGTTCGCGGGCACGGGCGGTGCGGTTGTCTTTGACGAGGGCGAGGGCGAGGTTGTAGGCGGGTCGGAATTCGTTGGGTGGTGCGATCTCGACGGCTTTTTCGAGGATGTGGATGGCTTCTTTGGTTTTGAAGGTGTCGTCTTGTCGAAGAAGGACGAGGCCCAAGTTGCTCCAAGGACGGGTATCGTTGGGTGCGAGGTCGGAGGCTTTTCGGAGGGAGGCTTCGGCGCGGTCGAGGAGGTTGAGGACTTCGTAGAGGTTGCCGAGGTGGTAGTGGGCTTGCCAGTTGTTGGGGTCGAAGGAGAGGACTTGTTTGGCGGCGGTTTCGGACTTTTCGAGATTTTGTGTGAGGATGTAGAGGTTGGCGAGGTTGAGCCAAGCTTGGGCGTAGGTGGGGAGTTGTTGTGTGATCTTTTCGAAGTATTGGACGGCGTTGGCGATCTTGTTGGTGCCGACGCAGAGGACAGCGGCTTTTTCGAGGAGGGAAGGGTGTTCGCCACACTCGTTCATGCCGGCGTTGAGGATATGGAGAGCCATCTCGGGGTCTTTGTTTCGGAGCAGGACATCGGCGAGCGTGGCGTAGACATCGAGGTTTTTGGGTGCGATCTTCATGGCTTGGTTGAAGGCAGCGACGGCCTCTTTGTGCATGCCGTTGAGGGTGAGCGCGGTGCCGAGAGTGTAGAAGGCAGCGTAGTGTTGGGGGTCGATCTCGGTGGCGCGCAACAGGAGGGGGATGGCTTGATCATAGTGTTCCAAAAGAGCGAGTAGACGGCCATAATTGAAGACGGGGAGGAAGTCGTGAGGGCTGAGATCGGCTCCTTTGGCCATCTGTTGTTCGGCTTGGTCGAGTTGGTTGCGGGATTCGTGGAGGAGACCAAACAAGGTGTAGACCAAGCCTTCGTCGGGAGCGACGCGGAGAGCGCCTGTGGCGTAGGATTCGGCTTCATCGAACTTTCCGACAAACATGGAGATGCGCGCAAGGCCCAAGAGAGCGTCTTTGTCGGTGGGGTTGGCGTCGAGGATCTGGAGGTAGAGTTGGGCAGCTTCGGGGACTTGGTCGTCGTGGAGGTGTTGATTGGCGCGGCGAACGAGCAGATCGAGGTGGATGCCCTCTTCGGCGGCGGCTTGGAGGAAGAGAGCGCGTGCGCCTTCGGCGTCGCGTGCTTGGAGTCTTTCGTAGGCTTGTTGCTTGAGAGTAGAAGGATTGGACATCCGATGCTCCTGTGTGTGGTGATCGGCATTCGCGCCCAACGCCTCAGTGTGCGGGAGAGATTGGTGTTGGGTGATGGATACGCCCATCCGTCGGGTGGAATGCGGTGGTTTGTGTGTGGCCTCTGGACTGGGTTGGTGTGGACGAGAAAGAGCGGTCAATGCTGCGTGTTGTAGCATAGGATGGTGGAAGAAAGAAAGAGGTTGTGGAAGAGGGGGAGGCGCGAAGAAAGTTTCGGCGAAGCAAGGAGGGTTGTGCGGGCGGGTGATAGGACAGAAGAGAGCAGGGTGGTTTGGGGTAGGAAGCGGTGGATCACCAGCCAGAGAAGGCGTTGCTGATGCTATTGCCCATGCTGCTCAAGCCCGAGCCGATGGCATCGCGTGCATCGCTGAGTCCTTGGCCGACGGTGTTGACGGCGGCGCTGCCGATGGCACGGGCATCATCGAGTCCGAGTTTGCCGTCACCTGTTGCGTCGAAGGTGTTGACAGCGGCTTTGTGGATCTCTTTGCCGACGACTTTTGCGCCTTCGACGCCGATCTTGGCGATCTGTGCGACATCGACTTCGACAGCGACATTGCCGCTCGCGCCGATGCCCAAGGTTGCGCCCAAGTTGGCTTGGAAGCGAAGTTTTCCATCGGAGAGACCGACATCCAAACCGCCTTCGACGCCAGCGCCAGCATTCAAGGAACCCGAAGCGGTGACAGAGAACGGACCCGCGTGGCCTTTGACTTCGCCTTCGAGTTTGGCCCCTGCAAAGGCTTCGCCTTTCAAAGTGACGGCAGCTTCGGGCGGATAGATCGATGCCGTCACTTTTCCTTCCAAGGAGCCGTCAGCACCGACGAATGCGCGGCCTTTGCCTTCGACGCCAGCGGTGATCTCGGCATCGCCGATCTTGGCGAGGGATTTGGTATAGTTTCCAGAGACGTTGGCATCAAGGACAGCGAGTTGGCCGCTGAGTTTGCCGGAGACTTCGTTGTTGAGGCCGCCGAGTTTGACGTTGGTGGTGGCAGAACCGCTTGCGTTGAGGACTTTGACATCGGTGGAGAGCTTCGCTTCGTAGCCGTCTTTGGCGAGATCGCCGCTTTTGACCCAGTCTTTTTGGTTTTCCCAGACCGAGGCATTGGCGGAGTGGGTTTCAGTGCGTTCGTAGCCAGCGGCGCTGATGGTTTCGGAGCGTTTGTGGGTGTCGGTGTCGATCTTGGGGCTGAGTTCTTTGGAGCCGAAGACTTCTTTGGCGATGGATTGGGCGTTGGAGATGTTTTTGTTGGTGGCTTGGCGTTGTTTGTGAAGGTCTTCGTTGCCTTTGTAGAGTTCGCGTTCAGCGGAGACGGTGGTTTTGGTGCTGCTGTGGGTGTTTTTGTACTCAAAGCCGCCTTTGGTGGTGAGTTTGCCGTCTTCAAACTTGGTGTTGGATTCGCCGTTTTGGGCGGTGGTGGTGAACTTTTGGCCGGATTCTTTGGTGGTGGAGGATTCCGTTTTCCAGCCATTTTTGTGTTCGGTGGTGCTTTTGTCGGTGGTGGATTGGAAGGTTAGCTCGCGGTCACGGGGGCTTTGAGTTTTGGTGGTTTCGGAAGAAGTTTCAAAGGTGGTGCTTTTGCCATCTTTTTTGTTGGTTTCGGAGAGGGTGTGCGTGTCTTTGGACATCGTGATCTTGCCGTCACGAGCAAAGGCTTGTTCTTTGGAGGTGGTTTCGGAAGTGGAGTGAGCGGTGTTTTTGTCTTCGATGCTGGACGTGTTGGTTTCGCTGGAGGTGGTGCGTTTGTTTTCGCCGAAGATACCGCCATTTTTGGCTTCGGAAGTGGAGGTTTTGGACTCGATGGAGGTGGACAGTTTGAGGTCGTCGAGTTTGTAGTTTTCTTCGAGTTTTTGGCTGGCGCTTTGGGACGTCACTTTGCCGTCGCGAGCGTAGGTGGTGGAAAGTTTGTTGGTTTCGGTGAGATCGCTGGTGCTTTTGGTGCTGGTGGTGGAGACGCCCGTTTTGTTGCCAAGCATCCCGTAATCGGTTTTGACTTCGCGGCTTTGGGAGGAGCCATCAGCGCGTTCGACGCCTTTGGACATCGTGGTCGATTTGCCGGTGATGCCGGTGGTTTGGGTGTTGGCGCTGGTGTACTTGCTACCGTTCAGTTCGTGGGAACGTTCGGTGGTGGTGGTGCGTCCTGTGAGGATGTTGCCTTTGGACTCGTTTTTGGTGGTAAAAGAATCGCGGGGGGAGGTGTTTTGGGCGGGGGTGGTTTGCTTGGTTTGTTGGGTTTGGGCCGCTTGTTTGGTTTGTTGGGCTTGTTGGGCCTGACGGGCCTGTTGGGCTTGTTGGTCGTTATTTGATCGGCGGATGGATGACATGTGTGGCTCCTTGTAATCCTTGGTCGGCGTGGGTGAACCGCTCACCGCGCCTGTTCAAATTCTTGATTCTTCACCGTTGTTTCAATGTGTTATGGGCCGTGTGGTGGCCTTTCGGTGGCAAGAAGTGTTGTCTGTATTTTCGCTGCACGCTTGTTTGAGGTTGCGCGTTTTTTTGCTTGAGAAACAGGGGGCATTGTGTGGCAAGGCACAAGCAAGCGCAAGGGGCAGGAGAGCGTCTCGTGTCGGGTGAGAGACGTTCTTTGGACGAGATCGCGGCAGAAGCGGGTGGGTCGTTGGATTTGTTTGTTTTGTGTGGCGTTTCGTCGATCGCGGGGCTTCTTGGGGTGTGGGTTGATCTTGTCCGCTGTATCGGTTTGAATCGGTGGCTTGGAGCGGTGAGCCGCTTGGAGCGGTGAGCCGCTTGATGCGAGGGGTGGTTTGCGCACGGTGTCGATGGTTTGGCTCGTAGGCTGCGGAGAAAGCGAAGATGTATGGGATCTATTTGGCTGTTTTTATCGAGAGGAACGGGATGTTGGTGAGAAGAGAGCAGGTTGTTTTGGAGGCGAGTAGGCCGACGGCTCGGGCATGGGAGGATGCGATATGCCCCGAACATCGATTGTTTTTGCTGCGTCTGTGGATGGCTTGTGTGGTTTTGGTGTGGATGGGGGCGTGTTGTTTGTTGCCGATGCTTGCGTATGCTGGTGCTGGTTCGCCACAAAAAGCAGAAGTCTCGATCCAAGATATCCGAGGGATTCATCTTTTGCCGTACAATTTTACGCTGCCGATCTTTGGCAAAAAGATCGCGGTGGACGAGCTGGCGAAGCTGTTGCCGCAGGATCAATATGCTGTGTTCTTTCCGTCGTTTGGGCACTTTGCGCAAGGGATGGCGATGTTGTCCGAAAATGGGCGTTTTGTGCAAGGGATGGCGATATTGTCCGAAAATGGGCGTTTTGCGCAAGGCTTGGAGAGGCCCTCGAAAGAAGGGCGTTTGGCGAAGGGAGCCGTAAGCAAGCAGACGTCGGCAGAAAGGCAAGACATCGTTTCTCGTGTGTTGCGGCGATACCAGCGCCAGCTTTGTTTTGATGTGGTTGAGTTCTCGAAGTCTGTAGCCTCCAAAAAGATCCGAGGTGTTGCGATGACAGGGGGAGATGTGGATTTCGTCGAAGGGACGGATATCACCTTGCTGTTTCAAACAAGCGATCCCAAGGGATTTCGCGAGGCTTTGCGATGTTTTGCAACGGGCCGTGTGGTGACGAAGGTTCAAGGGGAGATCGAGGATCTGATGTATGCGGGCGTTGCTTCGGCGCATCGGGAGATATCGTCTTTTGTGATGGTGATGGGGGATGTGGTGGCGTTGAGCAACTCGGTGGCCGCTTTGCGTCGTGTGGCCCACGCACGCTACGAGCCGAAAGAATCGCTTGCTGCGTTGGATCAGTACCGATTCTTTCGGATGCGTTATCTGTATGATTCGGAAGAGCGGGTGTTTTTGTTGATGGGAGACGAAGCGTTGCGGTTGTTGGGAAGCCCACACCTCCGCGTGTTGCAATGGAGACGAGCGCAGGTAAGAGAGCAGATCCGCCAACAGACGGCCCTTCGTCGAACGATGCTCTTGCAAGGAAAACACACGGCTCGACGATTGGATATCGTGCCGAAGATCCCCGATGGAGGCGGCTTGTGGCTGGAAGGCGATCGGATCTTTTCGGAGTATTACGGAAGTTTGCGCTTTATGACGCCTTTGCGGGAACTTGAGATCATGCGGATTACACCTGCGGAGAAGAAGGCTTATGAGGCATGGCGAGGACAGTACGAGTCCAAACGACGGTCTTTCTTCGATCCGATCGCGATGCGGATATCTGAACGCGATCGAAGGCTGCGGATCGACTTTTCAGTGATCCCGTTGATGACAGCCTCGGTTTTACGCCGATGGTTCGATCCGATGGGTTCGCGGTCTGATGCAAAAAGCAGCGAAAAAGCATTTGCCTTTCTTCGACGCTTGTTTGAAGCAGGAGGGGTTCGTTCGGGTGGCAGTACAAAAGCAAGTGCGTCCGCAACAAGTCGCCCCACCACGAAAAACGTCGAGGTGCTCGAATGGGGCGTCGTCTTTGAGCAAGATGGCCTTTCTGTTCGCACCGTGTTGCAAAGCCCCCAAGCAGCAGCGCAATAAGACGATATCCGAGAGAATTCACCCTCACCCCGTCGCTTCGCGACACCCCTCGCCCTACTTCGTAGAGGCGAGGGGAGAGCGGCAGGGAATCCAAGCGAGCGGAGCCGTGATTTGGTATGAAGCAGCGAACAAAACCTCAATTCGTGTCTGTGCCGAGGCTGATGCGAAGCCTGATATCCCTGCACCTTTCGGCTTTTTACCAGCGTTCATGGTGGATGTGGTCTTGGGGGACGTTTTGGGCGGAGAGAAAGTGTTTGGTCGAGGTTAACAGCTCGGGTTGACCGCAGAGATAGTAATCATAGTCGTGCCATGCAAAGTGATGGATTGATCGCTCCAAAAAGCTGGATATTCGGCCTTTTTCGCCTGCCCACGAGCCGTCTGGTTGAGAGAGGATCGGGACAAATCGATCGCCCAAGGCGTCCTTCCATTCGGCGGAATACAAGATCTCTGATGGGTTTCGCACGCCAAAGAGCAAGATCACTTCGGAAGGTTCGGCGTGGATGCGTTCTTGAGAGCGATAGATCGAGCGCAAGGGAGCGATCCCTGTACCTGTGGCGATCAAAAAGATCGGACGTTTTGGAGGGGACGCATAGAAAAAGCGCCCAGAAGGGCCTTTGAGCCAGAGAGGATCGCCATCATGGGCTTGTTCGAGGCGGCTGGTGAGAGGATGGCCTTGTGGTGTACGGATGCAGAGTTCAAGGTACGGATCTTCGGGGGCAGAGGCCAAGGAGAAAGGAAAAAAGTCGCGAGGCGCGGTGTTGTGGGCATCAGGAAAGCCGATCTCGATATATTGTCCCGCACGATAGAAAAAGCCATTGTGGGGCTGTAGTCGCAGGCGGCGAACGGTTGGAGAAAGAGCCTGATTGTCGTGGATGGAAAAGAGGTTTGTTTGCATCTTTTTTCTCGCTCACTTGATCAAACACGATATCGTGTGCGCGTTGTGATGCGTGTGGAGGCTTGCGGATCTGATCTGGTGGGGGCTGTTTGATCTGGGGCGCGGCCCCACGCCCCGCCATAGACTGTCGCTCCTTGACCCCGTGTTGAGGGGTGTTGCGTCACAGGTGAGAGGGGGGAGGTGTGTTGAGGGCATTGTGTGGGGTTTCGAGAAGGGTGTGGATCTGTTCGCTCGAAGGGAGGGAGAGGGCGATTTGGGCGGTGTGTTGGGCTTCTTGGAGGTGGAGAGATTGGAGGCGGTGTTGGAGTGGAGGGATGGCGTGTGGGGTCACGCTGAATTCGCGGAAGCCTAAGCCAAGCCAGATCGGTAGAAACAGGGGATTTGCAGCGATCTCGCCGCAGATCGAGAGAGGGCATTTGGCTTGGGAGGCGGAGTTTGCGATCCGTGAAAGAAGGCGCAAAAAGCCCGGATGCAAGGGTTGAAAGAGATGGTGTAGCTGCGTGTGGTTGCGATCGACAGCCATGACGAATTGGAGCAGGTCGTTGGTTCCGACAGAAAGGAAGTCCACGCAAGGCATAAGATGAGGCAACGCAAGGGCCGCAGCAGGGGTTTCGACCATGATCCCCAGCGGGACAGTTGGATCGAAGGAGAGGCCACGTTTTCGCAAGTTGTCTTGGGCTTCTTGGAAGCATTGGCGCACGATCTGGATCTCCTCGTAGGTCGAGATCATCGGGATCATCACGCGCAAACGCCCGTGGACAGAGGCACGCAAAAAGGCTTGAAGCTGCTCGATAAAAAGTGCGCGATGATCAAGCAATATCCGCACTCCCCGCCATCCAAGCTGTGGATTGTTTTCCGGGGGGATCGGGAAACAACCCAACGGTTTGTCTGCGCCGATATCAACGCAGCGGAAGGTCACTTCTTCGGGGGCGATCTTTTCGACGATCTGGCGGTACAAGGCGAACTGAGCATCTTCGCTGGGCCAAGAAGTCTCACGGAGAAAGAGAAACTCTGTGCGAAACAAGCCGATGCCTTGGGCGGATCGCTGTTTGTATTCGGAAAGCTCGGACAGTAGGCTGAGATTGGCGCGCAAGATCACTTTTTGGCCGCAAGCGGTGGTGGGATGGGAAAGAGCGGGCTGCGATCGTGTGGAGGATATGCTCGCGGATATCTCGATGGATGGGGAGGATATCTCGATGGATGGGGTGGTTGGGTTTGGGAGGGTCTTGCCGTGGTCTTTCGTTGTGGCGTCTTGCGTGGGGATGGGTGGGCTTGGGAGGGCGGTGGAAAAAGTCGTGGCATCGGGTTCGATCCAGACCTCTCCTGTTTTTCCGTCGAGCGCGAGAGGGATATCCGAACGAACAGCCGCGCAGAGGCCCTTGATACCTGTGATGTAGGGGATCTGCAAGGCTTGGGCGAGGATGGCTGTGTGGCTGGTGGGGCCGCCTTCTTCGGTGAGGATGCCTTGGATACATCCGCTCGTGATATCGGCCAAGATCGAAGGGTAGATCTCGCGCCCGACGAGGATCACGGGGCTTTGGAAAAGCAACGCTCGTGGAGGCGAGTGCAGGAGCGAAAGCGGAGCCGTGTCGGGCTGATCCGAGCGGGTAGAAGGCGAGTCTGCGCGTAGCTGTGACATCACACGCCGCCAGACATCGCGCAGATCAACCACGCGATCTCGCAAGGTAGGCGAGGCCATCGACAAAAACAGCGCTTCGTTGTGGTGCAGAGCGTGCTGCAAGGCGTCCTCTGCGCAAAGCCCGTAGGTAAGGGCATCGTGGAAGATCGACAAAAAGCTGTCATCTTCGAGAAAGGCGGCTTGGGCATCGAAGATCGCCGCTTCTTGCGGTCCCAAGGAGGCAGTGAGCCGCTCTTGGGTGTGTAGGAGTTGGGCGGCGACGTGTGCGCGGGCTTGGTCGAATCGCTGGCGCTGTTGTTCGATTTGGCTTGCAGCAATCGGCTGGTTGTATGCGTTTTGTGCGGATGGAACGGCGTTTTCGTTGAACGAGCGTGGAAGGTATCGAGGGGCGAGCGCGTCGGGTGGTGTGGCGTTGTGAGGGTGTGTGTGTGGTTGTAAGGCCGCGTTGTGAGGGGCGACGGCTGTCGGCCAGAGTAGGGCGTATCCGTGAGCTTTGCCGCCACAAACCGCGATCCCTTGGAGGCGGATCATGGGATGTGTCCTTTGGGCGGTGTTGCGGGGGATATCGTGGAGGGGGGAGAGGTATCAAGGGCCTGTTCGAGGATCTCGACAAGGGCGGGGCGAGGCTCAGCATGGGGCCATCCCATGCGGGTCATGACAGAAAGAACGGTGTTGAGGTGTTCGACGTTGAAGGCGACTTCTGCGCTGGGTTCGACCTGATCGAAGTTGAGATGACACCACGAAAGGAAGGCTCCTTGTTCGTCTTGGAGCATCACGCCGTAGCCGTGTGTACGGCAGATGACAGGGCGTGCTTCGTAGACGGTACATCCGCCGTCTTCGAGGAGGGGGCAAAGCTCTTGCTCTCCCGCTTTGTAAGCGGAAAGCCTCGATTGAAGGCGTTGTTTGGCGGGTGGGGCCAAGTCGCGGACCGCTTGTTGGAGAGAGGGGGCCTCGATTTGGAAAAGGGTGTCAGGGGGGCGACAACAAGAGAAACAACCTTTTCGGCATCGGATCTGCGCGCCGTAGAGAGCCTCTTGGCGAGCGCCAAGTTCTGCGATCTTGGCGAGCCATGCGCGGTATTTGGTTTGGAGGTCGTGTGGCAAGGCGGCTGTCCTTTTTGTAGGAGAGAAGAGTTGCGTTGTGGACGAAAATCCCCGTGTTCGCGATACTTCAAGCGACAGAGTGGTTGTGTTGAAACACTTGTGCTCTCTTCGTCTACACGGGGTCAAGGGAGCCGAGATCCCTTGCGGGGCGTGGGGTTCCAGCCCCACAAAACAAGCCCGACTGCGCCCTCCTCTCCTACAAGAAAAAAGCGAAGAGAAGTTTAAGCCAAAAAGGAAGAGAAGGGGAAGAGGCGCATGGCGATGACCCAGAAGCGGTTTCGTCGGCGAAGAAAGGGCGGAAGGTGTGCGGCTTCTTTGAGGAAGAGGCGAAGGCGCTGTTGGGCTTCGGGGTGTTTGTTTTGTGCGGCATCGAGACAAGCGAGTCGGAAGACGGGTTCAGCGAGAGACGTGTTGGCTTGTTGGGTGTGGAGGAAGCATTCACGGGCGCGTTCGAGATCGGCTTTTTGTGCGAAGGCTTTTCCGAGCAAAAGGAAGGTTTCGCCTTGGTTGCCTTGGGGGTCGAGTTGTAGGGAGGTTTTGAGGAGGGGGAGAGCATCGTCGATGCGTTGTTGTCGGAGGTAGACGCGGGCGAGGTCGTCGAGGAGGCGAGGGTTAGGGGAAGGGCGTTGCTGTTGGATCTTGTAGGCTTCTTCGAGGAGAGGGAGGGCTTTGGCGAAGCGGCGTTGTTTGAGGAAAAGACTGGCGAGTTGGTAACGTGCGGAAGCATCGATGGGGTTGGAAAGCTCGACTTGACGGGCTTGGACAAAGCGCTGCGTGGCTTGCCATTGGGAGAAGCGGACGGCGAGGAAAGGCAGTCCAAAGACAGCGAGCAAGACCCATATCCAGAGGGTTTGGATCAAGAAGGCTTCCAACATGGTTCAGGCGTCCTGTTCTTTGGGTGGACGGACGATGGAGAGGACGTAGCGATCGAGGCGCAAGAGCCGTCGAGCGACACGCTGGATATCGTCTTGGGTGACGGCGCGGATGATCTCGGGATAGCGGCTGTGGTTGTCAAAACCGAGTCCGTAAAGCTCGTTGAGAGCGAAGCTGTTGGCTTGTGCGCCGTTCTTTTGAAGAGAGATCGCGTGGGAGCCGATGAGATGGCGTTTGGTGCGTTCCAATTCTTCGGGAGTGACGGGTTCATCGCAGATGCGTTGAAGTTCGCGGAGGATGCCTTCGCGGGCTTGTTCGAGTTTGTTGGCGCTGGTGCCGATGTAGACGGCGAAGTATCCGGGTTCGAGGAGTTCAGAGGAAAAAGAAGAGACGGAGTAGGCGAGGGAGAGTTTGTCGCGCAGTTCGAGAAAGAGTCGTCCACCTTGCCCTGCGAGGATGGCATTCATGACATCGATGGGGTAGCGGTCGGGATCAAAGAGGGTGATGCCAAAAAAGCCGAGGACAAGGTGAGCTTGCATACGCTCTTTGTATTCTTCGGCAGTTCGGATATCTTGGGGGCCTTGTTCGACGGGGAGTTGGGGTTGGATGAACTCGCGGGATTCGAGGTGAGCGAGGCGATCTTCGAGAAGTTGGAGGGTTTCGTCGTTGTCGATATCGCCGACTACGGATAGCACGAGGTTTTGGGGAGTGCGGATCTGCCCGTAGTATTGGACGATCTGTTCGCGTTGGAGAGCGGTGACGCTTTCGATAGAGCCGGTGGCAGGGAGGCGATAAGGGTGTGCGTCATAAAGTGTACGATGAAAGAGTTGGAAGGCTTTGTAAGCGAGTTGATCTTCGGAGGCGCGGATATCTTCGAGGGTAAGGCGGCGTTCGCGTTCGACTTCTTCGTCAGGGAAGATCGGATCGAGCAAACAATCGGTGAAGAGGTCGAGGCCGCGATCGAAGTTTTTGCGTAAAAACGTTCCGCGTAAGCCGATGGAGTTTCGCCCGGAAAAGCCGCCGACGGAACCCGCCATCGCATCGGTGATCTCGGCGAGTTGTTCGGCATCGATGCTGCTGGTGCCTTTGGAGAGAAGGCGGGCGGTGAGTTGAGTGATCCCGTTGTCTTGTTCGGACTCAAAGCGTAAGCCGCCAAGCATCGCAGCGCGCAAGGACACCAAAGGAGCGTGGCGGTTGGTTTTGAGGACCACACGGATACCGTTTGCGAGGGTGTGGAGGGTGGGTTGGTGGGCGGCAGGGCGATGGATGACGGCGTATTTTTGGTTGCTTTCGGCAAAGAAGGCGCGGATATCTTCGGCAGAAAGGGCGGGAGGCTGTTGTTCTTTGGGGATCATCACCACAGCGGTGGTGCGTTCGGGCTTGAGGTAGCGGGCGGCGACTTGCTGGATATCCTTGGGTTGAACGCGGGCGATGCCGCGATAAAAGTTTTCTTCAAAAGCAAGATCGCCTGCAAGCAACTGATAAAAGCCGAGCGTGCGGGCGATGCCTTGGACCGTTTCACGCTGATAGATCGCGCTGCTTTCGACGACGGTACGGGCTTTTTCGACTTCGGCTTGCGTTGGTGGCGTATGCTGTAGGCGCACGATCTGTTCGATCAAAGAGGCGGTTGCTTCGCGCTCTTTGCCGGGTGGAAGTGAGGCCCCTGTAAGAAAGAGGCCGATATCTTTGGGGCTGTATGCGTAAGACCATGCGCTGTTGACAAGTTCTTGTTTGCGCAAGAGTTCACGATCGAGTCGGCTGCTTTCGCCTTGTCCGAGGATGACTGCAAGCATCTCCATCGCGTAAAGGTCGGTGTCACGGAGGGCAGGGCCATGAAAGCCAAGTTGGATGTAGCTTTCTTGGGTGTCTTCTTGCATCAGAGCAAAGCGGGTCTCTGTTTGGGGCGGCTCGTTGGGGCGTTGGCGTGGATTGGCTTGGCCTTGCATCTCGCCAAACAACGACTTCACAAGGGCCTTGGCTTCGTCCACTTCGAAGTCCCCTGCGATCACGAGGACGATGTTGTTGGGGACGTACCACTTGCGATAGAAGCGCAACATCTCTTCGCGGCCAAAGCCTTTGACCGTCGACTCATACCCGATAATCGGGCGTCTGTAAGTGTGTTCCAAGAAAGACAGAGAGAACAATTTTTGGCCGAGCTGTTGGGTGGGCATGTCTTGGCTGCGTTTGATCTCTTCCAAGATCACTTCGGACTCTTTCTTCATCTCCTCGGCATCGAAAGAAGAGTGTTGAAGAACGTCCGCCAAGATATCGAGTCCTTCTTTGTAAAAGGCCGCAGGTAGGGTGATATGGTACACCGTTTCGTCGAACGAAGTCCATGCGTTGATATCGCCGCCAGCACTTTCGACATCTTGGGCGATCTGCCCGACTTTTCGGCGGGCCGTGCCTTTGAACAGCATGTGTTCGTGAAAGTGGGCGAGTCCTGCTTCTTCTTCGGTTTCATCGGCGCTTCCAACGCCGATCCATGCTTGGATGGCGACAACAGGTGCGGCTTGTGTGGGGGCCAAGATCACGCGTAGCCCGTTTTCGAGTGTGTCGTTCAACCGGTCGCTCCTTCGCTCCTCTCCACAATCGGGAGGGAGTGTTCGATCGTTGTGTGGGGTGTGGACAGTGTCTGCAAAAGGCCCTGAATATGTTGCTCAAGGGCTATAAACGAAAGCGCCTCGTGTGGGGACGTAGCTGCTGTGGGAGGAATCGGTGGTGTGGGAGGAATCGGTGGTGTGGGAGGAATCGGTGGTGTGGGAGGACTTGATGGTGTGGGAGGACTTGATGGTGTGGGAGGACTTGATGGTGTGGTTGATTCAGCGGTGGTGGGATGGGAGAGAGGGCGTTGGAGTTGTTCTTCGAGTTCGCGCAGCGCAGCGACTTCTTGGCGGGAGACCGCGACTTGTTGGATATCGTGTTGGCTTTGTTGGAAGAGTCGGAGTATGCGCTCTTTTCGGTCGTTGGGGAGGGACTGGATCACGGGGAGGAAGTGTTCTTGGCCTTGTTGGAGGAGTTGTTTTTTTTGTTCGAGGAGTTGCCGATAGACTGCTCGAAGGGTGTAGGTGTGCAAGTGTTGGTGGTGGCGGGATTGTTCGATCAATGCCGCAGCAAGGGCAGTGGACGGGTGATCGTCACAGGCCGAAGAGAGTGCTGCTCGTTGTTGGAGCAAAAGGTCTTCGTGCTGTTGTTGGAGATGGAGGGCAGCGCGTAAAAGACCGATGGCAGCGTTGATGGAGAATGCGCGTTGTTCCCAAGATTCGATGGCATCGCGTAGTTTGTGCTCTTGTTCGCGGGCGTTTTGTTGTGTCGGTCGCAGCAATTGGAAGAACTGTTCGAGATTCACGATGCAAAACTCCCTAAGGTGAGGCCGAAAACAACCTCGGCTTCTTGACGAAACGCGGCCTAGGTTAACCATCTTGCGTCGCCTTGTGAAGAGGCGTCAACAAGACTCCAAGAAGGCGCAAGAAACAATACGATATCCGAGAGAAGTGTGATCGCATCATGTAGGGGCAAGAGTCGTGTTGTCAGCGAAACGAATCGATTGAGTTGGTCCAAGTGTTCGCGAACCGCCCTGTGGTCGGGCAGACACGGGGGGCTGCCCAAACATTTTTACGATAACACAACGGGCGGATTTCGTATTATTGGTGTGTTTTTTGTGCGCTTGACCTTGTGGAAAGGATGCGTACCATCATCTCTTTATCCAGCGCGTAAACCCGATATCTCCATCCTACGAGGGAAAAGACCGTGCCGAAGAAAAAACCAACCACCCCGCACTCCTCCAAGACCTCCTCGAAAGAGGCCCTCTCGAAAGAGACCTCCTCGAAAGAGGCCCTCTCGAAAGAGGCCCTCTCGAAAGAGACCTCCTCGAAAAGTGGGCTGCGTGTTCGGGCGTTACGGCCCAAAGCAGATCGCAAAGCGATGTCGGCGATCGCCCATCGTCTGCCGGAATGGTTCGACGAAGAAGCGCTCGAAGAGATCGACGAAGATCTCGACGAATGTCCCGGATTTGTCGCAGAGATGGATGGTGTGGGCGTGGGATTTATTCAATACTACACGCCCGGTTCGATCCCGGCAGCAAGCCGTGTTGAGTTGATCTGGTTGGCGGTCGATCCTGATCATCACGGTGCGGGGATCGGGACCGCACTGCTCGAACGCCTCGAAAAAGAGTTGGTATCGCTCGATCCTACTGCCGAAGTGATCGTGTGGACAGAAGCAGAAAGCTCCAAAAGTGAGCATTATGCGAAGACACGGCGCTTTTATCATAAACATGGCTACGAAGATTGGTTTATTGACAGCAGCGATATGGAGTATTGGGAGGTCGAGCGCTTGTATCTGAAAAAGCGTTTGGGTTCACAAAAGCCCAAGAATACGTACATCTCTCGCCGCCAAAGAAGGCGAGAGCATTACGCCCAACAGAAGCGCGAACGCGAAGCCTCTGCTTAAAGAGGGTGGTGGAAGTGGGTGTGTGGTGAGGGCGAAGTGGGCGGGGGAGAGGAGGGGAGGATGCGTGCGAAGCCGAGGGGGATATCTTCGGAGCGGTTGAGGTTCCATCGGCGTTGGAAGGGAGCGGAAGAGTCCCAATGTCGGGGTTGATGGGACCAACGGGCGCAGATTTGAAGTTGGTCGAGATGGAGGAAAAGCGCGGCTCCGAGGGGGAGTTGTAAGCGGTAGCCTTGGGGTGTGGGGTGGATCTTGTGGGTGTGTTTGAGTTCATCGAGGCACTGCCATGTTTTGCCGCGTTGAAGAAAGCCTCGCATGGTGGAAGTGAATTGGATCAGGGCACCTTTGGCGTGGAATTGAACAAGCGTGAAGTGATCCATTGGGAGAAGGGGGGTTTCGAGGGCGAAGTCGTTTTGGGCAGAGCGACCGATGGAGAAGGATTGTCCGTATTCAAGAGAAGTTTGGTAGAGGATCGTATCGTGTAGGCGGAATTGGATCTCAAGGGACGGGCCTTGTTCAGCGGGGATACCGAGGAATTGGTGTAGCCATGTGTTCATGAGATGAAGCCTCCATCGAACCATCGTGGTTGGGTGTGGGGAGGGATATCGGAGTGAGATCTTCCCTTTGGGTGGAGAGTGATGGATGGCAAGAGCAAGAGAGCGAAAGAACGAACGTGTGGGGAACGACGAACAGGGTATGTGCGTGGTTCGCGCACCGTTGTTTTTGTTAGCGCGAGAGTGGGCGAGCTGTCAAGTCGTGCGGTGGGGTGGGGTGCGTGTCGAGTTGTGCGATAGCGGGGGTGGCGCATCGTGAGAGAGTGAGTTAAAAAAGAAGGTGTGTGCGGTGCGGTATGCCCAAGGAGTCGTTGTTGCGGGGCGTTTGGGAGAAGCGTGGTATCATCGGTCGATGGGAGTGCGAATTGGTCGGTCGGCGGTTGTTTTTTTTGTGCGTGTGGTGTGTGTGGTGGGGGTGGGGTGCGCGAGCAGAAGGGCAGTTGTTGCAGTATCAGGATCTGATCGTGGGGCAGCGTGCGTTGGGGATGGGAGGGGCGTTTACAGCGATCGCAGATGATCCGACGGCGGGTTTTTACAATCCGGCGGGTTTGTCGCAACTGCGTCAATTGCAGTTGGAAGTGAGTTTGCCGATCTATGGATTAGAGTATCGGATACGTCACAAGGGTTTGAAGCTGGTGAACAGCGAAGCGACAACGGATCTGCAACACTTGAGTTTGACGAGCATTCCGGCATCTGTGGGGATCGCGACGTTGTTTGGCCCGAAGGATGAATCAGGCCGTCCTGTGTGGGGGGCGGGGTTATCGATCTTGGTGCCTTGGCAGTTAAGGGAGCATCTGGAAGAGGGCTTGGATGCGGGAAATGCGGGGCAGGTGATGTATGTTTTACAGCGTCAGCAACAAGTGTTGTTGGCAGGGCCGACGCTATCGAGGCGATTTGGCACCGTATCGCTCGGCATATCGGCGTATTATGCGCATCAGCTTTATCATTGGATCGTGTCACAAGGCGGAACGGAGGGGATTTGCCAACAAGGAGTGTGTCGCCAAAATGAGGCATACAGTCTGAACAGTACGCTGCTTTCGGTCTCAGGGAGTTTGCAAGTGCGTTTGGGGTTGTTGTGGGAGATCAGCCCACAATGGCGTTTGGGGTGGATGGCGAGTTTGTCATCGTTTCGCTTGTTTGGTTTGGGGACGTTTCGTTTGCAGCGGCATCGCTTTTCGGTTGTGCCGAACGCTCCGACGACAACGGAGACGCGGTTGATTGAGAAAGAAAACATTGGTGCGCAGCCTCCCTTGCCGTGGGAGTTTCGGATCGGATCTTCGTGGCGTCCGAACGAGCGGCTGTTGTTTGCGGTGGATCTTTCGTTTTATCTTCCACAAGAATTCGATATCCTCGATCCTGCCCAGATGACGGCGCAAGATGTCGAGTTGTTTGCGTATCCGAACCGAGTGCGGCGCAACTTTGTGATGAATGTGAATGTGGGGGCTGAAGTCTACCTCACACCGACGATCCCTTGGCGTTTTGGGGTGTACACCAACCTGACTGCTGCAAGTCGCGTGGTGTTGGGACTAAGCAATCCAACTGTCTCGATCGAACCCGATACAGCGGGGTGTAATCTTCGGGCGTGTGTGCCGTACCTCAACGCGATCGGAATGACGACGAGCGTCGGTTTGAAGGTGGGTCGGGGATCTGTCAACCTCGGTTTGAATGTGGCGTATGGGTTCGGTTATGTCCAACGTAGCCGCGTTTCAAGTGCGCAAGCCTATGAGTGGGCAAGCACCGATCAAGTCTTTGTGTACTTGTATCTGTCGGGGGCTGTTGAAGCCCTTGGTTTTAGCTTCTTGGAGCTGTTCAAGGCTCTACAAAAAGATCCGACGCTCAAAAAATTATTTGATGGATCTTCGACCACACGCCCGACAACAAAACGCGCCCCAAAACCTCGAACAGATTGAGCGTTCCAAAGCGTGATACGATATCCAAGAGACGTGTGATCGGAGGGTAGGTGCGATCCGCTGTAGACGCCCTGTCCTTGGGCAGCCACGGGGGCAGCCCCTACGCTTTCTGGGTACGCAACGAGCGGATTTCTTCTGATTAGGAGGGTTTGAGTCGGAGGGCTTGGAGGAAGGTTTGGAGGGTGTGGTGGAGGTCGTCGAAGTTCTCGGGCGATTGGGCTTTTGTGCTGATACGCAAGCTGATCAGATAGCGGATGAGGGGACGTTGTGCGAGGACGAGGACTTCTTCGCGGGCGAAGTGGGGATCGCGGAGTGGGAACGCCAACCAGACCGCAGCATCGGCTTGAAAAAAGGCGGCACGCTTGGGATGAAGGGTCTGTGATTGGATATCTTTGGTGTGGACTCCGCGCCGTTCGGCATAAGCGATGCCGTAGCGCAAGAGCCAAGGGGCATCAAGGGCTTCTTCGGGGGTGCTTTCGGCGAGCAAGGGATCTTTGCGGAGCTGGATCTCGACGAGTGATGCGGGACTTTGCAAGATCACCTCAAAGCGCGTTCCAAAAGGATCGGGATCCAGAGCCAGAAAGCGCAGCGTGGTTTGCGGTGGGGTACAAAAGCGCAAGCCTGTGCGTTGGTCGTAAAAGCGGGTGCATTGGGGTTCTTCGTGAAGTTGAAAAGGGATCGCGGTGGTTTTTTTTTGTTGGGTGGAGGAGGTGGCGCAGCTAGCGAAACAAAAGGCAAGGATTACAAGCCCGAACAAGCAGAGAGCAAGGGGCGTAAGGAAGGGCTTTTGGGAGAGGATTCGCAGGGATAGCATTGACAGGTGATTTCTTTCTCGACTACTGTGGGGGACTGATCTGTCGTGTGTAAGGTCTACCCCGCGCAAAAGTATCTGTCGAGGGGTACACCCATCGCTCTCCCTTATGTTTGAACGGCATTTTTGTGGCAAGGAGGTTTTTATGAAGCGCATGGATTTTCGGGTAGCCTTTTTTGGGCTGGCCATGCTTCTCGCGAGTTGTTCGGGAAGTGGCTTGGGGTGCGGAGGATGTGCCTCGACGTGTGGGGGAGATCCCAACTACAAATTCAAGGGAACGCCTCTTGCCAACGGCATTCGTACACGGATTACACAGCAAGGTTTTGACTTTATCGCACAAAACCTCAAGCCGATCCTCGAAGCGGCGCTCAAAAAAGCAGGGCAGAGCCTCGACTGCTCAAAAGGAATCTCCTTGGGAGATCAAATCTTTAGCACAGATCCAAGTGGGAAGAAGGCCGAACCCGTCAATTCGAATTGTTCGACGACCTACAGCGGGGTTCCGGGTTTTGGAGGGCATCCTGAATGTAAAGGGCCGCTGCCACCAGGCAATAAAAGTCCGGACTTTTGGTATTACATGAAATTAGCGGGACTCAATTTTTGTGGAAGCATCGGCACAAACACGTTAGGAGTAAAGCTAACCGAGCCTGACAAGGTAGAGATCAGCTTCGATATCCCGAACGCTCAGCTTCGTACCTCTTCTTCTACGATTTCCGTGTGTGGGGCGTTGCGAAACACTTTTGGCGGAGACGCTTGTGGCAACGGCCGTTTGAGTCTGACCAACACAAGCATCTCCGTAGGCAAGATCAAGGGTACACTTGCGTTTCAATTTGTCACCAACACAACCACAGGAAAGGTTGGGATGGAGTATGTACCGAACAGCTTGCAGTTGGATAAACCAACTATCCAATTCAAAACGACTTGTACGGGACTGAAGATCGGGCTGTTCACTATCCCCGTGATCAATCAAGACGTGACGATCGATTTGGGTTCAAGCATCTGCAACACGATCCTGAACTTGGTGGAGGGACTGATCAATAGTTCAATTTTGCAATCATTGTTGATGGGGCCGCTGACAAACCTTCTTGAGGCAGAGATCGGCAAACAACTGGCCAACTACGATCTGCTTGCAGAACTCAAGGCAGAGATGCAAGTTCCACTTGCGCCGATTGTTGGCGGTTTTGGTATCCCCGGTCTGGATCGTGCCACGCCGCTTGGTTTGTTGATGCGCCCCGGAACGTTGCTGAGCGTGGTCAAAGGCGGTTTGAATCTCGCGATGGATACGGGCTTTGAAGCCAGCCCCAACAACAAATGCGTTCCTGCACGTCCCGAACCCCAAGACAAACCCTCTACTTATCCTGAACTGAACGGGCAATATCACCTTGCGGCCTCGCTTTCCAAAGCCGCCACCAACCGCATGATGTGGGCTGTCTATCAGACAGGTCTGTTGTGCATTCGGGTCAACTCCTCGGATGTTCATAAACTGAGCGGTGGAGCCTTCCCCCTGAATGCCGGGATCTTCTCGTTGCTTGCGCCCAACCTGACCAAGCTCGTCCCCCAAGATGCGCCCGTCATGCTCGAGCTCCAACCCACCCAAGCCCCCAAAGTCCAGTTCGGTACGGGCCAACAAGTCGGCGGCAAAACCGATTCGACGTTGCAACTGTACGTCCCCGATATGGGGATCTCGTTGTCGGTGTTGTTGCATGATCGATTTGTTCGGTTGTTCCGCCTTGTTGTGGATATGGATCTTGGCCTTTCGCTGATCGCAACCCCCAACAATTCGCTCGAAGCGGCTTTCGATACGGATCGTCTGAACCTCCAAAACGCCCGCATTGAACAAGCCAACCTTGTCGATGCAAGCGATATCAACAGCCTCTTGCCCACCTTGCTGACCTTGATCACCCAAGTCCTCGGAACCAACAAGATCAGCTTCCCGATCGATATCTCCGACAGCATCTCCAAAGCCCTTGGTGTGCCGATCACCATCAACATCGACGGGATCACACGCGATGGCGTCGGCAAAGACTGGCTGACCTTGGCGTTGACGATGAAGTACTCGAGCAGCGTGCCGCTGTTGCCGCGTCCGATGACCACCGCACAGCTCGACACCCAAAACCCCGGTTGGACCAAGACGATCAATGGAAAGCTGACCCCCACAGGAGAAGTTCGCTTGTTTGTTCCTCAGTACCTCGGACCCCACGAGCTTGAATATCAATACTTTGTGGATTATGGCGCATGGTCGGGCTTCCACACTGCACCCGATGGCGTGTTGACTGTCCGCAACCGCTTCCTCAACTTGCTTGGAAAACACACCGTGCACCTACGCGCCCGTCTCAAGGGCGAATATCGCTCGCTTGAAGAAGAACCCGTCAAAGTCGAATTCACGTTCGACCCAATCGCGCCCCAATTGAAACTCACCCAAAAAGACGGTGTGTTGCGCGTGGCTGGCAACGACGCTGTTTCTTCTCGCGAAGAACTCCGCTACGAGGCCAAGATCAACGGTCAATGGCAAGAGATCACGGGTGGAACCCTTCCCCTCAAAGAACTCCAACAACCCACCCTCCAAGTCCGTGTGACGGACGCCCAAGGCAACACTCGCCAAGTCGAGTGGTCCACCACCCAACAAAGCCTCACCGACGAACGCACTTCCACCGCTCCCCAACAAGGCCCCACACAAGCTCCTGCCTTTGGTTGCCACGTCGCTCCCCAACAAGCCCCACAACTTCCGTTCTGGATGTTGCTCTTGTTGGTCCTGCCGTTCATCCGCCGCCGCCTCCGCTAATGCGCCCCATCGTTCTCGCCTCCACCTCTTCTTATCGACGCACACTTCTTCGCCAGATCGGACTCCCTCATCAAGCCCATGCTTCGGGCCTCGATGAGTCTCCGTTTCATGCGCAAGAGTCCGATCCTCGCCGTCTTTCGCAGGTCTTGGCCGAAGCCAAAGCCAAAGCGTTGTGTGAGCGTTTTTCCGATGCGCTGATCTTGGGAAGCGATCAGGTCGCTGCGTTGGGGGAGATGATCTTGCATAAACCTGTGACGGTAGAGCGGGCGTGTGCGCAGTTGCGTGCGATGTCGGGGCGTTCGTTGCAGCTTTGGACGGCGGTGTCGCTGGTGGATGCGCAAAGCGGCGAGATCCACACGCACACCTCATTGCATACGCTGAAGATGCGGACGCTACGCGAAGATCAGATCAAGCGCTATGTCGAGCGAGATCAGCCCCTTGATTGTGCGGGTTCCTTCAAGATCGAGTCCGAAGGCATCGCTTTGTTTGAATCGATCGAAGGCGAGGATTACACGGCGATCATCGGACTTCCCTTGATGGCGGTGGTCTCGCTGCTCGAACGATTCGGCTTGTTTTATCCTTGGGAGTGAGCGTCGCCTTGATCGGATGAGGGTGGATGACGCGAGCACCGAGAATGTGTACACGAAGGGTCGGTGCGATTCGTTGTAGACGCCCTGTGGTTGGGTAGCCACAGTGGGCTGCCCCTACGTTTTACGATCACACGCCCTGCGGATCTCGTAAGAGGGGCCATCTGTGGCTTCACCTAACGCCTATGGGGTGAAACCCCACAAACACAAGTTTATTTGCGCAGATTCGATGGGGGGCGAGCGTCGAGCTTGCGTTGGATGGCGTCCATGAGCTGGCCGCCGAGATCGGTGTCGTAGGCTTTGTTGATCTCGCGCATACCTGTGGGGCTGGTGACGTTGATCTCGGTGAGATAATCGCCGATGATATCCAGTCCAACGAAGATCATGCCTTTTTCGCGAAGAGTGGGGCCGACTTGTTGGGCGATCCAGCGGTCGCGCTCGGAAGTGGGCTGCGCGACGCCTTTTCCGCCGACTGCGAGATTGCCGCGAAAGTCCGTTCCTTGGGGGATTCGTGCGAGGACGTAGGGGGCGGGTTCTCCATCGATCAGCAAAAGTCGCTTATCGCCGAGGGTGATCTCAGGGACGTATTGTTGGACCATCGCAAAAGCCCGTCCGAGGCGGGTGACGGTTTCGATGCAGACGTTGAGGTTGGGATCATCAGCTTTGAGGGAAAAGATCGAGGCTCCGCCCATGCCATCGAGGGGCTTGAGGACGGCGCGGTAATGTTGTTGCACAAAGTCTTTGATCTGGGCGGAACTGCGGGTGATCAGCGTTTCGGGGGCGCATTGTGGAAACCAAGAGAGATAGAATTTTTCGTTGGCATCGCGGAGGGCTTGAGGTTTGTTGAAGACCAAAACGCCCTCTGTTTCGGCACGTTCGAGGGCATACGTGGTGTAGATGTATTCCATATCAAAGGGGGGATCTTTGCGCATCAAGATCGTGTCAAGATCGCGAAGTGGGGCGATCTTGTCGGAGAGGATATCGAACCAATGGAGGGGATGGTCTTGGACTCGGACTTGGCGCATACGGGCGTGGGGGGAGCCGTCTTTGACCCAGATATCGCCTTGTTCCATGTACCAAAGATCCCAGCCACGACTTTGTGCGGCGAGCATCATCGCAAAGGTCGTATCCTTGGCGACTTTGATACTTTGAAGGGGGTCCATGACGATGCCGATCTGTACTGTCATGCGCGGTTACCTCGGAGGTTGGGGGGATTTGGGTTGTTTGGTGGGTGGCTCAGGCAATGCGACAAAGACGCGCTGTTGTTCGTCGATTTGGATGGGGAAGCTGGCGATCGGTCGCGTTGCGGGGAGTCGACAAGGAGATCCATTGCGGATATCGAAGGTGGCTCCATGAAGGGGGCAAGCAAACAAATAGCCTTCGAGCCAGCCCCGATGCAGCGGGATATCGCGGTGAGAGCAGCGATCTTCGACGCAATAGATCTGCCCGTTGACTTTACAGACGAGCAAGGAACGCCCCGCCAATCCGACTTGCAGGCACATGCCTTCGGGGATCTCGTTGGAGTGGGCGAGTAGGTGCCAAGCGGTGGACGGGGTATGTGCTTCTTGCATGGGGATCGAGGCCCGCTGGTTGTGTGATCGTAAAGGTGTAGGGGCTGCCCCCTGCGGCTGCCCAAGAATCGGGCATCTCCGAGTGACCCGTTGATCGCACATCACTCGGATTTTGTATAGGACTTACGCAGTTGGGTCGTTTTTGTGGGGTGTCACCCCACGCCCCACAAGGGACTGTCGCCCCTTGACCCCGTATTGGCGAACAGATCGCTGGTTTTTCACGCCAACGACCCTGTCGCTTGGGCGTTCGCGAACACGGCTTTTTTTGCCAACTGCGTCACTCCTATCCGTATAAGAATCGAGGTCCGCTCCGTCAAGTTGGAGGAAAGAAGGGGAAAAAAGCACATCTTGGGGATTTTTGCAAGCGCCTGTGGGTCTTTGGTGGGGCGTAGGAGGTTGGGCGAAGGCAGGCGCAAAGCCTTGGCGCGAGAAGCGTCTTGTGCCATAAGAGCAAAAGAGGGAGCCGAGATTTGGCGGCTTGGTTAAGCAGGAGCGTTCGATGTGGCGAATGGTTGCGTGGTGTGTTTTTTGTGGTGTGGTGTGGTGGGGCTGTACGCAATCTCCGACACTTCCCGAAGGTAGCGCCTTGTGGCCTTGCCAAGAAAACAAAGAATGCGAAAAGCTCGGTGTTGGGGCGCATTGCGAACAGGGGCTGTGTGTGTTTTGGAAGCGCGGTGATGCTTCGACAACAGAGCCTTACGGTGCGGAAGAACAGATCGCTGTCGAGCCTCAAGAAGCTGTAGTGGAATCGCCAGAGAAACCCGATACTGGGGTGGAAAGCGAACTGACCGAACAAGAGGCCCAAGAGGCGGAGCCAGAGAATCCTTGTGCGGAGGGGAAGTGGTTTTGCGCGGGCGCTTGCGTCGATACCCAAACCGACCCAAAGCATTGCGGTCAGTGCAACAATGCTTGTGAGGCCGTTGAGGTGTGCCAGCGAGGGATCTGTTCTTGCCCGAATGGTGGGCGTTTGTGTGGCGGTGTGTGTGTGGATATCCAAGCGAGCGCGCAACATTGCGGAGTGTGCGATGCCGCGTGCTTGTCGGGCCAAATCTGTGCGGGCGGGCTGTGTCAAACGCCTTGCAAAACGGGGGAGATACGTTGTGGGATGTCTTGTGTGGATCCCAAGCAAGATCCGAGGCATTGTGGGAAGTGTGGTCAGGCTTGTCGAAACGATCAAGGATGTCTCAACGGATTTTGCGGATGTGCGGGGAGCAAGAAAGATTGTGGCGGTATTTGCGTCGATATCCGAACGGATCCTTCGCATTGTGGGGACTGTGGGCAGTCTTGTGGGGCGGATGCTGCGCCGTTATGCCAAGGTGGTGCGTGTGTGTCTGCGTGTGTCAAACCAGCGACTGCGTGTGCCAACGTCTGCGCGGATGTGATGATCGATCCGAAGAATTGTGGAGCGTGTGGCAGCGTTTGTTCGGTGGGGGCGACTTGTCAAAATGGGGCGTGCTCGTGCGCGAGTGGACGGCAAGAGTGCAAAGGAGAGTGTGTCGACGTGAAGACGGACGCCAAGCACTGCGGTAAGTGCGAGGATGCTTGTGCGAGCAACGCGAGTTGCGTGGGCGGCTCCTGTGTGTGTTCCAACGCGGCGCTGGCACATTGCAAAGGCGAATGCGTCGATCTCAAAGAATCGAACAGTCATTGCGGAACGTGCGGAAAGTCCTGTCTCGCGGGAGAGCTTTGTGTCGGTGGGGGCTGTCGCAAGACTCCGTATGTGACGACGATGGCAGGGCCGATCGCGCCCGCCGTCACTTCGCCGTTTAGCTATCCTTGCGCGCTGGGGTATGTTTCGCATACAGGCTTGTTGGTTGGGGATCGCAACAAAGATCAGGTGCTGTTGGTTTCGGGACCGAATCTTTCGGGGACGTGGGCGGGATCGGTGGTGGGGGACCAAAATAGCGCCAATCCGCTCACGGCCAAGCTTTCCGATCCTTGTGGAATCGCCGAAGGGCCGAATCGTGTTGTGTTTATCTCGGATACTTCGAACCACAAGATCCGCTTTGTGGATCCGACGAAGGGCGTGGGTTTGTTTGCTGGGTCGACGTTGGGGGACAAAGAAGGAACAAGAGAAAAAGCGCAGTTCCACTTTCCGCGAGGCATCGTCTATGATGCGAATGCCAAGGTGTTTTATGTTGCGGATATGGCGAACAACCGAATCCGTCAGATCACGCTGTTGGGCGAGGTCTCGACGTTTGCGGGCAACGGGAAAGTGGGAACGAGCGATGGCACCTCGTTGACCACTGCGCAGTTTCACTATCCTTTGGGACTTGCGCTTGACGGTCAAGGAAACCTGTACGTAAGCGATTATTTATCCCATCGTATCCGCAAGATCGATCTCAACGCAAAGAAGGTGTTCACGGTGGCAGCGGGTGGTTTCGGCCTCACCGATGGAACCGCAGGATCCGCAAAGTTTCGCTTTCCGATGGGGCTGGCATGGGACGGACGATCCTTGTACATCGCAGATCGCGACAACCATCGCATCCGCAAGTTCGACCCCGCCACCAACCAAGTCAGCACGCTGATCGGAAAGACGCCGGGTTACAAAGATGGCGGCGTACTCGACGCACAATTCTATCAACCCACCGATATCTTGTGGCTTTCAGGCTCGCTGTACGTGGCGGATGGGCTGAATCGAGCGTTGCGTCGGATCTGGATGCGATGATCTTGATGATCTGGGAAGGCCATAGGGACAGTCCTTGTGCTGTGTGGGGCGTCTTTTTCGCGGTTGGTGCATTGTGTCTTTCAAGATCAGTGTATTGTGCCTTTCAGAAACGGTGTATCGGCCTTTCAGGATCGGTGTGTTTGGGAAGGCCGTTGTTGTGGGAGTTTGCGATGTTTCGGGGTTTGGCTGTTTTTTTGATGTTGTGTGCTGTGGGGATCGGGTGTGTCGACTCGCCCAAGCTACCGAATGGAAGCGAAAAGTGGACGTGTCAGCTTGATGAAGAATGCAAAAAGCTCGATGCTTCGGCTTATTGCGAGCGCGGCTTGTGCGTGTTGTGGGGGCGAAATGAAAACGCCACCCTAGAAAAGGTCAACGAGACAAGCGCTGAAATCCCCTCGGATACAGTTGAAGAAAGCCGCGAAACCCCCACAGAAGGGGAGGTTGAGAAGACCGTAGAAGGGACCACCGAGAACGCTCCTGAGAACGTTGTCGAAGAATCCACAAGCGCAGAGGCAGGAGAGCCGAACGCAGAGAGCGCCGAACCTGCACAAGAAGCCGATGCTGCGGCAGAACAGCCGCCTAGCGAGCAAGAGATCGAAGAGGCCGAACCCGAAGATCCTTGTCGCGTAGGAGAGAAGTTTTGCGGTGGTCAGTGTGTGAACGTGCAAACCAGTCAGACGCATTGCGGCCAATGCAACAACGCTTGTGGTGGGGGCCTTGCTTGTACGGCGGGACTTTGCGCCTGTCCAAAGCAAGAGGTGTTTTGTGGGACGCTTTGTGTGGACTTGCAAACCAACGCGAAACACTGCGGTCGTTGTGGGGTGGTGTGTGGGGCGGGTGACGTCTGCGAGGCCGGAGTTTGCTTGATCGCGTGCGAAAAACAGCAGACGCGTTGTGGTGCAGGGTGTGTCGATATCCAAACCGATCCCAAGCATTGCGGCCAGTGCGCAAAGAGCTGTCCTGCGGGTCAAGTCTGTACCAAGGGGGCTTGCGGATGCCCTACAGGAACGGAGCTTTGCAACGGTATCTGTGTGAACAAGCAGCAAGATCCGAAGCATTGCGGAGCCTGTGGGAAGGCTTGCTCAATGACTACGGTCTGTCAAAACGGCGCATGTGTGGCATCTTGCGGTGCTCCCTTGACGGTGTGTGGGACTGTCTGTGTGGATCTGCAAACCGACGCGAAGCATTGCGGAACGTGTGACAAAGCCTGTGCAACGGGCGGTACTTGCCAAATAGGGGCTTGTTCTTGTCCGAGCGGTACGCAGTTGTGCGGCAGCGCGTGTGTGAATACGTTGGCAAACAACGCGCATTGTGGGAAGTGCGCTCAGGCTTGTCCGGTCGATGCGCGGTGTACGAATGGTCAATGTTCTTGCCCTATGTCTGGACATAGAGCGTGTGGAACCCCGCTCGCTTGCGTAGATACGCGCAGCGATCCGAGGTATTGTGCCGGATGCTTCGGCAAGTGCCTGTCGGGTGATGTGTGCCGTAACTCAGTTTGCGTAGGCGGCCCGTATACGGAGACCATCTCGGGAGGCGCACACACAACATACACGCCGTTTGCGTACCCCACAGGGATCGTCAAGTACCCCGGAGGCGGGTTCTTGGTAGTTGATCCGACGAAGAACCAGATCCTCCAGATCTATCCTTCGGGGAGCGTGGGCGTGTTTGCAGGAACAGGCGCTCGTGGAAGTGCGGATGGTGCGGCTGCTTCTGCGACTTTTTGGGGGCCACAAGGTTTGACGTGGGGACCTAACGGGGAACTGTACGTTGCGGACACGTTCAACCACCGCATCCGCAAGATATCAGCCCAAAGGCAAGTCACAACCTTCGCAGGAACCGCCTATGGCGACAAAGGCGGTACAACACAAACCGCTCAATTTGGCCATCCCGTGGATATCGTGTTTGATTCTAAGCTGTCCGTGTTTTATATCGCAGATCGTGCGAACTACAAGATCCGTAAAATCGACGATCGTCTTATCGTCACAACGCTGGCGGGGAGCACCTATGGATACAAAAACGACACAACAAGCGGCGCGGGTGCCCAATTTAGCTTGATGTCTTCATTGACGTTGGACGACAAGGGGGATCTTTATGTGAGCGACACGGGCAACCACCGGATCCGTAAAGTCTTGTCGTCGAGCGGAGCGACCTCAACCGTTGCAGGCAATGGAACGGCCTCATCGAGTGACGGTTCTGGCGTGTATGCGGGGATTGCTTCGCCTTTGGGGATCTTGTGGGAAGGGGGGATGTTGTATGTTGCGGAGTATTCGAAGATTCGGCGGATCGATATCGCCAACAATTTCCATGTCACAACGTTTGTTGGGCAAGACGCTCATGGGTTTATGGACGGCCTCCCGTCCGTTGCGTTGTTTGCAGGGGTGGCCTACTTCGCGTTTGTGCAAGAAGGCGGATACAAGAACCTTTACGTCACAGAGATTGCCAATCGTGCGATCCGACGGGTGTTTTTTCAATAAAGCGCAGCGAACCTGTAATACGAGATCCGCCCGTTGAGTTAGACGAGATCCGCCCATCGTGCGATCATAAAGAGGTAGGGGCAGCCACAGGGGGCTGCCCAATCATCGGGCGTCTACGTGCTCTCCGTTGCTGTGTACGTCGCTCGGATATCGTATTGGAGGGGGGGTGGTTTTTTAGAGGGAGGCGGCTTTTTTGAGGAGGTCAACGACGCGGCAGGAGTAGCCGAATTCGTTGTCGTACCACGAGACGGTTTTGACCATGCGACCGTTTTTACCGAGGACCATGGTGGAGTCAGCGGCAAAGATCGAGGAGTGATGGTTGCCGAGGATATCAGTGGAGACGATGGGATCTTCGGTGTATTCGAGGATGCCTTTAAGGGGGCCTTGAGCGGCAGCTTTCATGGCGGCGTTGATATCGGCGGCAGTCACTTCTTTGCTGAGGACAGAGACGAGGTCGACGACAGAGCCGTTGGGGACGGGGACGCGCATGGCAACGCCATCGATACGGCCTTGGAGTGCGGGGAGGACTTGGCCGGTAGCGCGGGCAGCGCCTGTGGTGGTGGGGATGATGTTGACGGCGGCAGCGCGGGCGCGATAAGCATCTTCGTGGGGGGCATCGAGGATGCGTTGGTCGTTGGTGTAGGCGTGGATGGTGGTCATCATGGCGTGTTCGATGCCGAAGCTTTCGTGGAGGACTTTGGCCATCGGTGCGAGGCAGTTGGTGGTGCAGGAGGCGTTGGAGATCAGCTTATGTTCGGCTTTGAGGTCGTGATCGTTGACACCGAGGACGATGGTGGCGTCGATCGGATCTTTGGAGGGGACGGTGAGCAGGACTTTGGGAGCGCCGGCTTCGAGGTGTTTTTCGAGTTTGGAGCGGCTACGGAAGACGCCCGAAGATTCGACGACAAAGTCCAAGTTAAGCGATTTCCACGGAAGGTTGGTCAGTTCGCGTTCTGCGATCATCTGAATGGAGCCTTTGCCTTCGATGTGCAGGATGTTTCCTTCGAGGTGGACGTTTTGGGGGAGGCGGCCCATCACAGAGTCGTACTTGAGCAGATGAACAAGTGCTTGGGGTTGGCCGATATCGTTGATGGCGACGACTTCGACATCGTTGTGTTTGTCCAAGACGTGGCGGAGGACTGTACGACCAATGCGACCGAAACCGTTGATAGCAATACGGATTGCCATGATATCACCTCGTGTTGGGTGGAGACCTGCGGAGGCAGGTGTGATGAACGTGCGCACGCGAAGGGCGCACTAAGCGGAATGCGGCGCACTATACACGCCGTTTTGCCATCGTCAAGAGCGCACGAAAGGGGGTGGCATTTTCTTTGCTTTTGCGCATCGGCCCCAGCACAGCGATGCTTTCGTGGGAGTTGGGTGAGGCGTTCTTTCTGTTCGGATGGGTGAGGCAACATGAAGCAGCAGTGGTGGTTTGGTGATCTGAGGGAACGGGGCGGGTGGATCGGGCGGCGGATGGGGATGGGGATGGTGCTGATGGGGATGGGGATGGGGATGGTGTTCTTCTCCTCTGCACAAGCAGCGATCCCGCCGAAGGTACGAGCAGAGATCATGCAATTGCGTGCGCTTGCGTTGAAGATCCGCACGCTTCAACGACGGCGGGTGTTGGCGGAGTACATTGTATCCACAGGACAAAAGCAACTCCGAATCTATCGAGGTGATCCCGCACGATGGCAGGGGAAAGTTCGCTCAGGCCATGTGCAAGAGCAACTTCGACAACTACCGATCTCCATACAGCGATCCACCAAGGAGATCAAAGACATCAAAGCACAACTGCATATATTGCAAAAACAAGAGCGACCGATACAAGGCGTTTTGTGGCGGGGGCATCTCTATTATCATCCGACGAAAGGACTCCAACACCAAAAGATCGAAGGTGCCGAACTTATCATCTCGGCCAAGGAGTGGCGGGCCACGTGTCCGAATACTTCGCGGCGGTGGGCCCCCTTCAAGATCCTGTCTTCACGCTCCGTTCGGTGGGGAAACAAGCCTTGGCAGGTCACGGAGATCCAGCGTCCATCGTACGCCAATTCCTCGATCGGTGCGCATCCTTTGCTCCAGCCCCATCTGTTGTTGGTCGATTTTGTTCATTGGCATCCCTGTTCTCCCGCGCCGTTGTGGATCTGGGACACCACAAAGCAACGGCTCAGAGAGCTTCCAGCGCCATCGTTCGACGATTTTTGGGAGAGATATCCTGCGTTATCCACTTGGGTGGAAGAGCGAAAAGGGGCGAGTTTTCGGATGTTATCTTTCGATTCCAAGACAAACGCCGCGATGTTGCTATTTTCCACTCGGCGCGATGACCCCTTCACTCGAAAGCTTGATTTTTTCCTTGTGCGTTGGGATGTCGCAGCACGACGGCTGCACCGCGTTGTGCCGCTTCCTCAGTTTACCTGTCATGCGGAGATCTTGCGTTACGATCTGCCAACGCAGACGCTGTATTTCCTCGACAGCGGACCACGCGACGAGCCGAATCTGTGCTTGTCCGAGAGCGACGATTTCCCGGTGAGACCGTTGTTGCGCAGCGCGGTGATGTCCTTTCATCTTCCCTCGGGAAAGGTCATGGAACTCGCGATCTTAGAACATCCGCACGAGCTTTCGGCTCCTGTTTGGGGTAGGGATGGACGACGGGTTGTTTTGCTCGAACATCACACGCTTTTTAACCAACCTCGGGTCTTTGCGTACCTGTTGGATCTGAAAAAAGGTACGGTCGTTCAAAGGTTCGCTGTCGAACGATACGAGAGTCGGGCTATTTTTTCGCATGACGAGCGCCATCTTTTGTTTTCAGGGCGCTATCAGGGCAAGCTGTGGCGTGCCGCGATCTCTTCGGGCAAGACCACCCATCGGGCCCAAGCCGAAAAGCAGGTCCTCGCCTTTGGAAGCGATCGACAGGGCCGAGAAGTGTACGCGGTGTTTCCTCTCAGTATTCGGGCTTTTTCGGCAAAGAGCCTTCGATTGCTGCGCACCTTTCCTTTGCAACAGCTTCAAGGCCAAACTCCTGCGCGGATCGGCGATGCGATGGTTGCTGGCGATACGATCTTTCTAGTCGATCGCCGTCGCCGCTTTTTTGTTCTACACCCGCAACGAAAAAAGCCTCGTTAGGATTACGGCATCTTTGCGCGGTCGGGGCGGGATGGTGGGGGGGGCGAAAGGGTGGGGTGGATCGAGAAGGAGCGTTTGCGGATGTGGACGCGGATCATGCCGTGTAGATCGGTGCGCCAGAGGCGGATACGACGGCGTTTGTAGCGTTGGAGGGTGGATGGATGGGGGAAGCCGAAGAGATTTTGTCGTCCGATGCCTGCGAAGGCATGGCGCGGTTGGAGGTGGTCGAGCAGACGGGCGGTGGAAGAGGTGCGACTGGCGTGGTGGGGGATCTTGAGCAGATCGGCGCGCAGGTGGGGATAGCGTTCGGTGAGGATCTCTTCGGCGCGTTCTTCGATGTCGCCCGTGAGCAGGAGTCGGGTATTGCCGTAGGTGAGAAGCATTACGAGTGAGTTGTCGTTGGCGTGAAGAGCCCAGTAATAGGTCGAACCTTCGTGAGGGCCGGGGAAAGGGTGAAGGATATCGAGACGAACTTCTCCGATCATGCGGGTGGTGGGGCGAGAAAAGCTGCGCATGGGGATGCGTTGTTTGTGCAAGATCTCGCGGAGGTTGCGATAGTGCGGATGCCCGCCGCGTTGTTGGTTGTGCCAAAACTCACCGACGGGGATGTGTTGAAATAGCGTCAAAAAGCCGCCGAAGTGATCGGGATGAGGGTGGGACATCACGACATAATCGAGGCGGTGGATGCGTTGGTGGCGTAGGTAGGGGAGGATCGCACGTTCTCCGACATCGACAGGCGCAAAGGCTTCGCCCCCTGCGTCGACGAGCATGGTTTGTTGGTTCGGAAAGCGGAGGAAGATCGCGTCGCCTTGGCCGACATCAAGAAAGTCGACTTGGAGGGTGGGGCGGAACGATCGCTGAAGTGCCGATCGCATAGGTGGGATCAACAAAAACAACGGAATCAAGGCCACAAGGAGCAGCGAGACACGCGGCATCTTCGGCCATGTCGCAAGTGCAAGCAAGAAGCAGAGCAAGGCCAAGATCTCACCGAGACGCAGCGGTGGGAGCGAAAGGATCGCAGATTGGAAAGAGGCCATCAGGCGCACCCACGCGATCAACCATGCCGTACAAAGATCGGCGACGCACAACACCGCGATCGCAAGGGGCGGACAGAGCCAAGATAGAAAAAGCGCCAACAACCCCAAGGCTACCGAAAGAAAGCCGCACATCGGGATCGCGATCAGGTTCACCAACGGCCCATGAAGCGGAAAGTGCGGAGAAAAGTCCAACGACACAGGCAAGGTTCCAAGCATCACAAGAAAAGAGGACAACAACGGCAGACCAACCCATCGGGACGCGATATGCGCGATTTGGCGGCAGCGGCGAACAAAGGGAGAGGCGTCGTGTGGTTCGGAGGCATCGAGATGTGGGATGTTTGTGCTGAGGGTCATTAGCCAAAACACCGAACCAAAGGACAGCAAGAAAGCAGGGGTGGTGTGTGCGTTGGGATCCCACACCAAGATCAAACATCCTGCGGTGAAAAGGCTGATCAGTCCGGCACCTTTGCGCAAAAAGATCACGCCAAAGAGAGCGATGTTGATCATCAACAAAGCCCGTTGGGTCGAGACCGAAGGGCCGCTCAAAAAGGCGTACAGATACGTCGGTGGCAAGGTCAACAGCGCAGCGAGTCGACGCGGGCGCGTGTACAGCAAGCACCACAAACTGCGGGACAACAACCAAGACCACAGCCAAAAGAAGCACCCACCCACCAATGCAAGGTGAAGCCCCGATATGGCGAGCAGATGGGAGGTTCCTGTGCGCGCAAAGTCATCGCGCAGCTTGGGGGTGATCTCGCTGCGGTCGCCCAACAAAAGCGCAAGAAAAAGTGCGCGTGTTTCGGCTTGTCGGGCGTGGGTTTGTAGCCATTGTCGGGCATCTTGGCGGAGGTGATCGAGAGCAGCAAGAACGGCGGAGGGTTGGGGGATATCGAGCGGAGCGAGTGTGTCGTGTTTGGTGGAAGCGCTATAACGGATGCCTTCGGCGGCGAGAGCGCGCCAAGGATCGGACTGTCCCGGATTTGCGTAACGTCTAGGTTGGCGCAGTTTCAAGGAAAGCCGCATCCATTGGCCGCGTGAAAATGCCTTGGGACCGACGATTTGAAGGATGATCTTTTCATGGATCGGCTTCCAAGGGCCTTGTCTCTCGCGGGACCATCGTCGAAGCAAAAAGGGCGCGCTACCCAGATGTGTGGGCGGATCGCTTGGCGGAAGCTCTACACCGTGAGGAACATGGTTGCAAACGCCCTTGGGATGGCGAAGATGGCGTTTTGGGATCGGGTAGCGATATGGTGGAACGAGGCGCGGCTGAAGCGGTTGGAGAAGAACGCCCTCGAAGAAAAGGCGTCTGTTCAAAAGAGCGGGAGTGATCACGTCCATCGTTTGGGCTTGTCGGGACATCGAGAGGATCGGAGAGAATGCCCCAAGCACAAACGCCACCCAACCCAACACAAGCATCGTGGAAGCGTGAGAGCGCCACCACACCACCACCAAGACAAGAAGCGAGAGCGTCGTACAAAGCCCCCAAAGGATCGGCGAGATCGAAAGGTGTTCTCCACATAAACACCCGACTCCCCACAAAAGCAGCCAGACCAAAAAAGGCCGCACGCTTAGCCTCCGATGTTTGGGGGTGATCGGATCGCTGGTGTGGGCGGCTGTTGTGGCGCTGGCGTGGGCGGTTGTTGTGGTGTCGATAGACGAAGAAAGCGATGGTGGCATCTCGGTATCCTCGGGGATGAAAAAGTCGATGGGCGGGCGTTCGCGTGGAGCCGAGCGCAAAGGATGTGCCTTTTGTGTTGCGACGATGAAAAGGTCGGATGGATGGGAGTGATGTGTCTTTAGGGGGCGGCGCATCGTTGGGGGAGTGCAGCGTGGTGTTCGCCCAAAAGAGCGACGGGACAGAGAGATGGATCGAAAGGAGCGATGGTGGGTGTCTTTTGGCATCGTCGCGGTGGAGGACAGCGGTGGACTTTTCATGACAGAGCGAAGTGACTTGTACTAGAGTGGCTTGTTGCCAAAAAAAGCCGTGTTCGCGTCCGCTCAAGCGACGGAGCCGTTGGTTTGGAAAGTGACGCTCTTTTCGCCAACACGGGGTCAAGGGGCGAACGTCCCTTGCGGGGTATGGGGTGGAACCCCACAAAACCAATTCAACCCCACAAACCATTCCGAGGATGGATTGAAAGGAGCGATGGTGGGCGTCTTTTGGCTTGCGTGGTGGGGTGTGATTTGCTAAAAGAGTGCGGAAGTTGGGATGTTCGTTTTGCAGCAAAGGGAGTCGTCTTGGAGAAGCTATTTGATCGCCGCGTTATTATGGTGACAGGCAAGGGAGGCGTGGGGAAGACCACGATCACGGCGGCTTTGGCGCGTGTTGCGGCAAAGCAAGGCAAGCGCGTGTTGGCGTTGGATCTGGAGCGGGATCTCGAATCGCCGTCGACGCTGTTGCGGTTGTTGGGGGGGCCTGATGCGTTTCGCAAAGACGAACCGTATGTGATATCGCCGCAGATATCTTGTGCGCGATTAACTCCGCGTGGTGGGCATTTTCAGTTTTTGATCGATCAAGTTCCCTTCAAGATGATGGCGCAGGCTGCGATGAATTCGAAATATTTGACGCGGTTTTTGATGGCTGCGCCCGGGTTTCAGGAGTTGGGCTTGATCTATCGGATGTTGCCGTATATCCGAAAAGATCCTAAAACAGGCCGCGCTCATTACGACGTTGTGTTGGTGGATCTGCCCGCGACAGGCCACGCTTTGGCACTAACTTCGTTGCCCAAGCCGTTTTTGCAGATCTTTCAAGGGGGGCCGATCCGCGCAGCCATCGAAGAAGCACAACACTATTTTTATGACACCAAAGTGACGGGGGCTGTGGCAGTGACGCTGCCCGAACCCCTCCCTGTCTCCGAAACCTTCGAGCTTCTGGATGGGCTGCGCCGTGATCGCGTTCCGATCGCAGGTGTGATCGTTAACCGCATCCCACAAGATCCATTCGAGGACAGCGAACGTCAGTCTTTGCTTGAGTTCTTCTTGACGCACCGAAACGAAGTACTCGGAGAGTGGAGTTTGCGGCGGATCTTGCGCGCTCGTGAGGCATTGGAGCGGCTGCAACAAGGCTTCGCCGAACAAGGGCGCGTACCGCTGTTGACGCTCGAAGAACAATGGGTCGAGCAGCCCGGAGCTTGTATGGCGGCCCTGATGCAGATCTTTTTGGACGAGCCTTGGCTGATGCAAGCGGCCTAAACAACAGAAAGCAGACGACTCGCGCAGCGAAATAGGTTTTGTGGGGTTCCACCCCACGCCCCGCCATAGAGCGCGGCTCTATGGACCCCGTATCAGGCGAAGAGAGCATAGGGTTTTCACACAGACAACTCTGTCGCTTGAAATGGCGAGAACACGGAGCTTTTGGGCAACTGTGTCACGCTGCATGACACTTGATGACGAGCGGCCTAAACAACAGAAAGCAGACGAAGAGATGCAAGGCGAACATTTGAACCAAGGTGCCGCACGTGATGCGTTGCGTGGGGTGCTGCAAAACAAGCGGATTGTGGTGTGCTGTGGGGCGGGTGGTGTCGGAAAGACGACGACTTCGGCGGCGTTGGGGGTGGCTGGGGCGCTGCTTGGGCGCAAAACGCTGGTGGTCACGATCGATCCAGCACGCCGCCTTGCGGATGCTTTGGGGATGCCTGCACACGCCGACACCCCTCAGCGCGTGGACATCGCTCGATTGGTGCCTGAACAACAAGATATCCAAGGCTCCTTGGATTTTTGGATGGTTCAGCCGTTTCCGATCTTTGATGAGATGATCCGCACGCTGTCCGCTTCTCCCGAAGATGCCGAACGCATCTACAAAACGCGGATCTATCAGGCCACGCGGCATCTTGTGGCGGGGATGCAAGAATACATGGCTGGAGAAAGCCTGTTCCAGTTTTATTCGCGTCGAACCTACGACTTGATCGTCCTCGATACTCCGCCCTCTCGAAACGCCATCGACTTTCTGAACGCTCCTGATCAGATCTTGCGCTTCTTGGACTCTCGGATCTTGCGGGTTTTTGCGCCAAGCGAAAGCTCTGGCTTTTTCCTCAATCGCGCACGAAAGCTCCTGAATTCCGTGTTTGAGCAAGTCGCAGGACTTAGCTTCCTCTCCGATACCCAAGAGTTTGTCGGACTCATGCTGCACATCTTCGATACGCTCCAAGAACACGCAGACACCGTTCGGCGGGTTCTGGCCTCGCCTGAATCTTCGCACCTCTTGGTCACAAGCCCCGATCCATTGGCCTTGGAAGAAGCCTTGTACTTTCAGCGCGTCTTGTTGGAACGCCACATCCCCTTTGGCGGGTTTTTGTTAAATCGCTCTCTCGCCGATCATCCCAAACATTCTTTCCTCAGTCTGTCCGCTGAAAAACGCGAATCATGGGGAACCTTGCCCATGAGCTTACAGGATGCGTTTGAAAAGCTGGAGCCTCTTGCGGCCCATGAATACGCACTTTCCGAACAACACTTCGATCTGTATCATCGCTTGGTGATGCTTGCAGGCAAACAGTCGTGGGCGCTGGCTGCACCCCATCTCGGCGAGGATATCGAAGATCTGCGCGGCCTGTTTCGCCTTGTGGACGCGCTGTTGCCTCGCCTTGTGGCTGCGGTCGCTTGAGGTAACAGCCACACCTTGTGATGGGGGACGGAAACTTGACTTGCGGTGGGAAGACAAAGAATACTCGCCAAGAGCAAAGGCGTTTTGAAGGTCGGTGCTTGGTGGAGCAGATCACAAGACCATCACACGATGGAGCCGTTGTGTTGGGTGGTTTGCGGTGAGGCAGTAGAGAGGATTTGGATGATTCCATTGACCGAAGGGAAGCAGGATTTGCTGCGAAAGGTGCGTGCGTTGGCCCTGTTTGCGAGCGCCCCCGATCCTGTATGGGAACAACTCTCTTTTCACCTCTCTTTTCCAGCCCACCCCAGCGGAACCGTCCTCCAAGAGATGCACGCGCCGATCCGTCTGTTGTCTGGGATCTTGCAAGGAACCTTGCTCAGTTACGCCTCGACCCCTTTTGGTGATCAAAGCTACGGCACCCTTCGGGCTGGCGATCTGTGCGGCGAATTGCCCATGATCGACGGCCAAGAAGATCCATCCGCTTGCAAAGCCCAATCGGACGTGCAGCTTTGGTCCATTGAACACGAGCCGTTGCGACAGATCTGTTCGGAACATCCGGCATTCGCTTATCATGTCTATCGCGGCTTTTGGCGCTCCTTGGCCGACAAGCTCCAACGCTCCAACGAACAAATGAAAAAGTTTTTTGGATCAGACCCTCTCAAAGCCCCTGTCACCGAGATCCCGCGCAGCAAAGCCCCTTCTCGCCCCGCTTGGTTTGCTCCCCCTGAAGGCGTCGGGGCAGGCTCTTCGGGGGCCTTGCCCGTGATCGCTCGCTATATGCGCGATGATGAAAAGCGCCAAGCCTTCGAGCAGATCGGCCTGAGCCACTCCGAGATCGAGATCCTCTTTGCTCACGGCGAAGAAGTCCACCTACCTTCGGGAGCCGCCGTCTTTTACGAAGGCGACTTTGGCGATACCCTCTATTTCATCCTCTCTGGCGAAGCCCGCATCAGCAAACGCATCCCGGGCGTCGGCGAAGAAGCCCTTGCGATCTTGCATCAAGGCCAGTTCTTCGGAGAGATGGCCTTGGTCGCCGACAACGCTGTCCGCTCTGCGGACTGTTTCGCTCACGAAGGGCCTCTTACCTTGCTCGCTCTGCGCCAACACTTGCTCCATTCCCATGATGGCATCGCTGAAAAAGATCCTCTGTTTCTCCAAGCTCTCTGCAAAATGATGGCCCTGCGCTTGCGCGAAAACTACGCAAAACTCTTTAACTGGCGCATGATGTCCGGCGGTTTCTAAGCCCATCGGGGGGACGCGGTTGGATGGGTTTGTGGGGGCTACGTTAAGAAGGTATTGACTTTTTTGGGAGGTGCCGCTAGGCATTTGCAGTCTTTTTGCAGCGCCTTGGGATCGCTTGAGGGGTTGCATGATCCATCGCCTTCGAGTGCGTTCTTGAGGGGCCGATATTATTCTATTTTGAGGAGAACTGATGCGTTCGGATACAAGTGCAAAAAAAGCTGGCATCGCCAAGGATTACAAAGTTGCGGATATCTCGTTGGCAGAGTGGGGCCGCAAAGAGATCGAGATCGCAGAAAAAGAGATGCCGGGCCTGATGGCGATCCGTGAAAAATACGGCGCACAACAGCCCTTGAAAGGCCATCGCATCACGGGTTCGTTGCACATGACGATCCAAACGGCTGTGTTGATCGAGACGTTGACAGCGTTGGGAGCGGATGTGCGCTGGTCAAGCTGCAATATCTTTTCGACGCAAGACCACGCTGCTTCGGCGATTGCAGCCGCAGGAACCCCTGTTTTCGCTTGGAAAGGCGAAACCCTCGATGAGTATTGGTGGTGTTTGGATCAAAGTTTCCGCTTCCCCAACAACGAAGGCCCGACCTTGATCGTGGATGACGGTGGTGACGCGACGTTGTGGCTGCACTTGGGCTTGGAGATGGAAAAAACCTACGAGGCCACCAAAGAGCTTCCGCCGATCACCACGACCAACCGCGAAGAGCAATGCTTGTTGCGCTTGATGTACAAACTTCTGCCCGAAGAACCCAAGCGCTGGCACGGGATCGTTCCCCATGTGCGCGGTGTATCCGAAGAAACCACCACGGGCGTCAACCGCCTCTACCAACGTATGAAAAAAGGCGACCTGCTGTTCCCCGCGTTCAACGTCAATGACTCCGTGACCAAATCCAAGTTCGACAACCTCTATGGTTGCCGTGAATCCCTTGCAGACGGCCTTAAACGCGCCATGGACGTGATGCTCGCTGGAAAAGTCGTGATGGTGTGCGGCTATGGCGACGTCGGCAAAGGCTGCGCTCACTCCATGCGCCAATACGGCGCTCGCGTCCTGATCTCCGAGATCGATCCGATCTGCGCTTTGCAAGCCCTGATGGAAGGCTTCGAGATCACCACCGTCGAAGACGCTTTGCCCCAAGCCGATATCTACGTCACCGCCACAGGCAACCGCGATATCATCTCGCTTGAACATATCCGCCACATGAAAGATCAAGCGATCATCTGCAACATCGGCCACTTTGACAACGAGATCCAAGTCGCAGAACTCCAAGCCGCCGACGATATCAAGCACATCAACATCAAGCCCCAAGTCGATCAGTATGTACTCCCCAATGGCCGCGCTGTGTACCTCCTCGCAGAAGGCCGCCTTGTGAACCTTGGTTGCGCAACAGGCCATCCCTCCTTCGTGATGTCCAACTCCTTTAGCAACCAAGTCCTCGCACAGATCGAACTCGCCCAAAAAGACTACGCCGTCGGCGTGTACGTCCTCCCCAAACGCCTCGACGAAGAAGTCGCTCGCCTCCACGTCGAAAAACTCGGCGGGAAACTCACCAAGCTCTCCAAAGATCAAGCCGGCTACCTCGGCGTCTCCGTCGAAGGCCCCTACAAACCTGATCACTACCGCTATTAATCCCCCCTCTAATCCCCCTCTTTGATAGAACCGACACGAAATCCGAGCGATGTGTGATCGTAAGATATTGCGTAGACGCCCGATTCTTGGGCAGCCACAGGGGGCTGCCCCTACACCGCTACGGTAACACTATGGGCGCATTTCGTATGACTTGTTGGATGGGTTTTGTGGGGTTTCACCCCACGCCCCACAAGGGAGCTTTGCCCCCTTGACCCCGAGAGGGGCGATGAGATCACAGGTCTTTTCACGCAACGACTCTTTCGCTTGAATCGGCGCGAACACGGGAGTTTTGGGGACCCACTGCGCTGCTTGCCCGATGGCAGGGCGTCTGTGTACGATCCTTTGTGTGTACATCATACGATATCGTACATGAAGACTTGTCCCCACGTCGAAAGAGCTTGTCCCCACGTCAAAAGAGCTTGTCCCCACGTCAAAAGAGCTTGTCCCCACGTCAAAAGAGCTTGTCCCCACGTCAAAAGAGCTTGTCCCCA
>JAKLKB010000182.1 GCA_023150835.1 Myxococcota bacterium | reverse complement strand
ATGGCGCTTGAGGCTCTTTCCCTTGTCATCCGTAACAATTGTAAAATCAGTTCGCGTCGAAAACGACCGTCAACATGGCAACACAATACTCCCGATCCTCTTGTTGTTTCCGATGTCATTGCTTAACCTGATGCCAATGGTGCGGTTCGCGAACCGCCCCTACAACGTTCTGATACCTCAGGGTTTCCCTTTTCAACTGCGTAGGTCCTATTAGATTGCGCTTCTTGGATGGTCACGATAAGCATGCTGGCTTTCTGTCGTCTTGTTTGTGTTTGGTGCAAAATTCTGTGATTGATCGCTCAAGCATCTCACACCCGTTAAGCCCCCAGAAGGTAAATAAGCGCGAAGCCAAACACCAGCGTTCCCACAACGCTGCGATTACGTTATTTTGAGGAAAGCGAGAAGCTGTTCTGGAGTCATCATCCCCACAGATTTTCCGTTCACTTTGACTTCGACTTTACCATAGCCTTTTCACACCATAAGAATCGAATTGAACATCGACGCTGATGATGGGGATGTCCTCGTTCAGGGCTTGAGCGACAAGCAACCGATCGAATGGGTCTTTGTGATGGAATGGCATCGTGGTGAGCAACGCCGTGTGTCTAGGTTCGATGGGCAACACGCGGAAGTCGTTCGCTGCGATCTGTGTTTCCATGAACGATTGGTACGGTTGCGACAGAACATACTTACCGAGTCTAATCTTGATGGCGATCTCCCAGTAACTTGCAGGACTGACTTCTACATCGTTGGCCGAGTCTTGGATGAGAATCTTGGCTGTCGAACTCAATTGAGGATCGTCGAGGACAAACCACAAGAACGTATGCGTATCAAGCAGCACTCTCATTCCATATACTCCGCAAACCCATCGAGATGCTCGTGATCTTCGGTCAAGATGGCGAGCATTCCTTTCGCGCTTCCCGCTTTGCGAGGCTGGCGCTCAGGCTTCGCTTCAGCCAACAAGCGGGCAATCGGTTGCTTGTTACGAACGATCACCAATTCTTCTCCGTTCGCCAAACCATCGATTAATTCGGATAACTTAGATTGTGCCTCTTCGATAGTCACGATAAGCATATCGGCCTCCTATCGTCTTGTGTTTGATGCGAAATTTTGTCATCAGTTGATTAAACACCCCTTTTGAGGAGAGCGAGAAGTTCTTCTGAAGTCATCATCCCCACAGATTTTCCGTTCACTTTGACTTCGACTTTGCCGCTTGTCACAGTTTCTGAGCTAAAGACGATCTCGACGGTGTTGGTGGTTTGAAGTTTTCCAGATTTAAAAGTGACACTCACGCTGCCCGAAGACGGGGCACCATCGCCGAACTTGACGACAACGTCTTTGGCAGTGATGTTGTAGGAGGTTTCGTCGTAGTTCACGGTGCCGGTACCGTTGAGGGTCATGGTCTCTTTTTGGGGGGAGAGAGCAACCGTTGCGTTCAGTTGCAATTCAGCGGTCTTGTTTTCTTTGGTGGTGACTTTCAAAGAGCCTTCGGTCGCGAGTTTCAATTCGGTTTTGTTGGCGATACCAACGGCGACTTTGAGTGTACCTTCCACTTTGCGCCCGTTGACCGTAAAGTCGGCGAAAGTGACCGTCACGAGCAATTCTCGCTTCACCCGCTCAAAGGCAAAAGCGCAGGTCATGCTACCGCTGACTTTGATCTGCCCAAAAGCGCAATTGGTGAATGTGATCTTGAGCGAGTTGCTGTCGATGGGAGCGACCGCGACACAGCCGCTGGTGGAACTGGTTGATTTGTCTAGCTGCGTTTTGACTTCGCTGACAACCTTGTTCATTTGCTCTTCGGTGAGCGCGGAGTGGATCGTTGCGTAGCCTTCGGGAAGTTGGGGACGACCACCAAACTCGTATTCGAGTGCGCTGCTTGTCGGTGCGATATAGGCTTCCATACTGACGCTGAGGACTTGGGTCAGATCTTGTCCGACATAAGCGGCTTGGGCATCCGCAGACGTGATTTTATCGTCGATGCCTCCGCCCCTTCCACAATGGGCAACTCCAAGAACGAGCAGCCCCAAACCCCAAAAAACCGTCAACAAGCGAATGTTTCTTTGCTTCATGTTCTGTTCTCCCTCTCGGTTGGCAGTCTTCAACGCAACGATGCGTGGAAGCGGCAGAGAAAAAGCCCGAAGGCACCCATGATGCGATAATCCAAGAGAAGCGCACACGAAGGAGTGGTGCGCTCCGCTGTAGACGCCCTTTGGTGTGGGCAGCCACACCTGTCTGCCCCTGTGTTTTGCGATCACACAACGGGCCGATATCATATCGCTGTTGAGTCGGTCCTACCGCAGTTTTCCGTTCAAGTATTTTCCTAGCTTCCGATCGGTTTTGGCGATATGGTGGATCATCCAATCGACCACTTGACATTGCGTGCGCAGGGCCAAATGAAAACTGCTGCCCTTAGATTCGCACTCTCTTTTCAAACTTTTGAAATCTTCGATAAATCGGTGATGTTGGGACAAGTGAAACGAATACTCTGGATATCCATATTCCAGCATCAGCCGCTCTTCTTCCTCGAAATGATACAAGACATACTCTTCCAAAAACTGAACGACTTTGATCACCTCTTGATTGTTTCCATGTTCGATGGCTTTAAATAGCGTATTGATCCGACGAAACAGCTCTTCATGCTGTTGATCCAGCACATCCACGCCGATCATCCAGTTCGCTCTCCACGAGAGAGGCTCCTTTTCGTGCTTTTCGGTCGCAAGCAGCATTTCTTCGCATCGTTCTTTGTATAATTGAGCGGTTTTGTCTTGAGGAAATAAAGACAAACACTGATCAAGAAGTGTATGCGCTTTGTCGAATTGCTTCAAATAAAACAAAGAGATGGCGTCTTCTAGGGCATGTTTGGTTTTGAATTTACGTTCGCGGATGTGGGGGGAATCCGCATCGAACACTTCAAAGACGGAGATCGCGTCTGTTTTGCCTTTGACAGTCACACGGTCAATAAATCGCATCGAAAATTCGTTGGGATTATCGAGAAGAAAAAAGGTGTTGCTGCTGATCAAAATCGAAGCTTGATAAAGTTTCGTCAGCCCCTCTAGCCGAGCAGCGATGTTGACGGCATCCCCAAGCACCGTCGAATCCATCCGATCTTCCGAACCGACCGTTCCGATCACCACAAAACCTGTATGCACACCGATCCCCATCTGGAGGGGGGCAGCGCCCAGAGGTGGATGATTTTCGTTAAAGTCCTGCAATGCTTTTTGCATCCCGATGGCCGCTTTGATCGCGTTTCGCGCTTCGTCGGCTTTGGAGATACCATGATGGGTAAACAACGCCATAATGCCATCGCCAATAAATTTATCGACAAAGCCGCCGTTGTCGTAGATCGGCTGATTCATCCTTTTAAAATAAGCGTTCAGTAAGTCGAGCAGATCCTGTGGTGCTAAATTTTCAGACAATGTCGTAAACGAACGGATATCAGAAAAAAGAATGGTAATGTTATCGCTCTCAGCACTCCCTAATTGAATTTTTTCTAAGCCCTCGATCGCGATCCTGTTCAAGAATTGTTTGGGAACAAATTTTTCAAAGATCTCGATGATCGTTGATTTTTCTTTCATTTTTTGGGCGACGGCTTCTTGCATGGTGGCCAAGCTGTCCGCCATAATTTGAAGTGATTTTCCTAATTCATCGGACTTGGAGGCAAGTTGAACCTTCATGGAAAAATCGCCTTTGGCGATGGCTTGAGCGAGTTTCGCTTTATTTTTTAAGGACTCTCGCGTTTTCAGCAGAGCCAAGCCCAAAAAATCCTGCTCGGAAGCCAATCTTAATTCGGTGGACAAATCGCCCCGAGCGATGGACTCCGCAAGAGACACTTTATTCTTGAGAACTTCGAGCATCGCTTGCAGAGCCAAACCCAGCTCATCGTCCTCAGAAACAAGCTCGACTTCCACCGACATATCTCCCAAAGCGATGGCTTCCAACACTTCCAGCTTGCTTTGAAGCGAAGCAACCATCGCCTGTAGCGCTTTGCCCAACTCGTCGGCTTCGGAAACGAGTAATAATTTCTTCGACAGATCCCCTCGTGCGATGGACTCGGCAAGAGCAACTTTACTCCGAAGGACTTGGAGCATCGCTTGGAAGGCCAAACCAAGTTCATCGTCGGGGGAAACCAGTTCGACCTCCATCGACATATCCCCCAAGGCGATGGCTTCGAGCACCTCCAGTTTGCTTTGAAGCGAGGCGACCATGTTTTGTAAAGCCTTGCCGAGTTCGTCTGACTCCGAAGCCAATTCGATGTTGTACGACAACTCCCCCTTTTCAACGGTTTCTGTAAGCTGGATCTTGTCTTTCAGAGATTTTGCCATCCTGTTGATGGTTTTTCCTAGATTATCATCCTCCGAAGCCAGTTCGGCTTGTGTGGACAGAACTCCCCCTGCAATCAATTCGATGACTGTTGCTTTGTTTCTCATCGATTCGGCGATCTTCTTGAGCGCGTGGCCGAGTTCGTCATCCGCTGCATGAGGAACGATAGTCACGGACAAATCGCCTCTTGCGAGGGCGAGCGCTTCCTTGATCCGCTGATCGAGTGTTTGTTCCGATGGATGGACTGGAGAGTTGTGTGACAAGGTTCTCCTACGCGACGTAAAGACTTGCTGAAAGAGATCGCCCTGTGGGACTCTATCACGGTTGCGAGATTCTCTTAGACGATGAAAGACTTGCCAAGCGAGTTGGGAGTGGTGAGTCCACTTTTGCGGATGATCTGCTTGGCGCTGATCTTTACTACAGGCAATTGCGTTAGGTTGACCATTAATTTTTTCAAAACCTCCGTTGGCAAGCCATCGATCGAATGGAGGCTCAAGTCTTCGTTTAAAGAGATGCCTGTGTCGGTAAGCAACGTGACCAATTTCTCTTCATCTTGGGTCAGTTTGAGAGCGGTAATCAAGATCAATTCGATGACTTCTTTTTCATCCATGTTGATTTCTCCTTTATTTTTCAGCATATATCCTTTCTTTTCCAATTTCAATCCAAACAAATTGCATATTTTTTGGCAAGCATTTCCACTTCTCCGCCGACTTCGAGCTGATGACCGGCTTCGAGGTACATGGGGATCTGTTCTTTTTTGATCAGGCATCCATGCTGGGGACAGATCATCTCGATTCCATCGGTTTTGTCGAGAAGTTCGATGCGTTTGAGGGCATATTCCAAGGCTCTTTTGGAGCCGAGGTATTGTCCGAGAAACACTTTCAGTTGGAAGGGATAATCGTCATCGGCATACAAGAGACTTTTTCCCGTAAATCCCCCAAAGACGTCTGAGCTAAAAAGTAGCTTGGTTCGGGCGTCATAAGTGATCATATTACCAACAAAATGACAATAAGGAACCATGATAAACGAAAGTGTTCTCCCATGTTTCATGGTCAGGGTGTCGCCGTCATCCAAGGGGTAAACATCATGTTGGCATCCGTAGTGTTGCAGCAGAACTTGGGCCTCTAAAGGAGCAAGGATCTTCACATCGGGATCCACCAGTTTTTCAAAAAGGGGCAGAGCCGCGCACAGATCGGGATCTTGGTGTTGAACGACCATGTATTTGATTTGTTTTGGATCGACAACAGCTTGGACTTTTCGCAAAACGGTCGCGTAGAACTCAGGTTTTGCCGATCCGGGATCCAAGATCAGCGCTTCGTCGCCATCGACGATCAGGTAAGGGATATTCGAAAAACTGTGTCTCGCGTCCTGCACGCCGAGGTGAAACACCCCGGGCGCGATCTCGATCGGATCATTTGAATTGTAATGTGGACTCTCGATCATCGTTCTCTCCGCACCATCGTGCTTTCGTCCATTTTTTGTGTACTGCTTTTCGATCGCACCTAAAAAAACCTACGGACTCCCTAGCTTGCCATCCACGCTGCGCTCTGTGCAGGGCAAACAACCACCACGTTCTACCTTTTGACGCAGCTACACGTGAACGATTCACCGTCTCTTCGGCGCGGAAGCCCCCTTATGGGCGAGGGGGGAGGAAGCGCCGTCATGTCTTCGTGTGTAGGCGTATCCATCGGTGTGTTGAAGGAGACGACAATGTTTGTAAGAAATGCCTTGTGTGGCGCCACTTCGGGTTTTGATGTTGAAACTGCCCGTGCTTCGCACCGCCACCCGTCCGACGTATCGGCCTGCTTTCTTTCCCTTCGGAACCACCGCTTCCACCATGTCTCCTGTTTGAAAACCGTGTACTTTCTTCTGTCTCGCTTTCGCCCCTGTTCGGGGGAAGACGACCCTTGGGAGTCTCGCGCTTCGCAAACCGTACTGATCCACGCTACACTTCTGCCGACTTCCCCGTCCCATCGCTCTGATCTCCAGCACTTCTTGCGCGAAGTCCACGCACACTCTTTCTCCTGACACGCCCACACACACCGCATCCAGCCAATGTGTTTTCCGATACTCTTGTCGGCTGCGGTTGTACTTCGTTTGCCCCCCGCTGCCGACTTCCAACGGTACAACCAACCCACACAACCGCTCTCGCAATGCCAGTTGGCGAGCGCGTGCAGGATGACAAGGCATCAGGGGTTGATGGTTGAAGTCCAAGACGAGGACTCTGTTTAGTGCCATGAAGACGTTACCTTTCCCCATATTGACGGGGTGTTCTCGAAACGTGCGTTTCGGTCAAGTTCTTAAGGCCCGGTTGGACGAGAGGTTTTGAAGACACGAAGCAGCCTTACCCAAGGACTGTCCGCGTGTCCCGCAGATGCATCGGACTGGAGAAGCATCCGACTATGCCTATCTATTCTCTCCCAACGTTTCCTCCACCAAAGTTTCCCTCGGCTTCTGGGGCGGGTCAACGGGGCTTACCGAAGCAAGCCCGCTCCATGTCGGGGCGGGTCGTTGACGAAGCTCTCATGGTTCCGTAGCTTTACATGAGGGTGCGAAGTTTGGCTAGATATCACCGCATTGGGTTGCGGTATAGCCGAGGAGATCAACAAAGTCAAGAGCGGGTTCGGTATCGTGCTCATCTTGAGTGTGCGGTGTTAATCTGCCGTGATGTATGAACATCGAAGGGCATCGGGGGCTTCTCGGGTTCCTCATCGGATAGGAGTGGCTTGTTGGATTGGGGTGCGAGGTGATGCGCCACACCTCGCCGCGGACTGTCGCCCCTTGACCCTGCGTGGTTTGGGGCGGTAATCATGCGTCGCGAGGCTTATACGATATCCGAGTGATGTGTTCCCGTAGGATAGTGCGTAGACACCCGATTGTTGGGCAGCCACAGGGGGATGCCCCTACGCTTTGCGATCACACTATAGGCCGCATCATTTCCCGACAAAAAGGAACGAGATCCATATGCCCTCTCACCAAGAAGCCCCCAGTACCGAGCAACATTTACCGCTCATTTCTGTGCTTTTTATTACATACAATCGACTTGCCTTGTTGCAAAAAACGCTTGATTGCTTCTTAAAGAACACGACCTACCCACGAAACCGATTGCAACTCATCGTTTGTGACGATGCCAGCCCACTATCTGTCCAAGAAGAGATCCGAAAAATGCCCTTTGATATCTTCCTTTGCTCTCTGGTAAACCGAGGACTTGGAGCGAACACAAACCAAGGGCTGGCAGCAGCAACAGGAGATTTTATCTTACAATTACAAGATGACTGGCTCATAGAGCGGTCGAGTGATTATTTGGAGCAAGGAGTTTGGGCGCTTCGCCGCTTTGAGCATCTGCAATTCATTCGTTATACGGTGAAAGGAAATTATGATTATTTTCCAATTTTGAATTACGAAGATAACCACCAGCAAGAAAAAAAAATACGATTTTTCTGCAAGAGACAATCTGATGTGGCTTTTTCTTTTTTGATTTATTCAGATCAGCCACATCTCAAAAAAGCCTCATTTCATCGACAAATTGGCCCTTATGCGGAGGGCATAAAGATGGAAGATACGGAGGTGGATATGTCTCGGCGATTCTTAAAATCGACAGCTGAAGCTGCCGTGCTATTACAGTATGAGGATGTGTTTCGACACGTCGGCGCAGAGCATAGTTTTCGAACGCTTTCGCTCAAAGATCGCCTTGCCGGTCTATTGAATCGGACGCCTATTTTATCTCGTTTTTTTTCCATTTACACCGAGACAAAAGCAAAGATCCGCCATCACCTTTTTTGGAAACAAGACTGACTCGGCGCGAGATCCGTCAAACGAAGAACAGCAAGCAACACGGAAGTGCAAGGAGGAACAGAAAGCATGGCGTTGAATTTGGAGAGTATCGGGCAGCGATTGGGTCCGTATGAGCGGGAATACGAGGAAAAGGACGCGATCTTGTACGCGTTGGGTGTGGGGGCAGGTTTCGACGAGATGTCGTATGTTTATGAGCAAGAACTCAAGGTGGTTCCAAGTTTTGGGATCGCGGCGATCCACGGGTTTTTAGGGGAAGTGATCTTGCGTTCGGGGGCGGATCTGTCGGGGATATTGCACGGAGAACAAGAACTGATCTTTTACCGCCCGATCCCACCGAAGGGAAAGCTCGTGACAGAAGGCCGCATCACAGATATCTACGACAAAGGCGCAGGAAAAGGCGCGCTGTTGATCGCACGATCGCTCACCCGCGACGGGCAAGGGCGAAAGCTGTTTGAAAGCGTCTTTCGTTTGTTTTGTCGAAATGATGGGGGCTTTGGTGGAGACAATGCTCCGCCCGAGAGGTACGCCCTGCCGGAGCGCGAGCCAGATATTATCGAAAAAGCCTATCCATCGGAAGGACAGCCGTTGTTGTATCGGCTTTCGGGTGATCTTTTTCCGCTGCACGTCGATCCTGAATTTGCCCGAAGTGCCGGCTTTTCAAAACCGATTATGCACGGGCTTTGCACGTATGGTTACGCTTGTCGAGCGCTGATCAAACACCTCGCGGGGGGAGATCCATCCAAGCTGCGGGAGTTGAAGGCGCGCTTCTCAAAGCCCTTGTACCCGGGCGAACCGATCGAGACGCGGATCTGGAAAGAGGGAAGCGCAGCCTACTTCCAAGTGGTCCACTCCCAAAGTGGCGAGATCCTGATGGATCGGGGTTATGCAAGCGCAGGTGCCGAGCGCCCTGATGCGATCCGCTTTGATGGACAGGTGGCGGTGGTGACAGGCGCAGGGGGCGGATTGGGCCGTGTATACGCGCTGGAGTTGGCCAAGCGTGGAGCAAGAGTGGTGGTGAATGATATCGGGATCGCCCGCGATGGCAGCGGCGAGATCAGCGCAGGCCCCGCCGCCCAAGTGGTTGCAGAGATCCAAGCCCTCGGTGGACAGGCCCTCGCCGACACCCACAGCGTCTCCACTCCCGAAGGCGGCAA
>JAKLKB010000015.1 GCA_023150835.1 Myxococcota bacterium | reverse complement strand
AGCGTCTGCATTTCGTGCATACAGCGTGCGTCATGAAAAAACAAAATCCCCGAGGCTTCCGACTTTCGCTCCCTCCCCTGTTCACGGGGGAGGGCGGGGTGGGGGGCTTTCCTCCGCTTCACAAGGCGCGTATGGGGTGGCACCCCACCTCTTCTGCCCAACAGCGTGAGTCCGATGATGTCGCGGCTAAGGCTGTGAGGGAGGATCGAAATCGGACGGGCGATCTGTGGTTTGGGCGGTTGTTCGGGGGCGGTGGGCTGTTTTTTTTCGCCGAAGCGTTGGGAAGAATCGCCCCGTCACTTGGGCATATTCGCGGTAAGGCAGGCCAAGATGGATCGTTAACAACCGTTCTTCGGCGCGTGTGCGGTTCACCAAATACAGCGAGACCAAGGCCGCAGGCACCGCCAATAACAAGCTTGCCGAGATCAGCGAAACTCCCGCAAAAAAGCAAAATAGGCTAGTGTACATCGGGTGTCGGATGCGTTGGTAGGGGCCGTGTTGAATGAGCCGATGATCGTCACGCACTTGGATCTCTGGACTCCAAAATTGAGCCAGCGCATGGTGCGACCACGCCAACAAGCCCAATCCACCGAGCGCCAGCACAAGGCCCAACCAACCCCACCACTGCGCGATATCCAGCTGTGTGAAAAGATACGTCTGACGCGCCCAATCATAGGACATCTTGGTCGACGGAAGCACCACTACGTACAACAGCGTCCCCACAAAAAACACGCCCACCAACAACCGACGCCCGAGGCGTCCCAAGAAACCTTCGCTTGGGCGGTTGAGTTGTGGAGATTGGCGAGGTGCTTGTGGGGAAAGCGATATCTTCGGCGACTGTTCGGGCAAGGGGGGCGATGGATATCTCCGTTGTTTCCGTCGCGCATGAACCCGCAACACCGTGTAGCAAACAAACAACGCGATCACGAGACTCACACGAAGCCACTCCGACATCCCTTACACCTTTCTTCTGTTCGTTCTCTGGCTTGGCTTGCGCGGTTGGGTTCGCGATGTGGGGTTTCACCCCACGCCCCACAAGGGAGCACGGCTCCCTTGACCCCGTATCGGCGGAACAAACAGATGTTTTTCAAACAAACAGCGGCTCCGCTAGGCATGACGCGAACACGGGTTTTTTAGCCGACTGCGCAGCTCTTCTAGATCCTCCAACACAAACGCAACCACACCTTGCAACTCGGCCATCGCTTGTTCTTGTGTGTTTCCGTGTGCGCTCAGCGAAGGAAATTCGGCGACACGCGCCACAAACACTTGATCCTCTTCTTCCCATTCCACGATATACCAATAAAGTTGATGTCGTTCCATCTCACTCACTCATTTCATCCAATTTGTGAAGCGCAGCGAGCACTTGTTTGACTTGGTACGATCTAGCTAACCCAGCTAAATCCCGAAGGCAAGGCACACCACAAGCCTCGTAACGAAAACGCGGCGAATGCCATCCATCACGGCATCGGATGCTCCCAAAAAAAGCCGATGCAGCGGTGTTTTTAACGAGAGCCAACGCGCCACGGTGTTGACAAAAAAGACGTGTTCGCGGCACTTCAAGCGACGCTGTCGTTGGTTTGAAAAACCTGTGCTCTCCCCGTCAAGTCGGGGTCAAGGGAGCCGCGCTCCCTTGTGGGGTGTGGGGCAACGCCCCACAAAAACCACCGAACTGCATAAGCCTGATCACAAGCCATATCAATGCGTTAGCAAGCGAGGTGCGTGTGCGCGTTCGAGTGTGTTATTTTGCGGTGTTGCGCGAACTTGTGGGTTTGCGAGAAGAAGATATCGAGATCGCAGAGGGAGCGGATATTCAAGCACTTTTGCGAGAACTTGGGCGAAAGCATCCGTCCTTGGGGTCGATCGTGGAGCGTGTGGCGATCGCTCGAAACCACCAATACGCCGAGTCTCACGAGCCGCTTCGTGATGGCGATGAGATCGCGCTGTTGCCGCCTGTGAGTGGTGGTGCGCCCGATCCACGAACTGCGGCTTCTGAGCCACCAGAAAGCCTTGTTGCCGCAGAAGGCCGTCTGCGCTTGTCGTTCGATCCACTCGATGTATCCGATGTTTCGCGGCTTGTGGAGCGCAGCGAGGCAGGGGCCGTCGTCACCTTCGCAGGGGCCGTCCGTCGCCAAAGTCAGGGGCGTGTTGTGACGCATCTTGATTATGAAGCCTACCCCCCGATGGTGCTGACTCAGATGCAGCGTGTGGTCGATGAAGCCCTCGAACAATGGCCTCAAGCCAAGATCGCGATCCATCACCGCGTCGGGACGTTGGCGATCGGTGATCTTGCGGTTGCGATCGCGGTTTCGACGCCGCATCGTAAAGAAGCCTTTGCGGCGTGTTCGTTTACCATCGATCGATTGAAAGAGGTTGTGCCGATCTGGAAGAGAGAGTACTTTGAAGACGGCGAACATTGGGTTGGTTGGGGACCGTGAACGCGGTCTCCCTTTGCGATGGTTGGGGAGTTGCGTATGTTGCTTGTGATCGATATCGGAAACACCAACATTGTGATGGGATTGTATCGGGACAAAGATCTTGTGCATCACTGGCGTCTTCAGACTTCACGCGATCGTACTGCCGATGAGTACGGTGTCTTGGTGCGTTCGCTGCTTCAACATCACAAGATCGAATCCTCGGATGTACAAGGGGTGATCATGGCCTCGGTGGTTCCGCCGCTTAGCGGTGTGATCGAGGATATGTGCGAGAGTTATTTTAGCCAAAAACCGATGCAGGTCGGCCCCGGATTGAAAACGGGGATGCCGATCTTGTACGAAAACCCCCGTGAAGTCGGAGCGGATCGCATCGTAAATGCGGTAGCCGCTTATCAGCGTTATCACAAAGGTGGTGTGGTGGTGGATTTGGGGACAGCGACGACATTCGATGCCATCTCTCCACGCGGCGAATACATGGGCGGAGCCATCGCTCCCGGGATCGGCATCTCTGCGGAAGCCCTGTTCCAACGAGCCTCAAAACTCCCGCGTGTCGAAGTGACACGCCCCTCTCGTTTGATCGGACGCAATACCGTCCAAAGTATGCAGGCAGGGCTGTTCTTTGGTTACGTCGGATTGATCGATGAGATCACCAAACGCATGCTCCAAGAGATCGATGAGGCCAACCCTTTTGTGATCTCGACGGGTGGACTCGCCTCGCTGTTTACGCAAGATTCCGCGCTGATCCAAGAATCCATCCCCGATCTGACCCTCGAAGGATTGCGCTTGATCTACGAACGCAACGTGCGCTGAGCCGAGCATCGCCGTCACCCAACGGCGAGAACGTTTCAGCGCAATCCGAGGTCACGCACGCACCGAACGGATCGCCGCCACACGCCACCCAATGGAGGGAAAAGATGCGAGGTCTTGATGACGCCCAAACCACCGCAACACAAGGCCGCACTCCACTTCCCAAACCAAGCGCAACAGCCCTTGCCTGCGGGGCCAAACCAAGCGCAATGGCCCTTGCCTATGGGGCCAAACCAAGCGCAACAGCCCTTGCCTACGAAGTCTTGGATCATTGGCCGACAGCGGGGTTTGTGGTCGAAGAAAAATGCCCGCCATCGCTCGGAGTTGCTTCGGCCCAGACAAGCACAAACAGAGCAGGCGGTGAGGACGAAGTTTTCGGCAAAGCACACGACACCAACACGTCTTATTTGGCGCTGCCGTTTTTGTCAGAGAGAACGAGCCACGTATCTACGCAATCGTCCGTGATTCGGGTGTATACGATTTCCGAAGGGCTGCGACTTGCGCGGATTTCGGTGGAAGGGCGAGAGATACGGCGTGGGGCCTCTTTTGAAGTGATGCGAAACGGTCGGATAATCGGGTTGATTCGCATCCGTTCGTTGTGGGCGGAGGGTGGACCGTGTGCGAGCCTGTGCGAAGAGGGGTGGGTGCAATGGGTGGGTGGTGTATCGTTGTGTGTGGGAGATCGCTTGCGTGGAGCATCGCTGCGGGAACGCTCTTGGGGTGAGTGGGTGCGCAAAGCCCCACAGGAAGGGAAGGATCTCGTTTGGTGGTATGCCTTGTGTTATACGGGGACTCTCTCGCAAGGCCAGCGGCTACAGTGTATGCGTGAAGATCAACATCGAGGCTACGCATGGATACGTTCTTTCACGCTGCAACCTGTTTGCTCGGATTCTGGGCAGTTGGCCTTGGTGGCGTTGGAGCGATCGCCTGTTTTGTGTGAAGGTGATCTCTGGTTTTCGTTGGACTAGCGGGTTTCTGGTTTTCGTTGGGGCGGAGAGCGCAGCGGGAGGGAGCGATGCGAACGGTTGTGCTTGGGGCTACCAGATCTCGTCGAGGATGCGGTCGTCGATGACGGCCAGTTTGTAGCGAATGCTGCTTTCGATCTTGCGGAATTCTTGAATACCCGTCACTTCGTGAAGCAAGCGGGCGCTTTTCATCACGCGAGCAAGGTAAGTGAACAGGCTACCTTCTTCTTGTTCGAGATCGTGGCGTAAGACGAACTCGACAAAGGTTTGTTGCTGATCTTCGATCTGCGCCCAAGTGTTTTTGTAAAGCTTTCCCCCGTGTAGTTCGGGATGCGGGATTAGACGCAAAAAGCGCTGATGAAGCTCTTCGATCCATTCGAGCTTACGGGGGAATTCGCGCTCATATTCTTCGCGCACATCGTCCCACGTGATCTGCGGGTTTTCTTGCCGCCGTTCTCGTAAGCGATTGCGGATCCAGTCTCTTTTTTCGTCTTCTTCTTTGCGATTGAGGCGTCGTTGGATCACGTCGTGATCGACGAGGTATTCGACCAATTCGCGGCATTGCACATAAGACAGATCGTGTTCCATCAAACAATAATACACATACGGCCCGTCGATTCCGCGCAGTTTGCCGATCAACTCGCCTTTTTCTTGGATGCCGCGCTCGTTGAGAACACCCATCGCTTTGAGGTTTGCAGTGATCTTGACGAGGATCTTGTGCGCTTCGCGCTTTTCGACATCCTCAAGGAAAAGGTTGTCGATGATCGTGCGGATATCCAGTTTCATATACGCCGGAAGTCCCGCAAGATGGGCAAAGTTTTCTGTAGAGTCCTGATCCATTTTGAAGTGTTTGCGTTGCTTCGAGGGAGCGCGCAAGTCCACGACGTCGTGGTATGTTTCTGTGGATGCTTCGGTGATGCGAGGGCGCTTTTCAAAGGCCATCGCTTGTTCTATCCAACTTTTTCGTTCGTGTTCGGGCCATCGCGAAAAAGAGCGTGCAGGGCGTACCGTCGGAGCGACGGCATTTTCCGCAGAGGTCGTTGTGAAGGCCGCCTCTTGGTGGAGAGCCGTGTCCTCTATACGGGCGGAGGCATCGTCTGTTTCCGCGATAGGTGCGGCTTGCTCTGCATCGTTTACTGGGAGAGACGATGGGTCGGTGGAAGTGGGAGGCTCGGATGCCTCGGTGGATGGGGGCTGTTGCGTGTTTTCGGTAAGAGGTTCGATCTCCTCGGTGGATGGGGGCTGTTGCGTGTTTTCGGTGAGAGGTTCGATCTCCTCGGTGGATGGGGGCTGTTGCGTGTTTTCGGTAAGAGGTTCGATCTCCTCGGTGGATGGGGGGGGAGTGTCTTCTGGTGAAGTGGGGAGAAGGGTGGAGAGGGAAGTAAAGGCGGAGCCAAGGCCAGAGCCGCGTTTACCGAGAGCGCGTTGTTGTTCGCGGCGTTCTTTTTCTTGTTCGCGTTGTGCGATCTCTTGTTCGCGTTCGAGGCGTTTTCGTTCTTTGGCTTCGATCTCGGCTTTGACGAGATCTTCGCCGGGCAGGCGCTCGCTGCTGAGGTCGGGGAGTCCGATGGCAAGGATCTGTTCGGCGGTGATCTTGGTGTGGCTTTTGAGGGCAGCAGGTTTGCCATCGACGAGGGATTGGTGGGCTTCTTGATCCCAGATGATATCGTCGTTCTGTTGGGCTTTTGTGCGTGCGCGAGAATAAGCACGGCGTCGGATCTGCGCTTCGTCGATCTTGTAGGGAGAACGGGCAGCATCGGCAAGTTCTTTTCGGAGTTCTTGGACGACTTGTTCGGGGGCGAGGGTAATGGCGATGCCTTCGGTGTCGAATTGAGGGCGGCCCGCACGTCCCGCCATCTGGTGGTATTCGTCAGGCCGCAACAGTCGGGCTTTGCCAGAGACGTGTTTGCGTAGGCTCGGAAAGACCACACGTTTGGCAGGAAGGTTGATGCCCGCAGAGATGGTCTCGGTGCTGACAACGAATTTGATCAGGCGTTGGAGGGTAAGTTCTTCGACAAGGCGTTTGTAGGCAGGCAAGATCCCTGCGTGGTGAACACCGATGCCGTGCATCAGCAACGAGCGCAGCGTTTCGCCCATGCCTTTGGGCAAGAGGATCGGGTTGATCGCGGCCTCGATCAGCTTTTGCTCGGCGTCGGTGGTAAAACGTCGGCAGCTTTTGAGCAGGCGAGCGTAATCGAAGCATTGTTGTCGGCCAAAGACGAAGATAATCACGGGATATTCGCCATGATGGAAGAGGTCTTTGGCGCGGTCGACAAGGTACTCTTCTTCATACTTGTGATAAAGCGGAACGCGCCGTTCATCCGAGGAGACGAGCTTCATGGGGGCGCGCCGCACAAGATAAGACCATTGGCAGAACTGTTGGGGGTTTCCGACGGTGGCGGAGAGGACGATCAGTTGTGTGCGCGGATGGAGGCCGATGATCGATTGTTCCCAGACATAGCCGCGTTCGGGGTCGTTGAAGTAGTGGCCTTCATCCATGATCACGACGTCAGCGGGCATGATCTGGCGATTGCTGAAGATCTGGTTCCAAAGGATCTCGGCAACGACTACTTGGATCGGGGCTTTGGCGTTGATCTTGTAGTCGCCTGTTGCGAATCCGACGTGTTGTTCGCCAAAGTCGTCGCAAAGCTCTCTGTATTTTTCTTCGGTGAGTGCGCGAAGAGGCGTTGTATAGATCGCGCTACGCCCCGAATACAGGGCTTTGTACATCCCTGCTTTGGCGATCATGGTTTTGCCTGTGCCTGTGGGGACGGTGATGAGGGCGTTTTCGCCTTGGAAGATCGCTCCAAAGGCTTCTTCTTGGACAGGGTAGGGTTCGAGATCGCGGCCAAAGAAAAACTGCTCATAGAAGCGAAGCTCGATCTCGTCGGCAGAAAGGATGGGTAGGGGATCGTCAAGGTGGTCGGGGGTTTCCCAGATCACCTCGCGATGTTTGGTGTGAAGCTGTAGCTTTTCTTCAAGCTTCAAGAGGTCGGCCATCACGCGCTCCCATGTATCGTGCAGGGTTGGTAAGGAAGTGTTGAGATCAGGCGGAGCGTCCGTGTGAGAGGCGTTCAACGACTTTGCGGGTGAGGAGGAAGAAGACGAAAGAGACAACAGAAAGGACGGTAACAAAGACGCTGATGCGCATAAATCCGTACATCTCGCAGGTGAGGGCATTTTCAGAGATGCCCAAGAGAGCGACGATCTTGACGCTGATCAGGTCGATGGGACCGGCGATCATCTCTTTGTCGAGGAGTTGTTCGAGGTTCCCAGCGAGATAGTTGGCGCTGGCGGTGGCAGCGAAGAAGACGCCCATCATCAAGGAGACAAGGCGCAAGGGAGCGACCTTGGTGACCATCGAAAGGCCGACAGGTGACAAGCACAACTCGCCGACGGTGTGGAAGAAATAGACGCCGACAAGCCACATTGGATTGACACGCCCATGAGCGGTAAAGGCCGCTCCAGCGAACATAATGATAAAGCCGATCCCCAAGAACAGGACGCCAAAAGACATCTTGGTGGTGACGGAGGGGGGCTTTTTCCAGTTGCCCATCCGCAGCCACATCAGCGAAAACAGCGGAGCGAGTAGCATGATCAGCATCGGGTTGAGCGATTGGAAGTAGGAGGCGGGCATCTCCCAGACTTTGGCGACTTCGTTGGCGGGGCAAGTGATCTTGGGGGTGGTGGCTGCGATGGCTTGGGGGGGAGCGCTTGGAAGACACTTGATCTTGGGCTTGTAGTGTTCTGTTGGTTTTTGGTTGGGATCTTTTGCGCTTTTCTTTTGTTCACCGCGCTTGAAAGACTCGGTTTGACCGATGAGTTTAAGGTTGAAGAGGTTGGATTCTTTGACTTTTTTGGATTCTTTGGCGGCGCAGTATGCGTAGCGGGGGAGGGCGGTGTTGTTTTGAGCAAAGAGGTTAAAGGTTCCGCCTGCTTGTTCAAAGCCGAGCCAAAAGACGATGATCGGCACACACATCATGAGGATGTAGACGATGCGGTCGGTTTCTTCTTTGGTGAGTGTGGGCTGTTCGGCTTGGTGATGGTGCTGTTGTGAGCCAGATTCGTCGGTCCATCCGAAGAAAAAGACGCTGATCAAAACGAGTCCGAGGATCAAGCGAACGACCCAACTGGTGGGTTCCCACAAAGGCATGACCGCCGCCGTCACAAGACAAGCCGCGATCACCATCAAGAAGATATCGCGCCAGTCTTTGGCGTTAAGTCGTGTTTCTGCGGTGGGATTCGTGATGTGGGGAGGGAATCCGATGGTGCCAAGGAAGCGCTGCCCGGCAAGAAAGACGAGCAGGCCGATGATCATACCGATCCCTGCGGCTCCAAAGCCCCAGTGCCATCCGCCGATCTGCATCTTGGTCCCAAAAAGGGTGAGTTCGTAGTATTGTTGTCCCAAAGAGCCGCAGACAAGGGGAGAAAAGAATGCCCCAAGGTTGATGCCCATATAAAAGATCGCGAATCCACCGTCGCGGCGTGCGTCTTTTTCTTCGTAGAGGCCGCCGACGATCGTCGAGATATTGGGCTTAAAGAAGCCGTTTCCGATGATCAGCAACGTCAGGGCGGGATAGAGCATACTCTCAAAGGCCATCGCGAGATGGCCCAATGCCATGATGATCCCGCCGATCAGGATGGCCTTGCGTGCCCCCAAAAAGCGGTCTGCGAGATAGCCCCCCAACACGGGAGTCAGATAAACAAGGCCCGTATAAGTCCCATAGACCGAAAGAGCTTGGTTCTTGTCAAAGTCGAGGTGTCCAACCATGTAGAGAACAAGCAGAGCGCGCATACCGTAATACGAAAAGCGTTCCCATGCCTCTGCGAAAAACAAGACGTAAAGGCCGGGTGGCTGGCTTTGTTTGACAGGCTTCATGAAGCAGTAATTCCTTTCTGTCGAGAGTGGGCGGTTCGAGCGGCTTGGTGGCCGAGGTATCGTGGTGCAGACAAGTGCAGCAAACACCGAAGCTGACGAAAGTTTGGGTTGACAAGTGTTGGTTTGTCTCTTAACGTGCGTTCGCGATCCGTGTGTGGTACGCAGAAAGCCGTTCGCATGGAGATCATCGCAGAGCGAAGGACGGATGGAGGCCCTTGATGAAAAGACCGCAGTATAGAAAGACACGCCTTGCTGTCAAGTCGTCAGCAGCGCATCGGTCTGTGAGCTTCTGCCCTCTTGTGAGACTCTCCGAACACTAGCCCTTCCCCTCGGCCCGTTCGGGCTTTTTTTCTTTTCTTTCTCCAAATCTCCCAAATCATCGAAACTTGAGCCGTCGACAGGCGCGTGACCTTTTGCGTTGGCGTACAGTCGGGGTATTTCTTTCTTAGAAAGGTGACGAGCGATGTTGAATACAGCGTTGGTGGAACAATTGAAGGGCGTTGAGCAAAAGTTCGAGAAGATCGAACGCGATCTGGCAGACCCAAATATCTGGGAGGATCGCGAGCTTCAGCAAAAGCTTGGCCGTGAACACGCCGAGATCAGGGAGATCACGAGCGTGTTTCGTGCGTACCGCGAAACGGAACAGGCGTTGAAGGATGCCCAACAGATGGAGCAAACCGAGAGCGACGGTGAGTTGTTGGCGATGTGCCGCGAAGAGATCGAGCAAACACGCGGTGAATTGGAGAGATTGAGCGAGCGTTTGCAGATCTTGTTGTTGCCGAAAGATCCCAACGACGCACGCAACGTCATCTTGGAGATCCGAGCGGGCACGGGGGGCGATGAAGCGACCTTGTTTGCGGCAGAGCTGTTTCGGATGTATCTGCGTTATGCAGAGCGGATGCGATGGCGGGTCGAGATCTTGGATGCCAACGAGACGGGCTTGGGCGGATACAAGGAAGTGATCGCACAGATCCAAGGGGATCGTGTGTATTCGCGATTGAAGTGGGAAAGCGGTGTGCATCGCGTTCAGCGGGTTCCAGCGACGGAAACACAAGGGCGCGTGCATACTTCTGCGGTGACGGTGGCGGTCTTGCCCGAAGCAGAAGAAGTCGACGTCCAGATCGAAGAGAAAGACCTGAAGATCGATGTGTATCGTTCGAGCGGACCGGGCGGACAGAGCGTCAACACCACCGATTCGGCGGTGCGGATCACGCACTTGCCGACGGGGTTGGTGGTGACTTGCCAAGACGAAAAGTCTCAACACAAGAACAAAGCCAAAGCGCTGACCGTTTTGCGCTCGCGGTTGTACGATATGGAACTCGAACGCAAAAAGGCCGAAGAGACGGCGATGCGGCGTTCTCAGATCGGATCGGGCGATCGTTCGGAAAAGATCCGCACCTACAACTTCCCACAAAACCGCGTGACGGATCACCGCATCTCGTTGACTTTGTACAAGTTGGATCAAGTGGTCAACGGCGCATTACAGGACATGATCGAGCCGCTCACCTCTTCGATGCAGGCTGAGATGCTCAAAGCAGGGGCCACTTCGATGGCCGAGGAACGCTAAGATGTTGGATTGGACCGTTGGGAAGGTGTTGGAGTGGAGCGCTACCTACCTGAAAAAGAACGAGATCGACGCTCCAAAACGTACCGCAGAACTGTTGTTGGGGCATTCGTTGGCGATGTCGCGGGTCGACTTGTATCTACGATATCAGAAACCCCTTACCGCAGAAGAATTGGCCGGATACAAGGCCCTTTTAAAACGTCGAACCAGCCGCGAACCCACCCAATACATCTTGGGAACCCAAGAGTTTTGGTCGCTGACATTCGCCGTCGATCCTCGTGTTTTGATCCCTCGCCCCGAAACAGAGTGCCTTGTCGAAGAAGCTTGTCGCCGCCTTCGGGCTTCTGTGTCTGGAGAGATCGAATTTTCCGAGGCTTTCACATCAACCCGCCCCAAAAAGGTCTTGCGTTGGAACGAGCAACAGCCTGATCTTTCGGCACGATCAAAAGAAGCTTCCCACACAAACACCGCCGAACAGGCCGAAGCATCGGACGAAAACGCAGGCATCGAACAAGCCGAAGCATCGGACGAAAACGCAGGCATCGAACAAGCCGAAGCATCGGACGAAAACGCAGGCATCGAACAAGCCGAAGCATCGGACGAAAACGCAGGCATCGAACAAGCCGAAGCGTCGGAGCAAATCGAATCATCAAAGGAAAAAGAGAGTCGTGTTCGGTTGAAAGAATGGCGGTTTTTGGATTTGTGTACGGGTTCGGGTGCGTTGGCGTGTGCGTTGGCGAGCGAGTTTCCGAGGGCGACGGTGTGGGCTTCGGATATCTCGGTTGGAGCCTTGGAGGTTGCGCGCAAAAACATCGAAGCCTTGGGCTTTTCGCAGCGGATCCGTCTTGTCGAAGGGGATCTGTGGTCGTCGGTGGAAGGGCAGTCTTTTGATCTAATCGTGTCAAACCCGCCGTACATCCGAAGGGATGAGATGGCGGGCCTTCAACGTGAGGTGCGTGATTATGAGCCGCATTTGGCGCTGGAGGCTGGAGAGGATGGTTTGGACATCGTGCGTCGGATCGTGCGGGAAGCTCCGAGGTTTTTGAAGCCGCAGGGGTGGTTGTTGGTGGAGATCGGTTCTCAACAGGGGCAGGCGGCGTTGTCGCTGTTTGGAAGCGATAAAGCCTATCAAAGCATCGTGCTCGGCCAAGACTACGCCCGTTTGGATCGTTACGTCGCGGCGCAGCGAGCGGTCGATCTTTGCTGAGGTGGCATCTTGTGTTTTTGTAAGCAGTTGTCGTACTGTTGTTTCGACTTTCTTTGTTGTCCTAGGAGCGAATTGTTGATAAGCCCCCCCGTGTTCGTGGTACATCAAGCGGAGCTGTTGTTTGTTTGAAAAACGTCTGTTTGTCCCGCTGATACGGGGTCAAGGGAGCAGGGTTCCCTTGTGGGGTATGGGGCAAAGCCCCACAAAACTTATCGAATGTGTAACGCCTATTGGATCGAAAAAGAGGCTTTTGCAAACGAGTGATGGGGAGTGGCGATGCTAAAGACATCACAGACGGAAGAGGATCGGGTGAGCGAAAAGAGAGCAGAGTCCGTTTCTTTGGAGGTGTTGCCGTCAAGCGGCGAGCTTTCCGAAGTAGTCGTGTCAAGTCGGTCGGTGACGGTCGAGCATCGTGCGATGTATGAGGGGCCTTATCGCGTGTTGTTGGTGGACGATGATCGCGATGTGATGGAGCCATGGGGACGTTATTTGCGGCGCAAGGGGTGGGAGGTCCACGTCGCGCAAAGCGCGATGGAAGCGCTGGAATGGTTGGATGAAGCGTGGTGCGATGTGGTGGTGAGTGATCTGTTGATGCCCGAGGTGGACGGACTGTCGTTGTTGCAAAAGATCCGCGCACGTGACAGCGAGCAAGCGGTGGTGATCTTGACGGGCTATTCGACAGAGGAACGTGCGATCGAGGCGGTCAAATGGGGTGCTTCGGGCTATTTGTTGAAGACATCTACAATGTCGGATCTTTCGTTGACATTGGATCGGGTGGCGGAACAGAGCCGCTTGCGCGTTCAAAACAAGCGTCTTGCGCAAGAGTTGCACACGCGAAACCGCCAGCTTGAATATCAAAACCGCGTCATCTCCGAGCTTTATGATGTGAGCATCGTGCCAAACACAGACACCGAGGGCTTTTTGAATACTTTGTGTCAACGTTTGCGCAAGATCTTGGGTGTGGAAGCTTTGCGGATCAGCGTGTTTTCGTCGGGTCTGCGATTGAGTGCGGCAGCAGGCTACAAAGCCCTTGAATGGGGGGCGAACGAGCCAGAGATGCAGGTGCAGCAAAAGCAGCGTGTGGTGACGATGGAAGCGGAAGAAGTGGCTCGTCATTATCCCGAGTTGATGATGCGGGACGTCACATTTTGGGGGCAGCCGATCCGTGACAGCCACCAACAATTTTTGGGCGTGCTGGGGATGTACTTTTTGAATCCTGAGACCTTGCAGGGATTGGAGAAGGATCTTCTGGCGCTGATCGCGCAAAAAGTGGGTTATATGTTGGGCGCACGCTTGGCAGAAGCGGAGCTACGGGAATCTTTTCAACAGCACATCGAGATCGCGCAATTTAATGAGCAGCTATTGCTGGATTTTCGGATGGAAGAACCGCGAGAGTTAGAGTTGTTTCGTCGGACGTTGGATCGGATGTTGTCGCGGCGTGCAGGGGATCGATTGCCGCCGTATGCGTTGGTGTTGCGCGAAGAAGGGACGCGGCTGCGTGTGACGGTTTTTGGGCGTGATGCGATGCAGCGAGTGGTGGTGATGGCTCCGCTAATTCCGGGTCCAGAGCTTTCGATTCTGTTTCCGGCACGTTCAGGAGGGGTGATCTTCAATCAGATCGGGTTGCCTTCGGACTTGCATCTTTCGCAGCTTCCGCCTCCCCCCCAAGAGTTATTGCGGATTTTGGGGGGTCATATCGCCAACTTTGTGTGCTGCCCGTTACATGCGATGACGGGGAGTATTGGTCGTTTGGTGTTGTTTAATTATGGCCGTCCTGTGCAACGGACAGATGCGGCGATCTTGATGTCTTATTCGGTGACGCTGGGATTTCAGATCAGCATCGTTCGGGAGTTTTTGGATCGGCAACGCACGCAGCTAGTGGCGATGTCAAAACTGGCGCAGCTTGCGGAAAAACGGGACGATGAGACGGGAGCGCACCTTCGGCGGATCAGCCATTATAGTCGGGTGCTTGCGGAAGATCTGGCGGCTCCATATTCGCCATATCAAAAACAAGTGGATGACTTGTTTATTCGGGAGATCTTCGATTCGAGTCCGTTGCATGATATCGGAAAAGTCGGGATCGAAGATCATATCTTGTTGAAGGGGGGGCGTTTGTCGGAGGAAGAGTACGAGATCATGAAGACGCACACGACCATCGGTGCAGAAGTCCTCGAAGGAGTGGACTTTTTGAAGATGGCGCAATTGATCGCCTTGTGTCATCACGAGCGTTTCGATGGCAAAGGGTATCCGCAAGGTTTGCGTGGTGACGATATCCCGCTTGCAGCGCGGATCGTGACGGTTGCAGATGTTTATGATGCCGTGACATCGGTGCGTGTGTACCGTCCGCGTGCTTTTACGCACGAGGAGGCCAAGGGGATGTTGTTGCGCGAATATGCAAAACACTTTGATCCTGTGGTGGTGGATGCGTTCTTGCGGTGTGAGCAGCTTTTTGTCGATCTCAAAGAACGTCACGGCCACGTGCCGACCTCCGCGACGTAAGGGTGGTTCGGAGTGACGCCGTGAGCCAAAAAAGCCGCGTTTGCGTCGCTTGAAAACCACCTCATACGAAATCCGCCCATCGTTCTATCGTAAAGACGTAGGGGCAGCCACTGCCCAACCATAAGGGCGTCTGTGCGCTATTCTTTGTGTACGCATCACTTGGATATCGTATCACGGCTTTTGGTGGAGCAGAGTTGACGAGGTGGGAGCAGAAGGCGATATTGGGCGGGATGAAGGCGGAGCGTAGTGCGGGGTGATGGTCGAATCGAGCCACCCGATGCGATACGCTCGAACACAAGAGGCTTCGAAAGAAGAAAGGCGCAGAGCATGGAGATGGGCTACGCAAGCGGCGCGTCGTTTTCGTGGGGTCAAAACGAATCCACAGGACAAGCAAGTGCCGAAGAATTGCGTTTGATGTTGGAGTTGACGCGGCGGGTATTTGGCGGGATCGGGGCGCATCTTCGTCAGGCGATCTTGGGGCGCGATGACGTGATCGAGTTGGTGTTGGTGGCGTTGTTGGCGGATGGCCATGTGCTGTTAGAGGATTATCCAGGGAGTGGAAAAACGACTTTGGCGAAAGCGTTGGGGCGTTCGATCCAGAGCGAAAAGACGGAGTTTCCTACGTTTCGGCGGATACAGTTTACGCCAGATCTATTGCCTTCGGATATCACGGGTGTTTCGGTGTTTCAACCGCAAACAGGAACTTTTTCGTTCAATCCGGGACCTGTGTTTACGCACCTTTTGCTTGCGGACGAGATCAACCGAACTCCGCCCAAAGTCCAAGCCGCGATGTTGGAAGCGATGGGTGAGAAACAAGTGACAGCGGATGGGCGTTTGTATCCGTTGGATGATTTGTTTTTTGTGATCGCCACGCAAAACCCGTTGGACGTCACGGGAACCTATCCGTTGCCGACACCACAGCTCGATCGTTTTTTGTTCAAGATCCCGATGAACTACATCGATCGAGAGTCCGAGATGGAAGTGCTGGCTTTGCAACTAAAAAATGCGCGGATCGCACGCCCGACTTTGGATCCCGTTTCGCGTGAGGATATCTTGTCTTGCCGCAAGGCGATCGCCCGTGGTGTGCAGGTCTCGATGCCGATCCGCGAAGCTTTGGTGGATCTCGCCCAAGAGATCCGTCGAGATCGTCGGGTGTTGCAGGGGATCTCGACACGGAGCTTGGTGTTGGCGTTGCCAGCCTTGCAAGCGCGAGCAGCTATACACGGTCGGGATTATGTGAGTCCCGAGGATGTGCAAAAGTTAGGGCCGTATCTATTTTGCCATCGTATGGAGCGAGCGCCCGGCAGTCCGAATGCAGAAGTGTTGTTCCGTGAAACATCACGCGCCCCGTTGGAGCGGCTGGTGCAAAGCCTGCGCAACGGCGGTGCATCGATCGCGCCTCCTGCGCGCTCTCCCCAACGCTGATCCAGCCCATCCCATCGACACCATCGCGACCACAACGAAAAGGAGATTGCGCGTGGGGATTGAATTGCAGCCTCAAGAGACGAGTACAAAAGAGAAACGCGGATTCTGGCGAAAGATCGGTCGTTTCTTGCGCCGTGTGTGGTTGCTTTTTCCTCTTAGCCGCCGAGGGATGGGGATGGCCGTGTTTGGTGTGTTGTTTTTGTGGGGGTACGGCCTGCGTCAAAAAGATTGGATCTTGTTGGTGCTTGGGGCGATTGCGCTTTGTTTGGTGGTTTTGGGGGTGGTGTTGGTGGTGGGGACGTCTTTGTGGGTGGGATGGCGGATGCGTGCGCTGTCTGCAACGTCCATCGCAACGACCCCGTTGCAGGGTGTGGTTGGAGAGGCCGTAGAAACGGGGCTACGGCTGCCCGCGTGGCAGATGCCATTTGTGGACTTTCGGGTGATCTGGTTAGAACCCAAGGCCGAAGTGACGTTAGAGACGCACTTTCGGGGGATGGAAGAGTTTGTTCGCTTTCAGCGGCGGTGGTCGGCAGAGCGGATCGTTCGGGCATTTGTGGTGCGTGATTTTTTTAGTTTATCAGAAGTGCGGTGGGAGCGGGAGGAACAACGATCGGTACAAGTTCTTCCTAGAGTATCGAGCTTTTTGACAACTCCCTTGCGTTCGATGTCGGATGGCGAAGGCCATTATGTTCCAAGCAGCCCACGTCACGGGGATCTTGTAGACACACGGGCGTATATGCCGGGTGATCCGATACGCCACATCCATTGGAAGCTGTTTGCGCGTTCGCAACAGTTGATCGTGCGGATACAAGAGCCTTCAAGAGACTACGATCTCAAATTACTGGCCTATCTGATCTGCGATCCGTTCGATGAGTACGCATCGGAGATCGCCCGTTGGTCGATGGAAAGTGGTGCGCTTGGGCACGGGTGGTCTTTGGGGGCGGATGGGAGTTCTTTGATCGCAAAAGAAGATTTGGCGACGGGCCGCGAGATCTTGGCGCGATCGGGGACGGCGATGGAGGCGCAGGGTCGGGGCCTAGAGGGCTTTTTGGAGTCTGTACAATTCGATCCAGAGCGCCACCAGTTGTTGTTGTTTGCGTCGGCGAGCGTATGGCGCTGGTTGCCGCAGGTTCGAGACACACTCAAGCGTCATCCTGCGCGGTGCAGTTTGATTGTTGCGGACAATCGAGAACTGGATGAAGACGTTGCTTTGGATACAAGCGCGCCCCCCCCAAGCGAGCCGCGTTGGTGGCGTTTCTTTTTGTTGCCAAAAGGCGAAGAAGAGTCACCGCAGCCCTCTCTTCTCGAAGAACTGCGGCAGATCGGCCAACATGGGATGGAGTTGCGTTTTGCTGCACGACCCCAACGCAGCCACTACGAGGCACGGAACTTTGGTGAAAGTCTGTCTTGGTCTTGACCGCAGTCGTCCATAACCCTCACACCATCCAAGCCGACAATTCGGGTCAACACGGGAAAGAGAAGAGAGAGGATCGAAGAGATGCAGATCGAACAAGCCGTACGGATCGAAGAAGTCAGCAAAGAAGACGGGCAAAGTCTCTTGCGGCGTTTTGGCGTGACGTTGCGGGCGTTGTTGATGGCGTTGTCGATGCTTGCGTTTGGATGGGGCCTCACGACGGGCGTGGGAGTGATCGCAGGGGTGTTGGGGGCGATCGGGGGCGTGTATGTGGGGGAATGGCTGGCGCGCACGAGGTTGCGTGCATGGATGTTGTACGCGTGGATCGTTGTGGGCGGGTTGGTGTGCGCGGGGCTTTCGTTTGCGTTCGGTGCGTGGTCGTGGTTGGTCGAGCTGTTGGGGGCTGGGATGGCCCTGCGTGCGGCGGATATCTGTTGGTGGGGGGGAGGAGCGCTTGCGCTGCTTGGTGGATTGCGTGCTTTGGCGGTGCGCTTTCCAGCATGGGTGAGTGTCGAGTTGATGTTGCCGTTGTTTGGGGCGGCTTCGTTGTTTGCTTCGCACCGTGACAACAGCATCCACCGACCACAATACCTTGTGGATTGGGCTTTGGAGCGAGGCGAAGATCCGATCTTGTATCTGTTGTTGATCGGGGTGGGGGCTGCGATCTTGATGGTGCTGGGACTGATTCGGGTGCGACAGCGCCGACAGATCGTGGGGGTTGCGGTGTTGGTGTTGTTCTTGATCTCGTCGGTGCTGTGGTTCTTGTCGGGGGTCGGAGCGGCGAAGCTGGACAAGCTTGTGAATCGACTGCAAGGCAAAGGCGACGACAAGCAAGGCAAGAAGAAAGAGCAAGAACAGCAGCGCAAAAAACAGCAAGACGAGATGCCATTTGATCCGCCCCCTCCACAAAACCAGCAACAGCCGCAGCCTGAGCCTGTGGCGGTGGTGGTGTTTCGGGATGATTACCGTCCCAAGCGCAAGATCCTGTACTTCCGCCAAAAAGCCTTGACTTTTTACAACGGCTTGCGGATGGAGAAAGGTTCGCACAAAGAGATCCACAACGATACGATGTCTTTTTTCCCGAACGAAGGGGTGATGGAGCATCTGTATGCAGCCCGAGGAAGCTCACAGCAGGGGAAGGATGGCAAGCCGCTACCGCAGCTTCGAGGAGACCGCAAGCGTGTACGGACGCGAGTGTCGTTGTTGCGCGAACATACCCATCCCTTCGGCTTGTTGGATCCGACCAGTTTTCAAGGGATCGCAAACCCCAATCCACGGGTGTTTGTGCGCGCTTATGAAGTCGACTCGATGGCCTATGATGGGGAGTATGCATTGACGCTCAAGGTGGGGAATCCGCGTTGGAGCAAGGATCTGTGGCAGCATTATACGGCTGGACCGCAAGATCAGTCTTACAAAGATCTGCTGGCGGAGATATTGAGTCCGCTTTCTGGAAAACATGCCAACAACCTGACGGCCAAGGCTTTTTTGATCAAGATGTGGCTGGACAAGCACACGTTGTATTCGCTGCGCCCGCCTTCGCAAGAGCGGATCAAGGGGCTGTGGGACAAACACCGCGAGCGGATGGAAAAAGGCAATCCGTGGACGGATTTCCTGCGCGATCATCCCAGCGCAAAGAAGGTTTCCTTTCCTGATCCGCGCTACGAGGAGCTTACGGCCAAGCAAGATCCTGTGCGTCACTTTTTGTTCCGCAGTCGTATCGGGTATTGTGTGCATCTGTCCCATGCTTCGGTGTTTTTGATGCGGCTTGCGGGGATCCCTGCCCGTATCGGCGAAGGCTACGCAACGCCCGATGACAACCGAGGCTCGACTTCGAGCTTGTTGATTCGGGACAACGAGGCCCACGCATGGCCAGAACTTTACTTCGAGGGGATCGGTTGGGTTCCGATGGATCCTTCTCCCCAAGCACTGCGCGAACAGCGCCAACCACCGCCCGATCCACAGCTTCGCCAGACCCTTGCAAAGCTTTCGCGCAACACGCCTCCACCCCCCCCGAAGATCGGGGCGATCAAAAATCCTAAAGAGGAGATCGATCCGATCTTGCGGCGTCGAGAACCGTTGCGGATCAATCTGTTCCCTTTCTTGTGGGCGTTGATCTTGAGTTTGTATGCCTTGAAGTTTGGGCGACGTGTGGCTTTTTGGTTTGCGATCGCGGGTGGTGAGCGCCGTTTGCGCTGGTTTTTGATGTCGCTCGAAGATCGGTTTTGTGAGATGGGGATGCGGCGTCCTGTGGGCGAGTCGCTTGAGGTGTTTGCGGATCGTTTTCAACAGACGATCCCTGCGCTGCGACCGATTGTTGAGCAGCTTTCAGCTTTGCGCTTGGGTTCGCGGCTTCCGCCCAAAGTCAACGCGCACGATCTGTTGGCTTGTCAGGTTCAGATCTCCAAGACCTTTGCTTGGTATCGCCAAGTCTTCGGCTTTTTGGACCCTGTTTCTTGGTGCTTGCATCTATTTGATCGCTGGCGTGTCTTGCCACCGGCTTTTTGGGTTCGCTGGAAAGACGCTCAAGCAAGACGAGCCGCCAAGAAGGCCGAAAAAAGGGCCGAAAAGAAGCGCCGCACCACACCGTCTCCTGCTGTTTCTTGAGAGGACAGAGTCATGCGTTTGAAAAGATACGACGTGAGCCGATACTACGCCCGCTTAGGTGCGCCTCTTCGGGCTGTTGTGCGCATCGGCTTGTTGGCTCGATGCCTTGGGCTGTTGTGTGCATGGATCGCGGATCGCTTCACAACAAAGCCTATCGCACAGGGCCGATGCCTTGGGCTGTTGTGCGTGGGGTTGGTGGTTGGGTCGATCGGATGGGGTGGTCAGAGCGCTTATGCGGGGATCCGCCCCGATCCCTTTACCGCGAAGGTCTTTACAGAAAAAGAACTGCCCAAAACAGCCTTGGAGCAAGAGATCCTCACGCTGTTTGTGCAGGGGAAGATGAATCGTGCGCGTACGTTGATCGAGGAAAAGCTACTGCCGAGGCGGCCCAATTCGTATGTGGGTCGTTTTGTCTTGGCGTACCTGTTGCGCCACCAAGAGGGGGAGTTGGTGTTGGCCTTGCGTTACCTGCGCGAATCAAATGCGTTGTATAAGGCGATCGTTGGGCGTGTTCCGTCGTTGAGCCATCACGTGATGATGTTGGAGATGATCTACAGCCTGCGTCAGCTTGGTCGGGATGCAGAAGCACTCAAGCTGATCCAAGAACATGATCGGCTGTATCCGATCTATAAACTGGAAGACCTGATGCCTTGGAGTTTGATGAAACTTCGCCGATACAGCGAGGCCACAAATCTTGCTTTGACCTACCTGCAACAAAAGAAGTACAAAACCACAGCATTGAACGCCCTTTGTGCGATCACCTTCGAGCAGGGAAAGCGTGTCGAGTCGTTGCATTACTGTCGTGAAGCTTTTGTGGAGGACGAAAAGATCGTCTCGCGTGACCGAACGACGCATCGCACCAACCTTGCCGAAGCGTATCTTGGCGTCTTTCGCTTTGATGAAGCCGAGCGTTATGCGCTTGAAGCCACCCGTTATTTTTACCCGAGTTTGCATACCAACCCGTGGGAGTTTTTGACCTTTGTGTATCTTGAGCAAGGCCGCTTAAATCAAGGGTTTAACGCGCTTCGCCAAGCCCAAGATTGGAAAAATCGGCAGCTTCCGCATCTAAAAGAGTCGATGTTTGCGGGGCATCAGTTGTCCCAAGGAAATTTTTGGCTGTCGGTGGGAGATGTGGATCGCGCACACAAGGCGCTGGAACTGGTACGAGATCGCCCTGACCGCCACGGCCACACCAGCGCAGATCCCCGTCAACAGAGCGTTGGAGCACATATGATGTTGCGCCACTCGCGCTTAATGCAAGTGGAGATTGCACGCGAAGACGCCGCTGCACAGGGCTGGTGGCAGCGTGTCAAGAACTGGTTTTGGCGTCAGTCGGTTCGGATCAGCGCATGGTTGGATGGTTCGATTGCGCGACGCCAGCTTGCGAGCGACATGGAGTTTTTGCAAAACACGCTTTCTCCGTATCGTTCGGGCGGAGCGACGGCTCCGTATTGGTTGATCGGCGAAGTGGTCGTGTTGATCGGCCCTGCGGTGGTGCGCGATCAGTTGCGGATCTTGCGCGCACGAGATGAAAAGCATACCCCCGAGATACGGGCCTTTTACGATGCGCTCGAAGCAGAAGCCGCTTATCGCCAAGCCTCATACGACGAGGCGTTGATGTTTTCGCAACGCGCCTTGGCTGCTTTGCCAGAGAAAAGTAAGCCGCTGCGCACGAGGATGTGGGGGATCCGCGCTGATATCCACCGCGTGCAGGGCCAAGAACAATCCATGCGCGAAGCTTTGGCGCGTGTGCTTCAACTGGATGGGACGGTGATGCGCCGACTTGGTTTGGCGCTTCCCGTTCATGTCCAAACGGCTGGTTCTGCCGATGTTTGGGCCGTAAGCGAAGCCTTGCTGCGTTCTCCGCGTTTTGTGAACTCGTTGCAGGGGTTTCGTCTGATGCTGCAAGAACATCCGCGTTTTCTTGCGATGACGCTTTCGACACCGCAAGGGACGGTCTTGGCGCGGACTGGGATCGCACGCAAGCCCAAAGAAAAACCTGACGAGTTTTTGCTCCGCGCCAACCGAGAGATCCACCAAGCCATCTTTTCGCACAAGACCAACTTCTCCCGCAAAGATGCGTCATCTCTGGATGATTCGCTGATCGGTACACCCTCCGATGCGATCCCTTGGCAGCAGATGTTGGATCGAGACAAAAAACAAAAACCAAACAAAGAAGAAGAAGAATAGAGAGAGGTGAGTGGGTGGGATTTGCAGCGATTCGTGGTCAGGAGCGAGCGCTTCATGACTTGTTTTTTGCTTGGCAGCAAGATCGTATCCCCAACGCTTATTTGTTCACAGGGCCCGAAGGATGCGGAAAACGCACCACCGCGTTGGTTCTTGCGCGGCGGCTGAATTGTTTGACGGCGCAGCCCGATACATGGGAGCCTTGTGAGCATTGTGGGGCGTGTCAAAAGATCCTTCATGAGACCCATCCCGATGTGTGGTTGGTGGAACCTGAAAAGCAGCTTTTGCGCATCGGTCAGATCCGCGATCTTCAACGTATGACGCGATTTCCTCCCAAGGAAGGGCGACGACGCATCGTCATCCTCGATCAGATCGAGCGAATGAATCAGGAAGCCGCCAACGCTTTCCTCAAGCTGCTCGAAGAACCCCCCCCCAATAACCTGTTTATCTTGTGCGCTTCGGGCCTTGGTCAGATCATGCCGACCATTCTTTCTCGTTGTCAGCGCGTTCCATTTGCCCCGCTACGTCGCGAAGAATTGACGCATTGGTTGGTCCAACAACACGCGCTCCCACCCGAACAGGCTTTTTTACTGGCCGGGCTTGCCGAAGGCTCCCCGGGAAAAGCCTTGTTGTTGCACGCCCATCTTTCCGATGAACAGCGGCGCGCCTTGTTGACGGCACTTCCGACCCTTCATCGCGTTCCTACGGGGGCCACGACGGCCCTTGAGATCGCCGAACGTCTGAACAAAGAAAGCGAACATCTGGCGTTGTATTTGGATCTCTTGCGTTCGTGGCTGCGCGATCTGTTGTTGATTCGAGAGATCGGGTGGGATATGCAGCGCTTGATCCACCTCGATCTCCAGACGCACTTGCAAGAACACGCACAAATGTTATCCACTCCTGCTCTGTTTCGTGCGGTTCATGCGATCGATCAGTGTGAAGCGGCCTTGCGCCGAAACACCGCACCATTGCTGACTCTCGAACACCTTTTCCTTACGCTCGGAGGCATGGGTTGAATCAAGAAACGTCTCCTTCCAAACGATACGCCGAAGTGACTTTCCGCAAGGCGGGCCAAGCGTATCTGTTTTCTGCCGATCAAGTCTCCGTCCAAGAACGCGATAAAGTCATCGTCGAAACGGAACAAGGCATCGCCCTTGGTTCGGTCAAGCGCACCTACGAATTGACACAAGCTCCTCCACCAAGCCTGCGGATCTTCCCGATACTGCGCGTCGCAAGCCCCGAAGAACTCGAACGCTCCAAATACCATCGTTTGCGCGAAAAAGAAGCCTTTCGTTTCTGTCGTGAGCGCGTCGTGGTTCACAAGCTACCGATGAAAATGGTTCGTACCGAGCATTTGTTTAGCGGCACCAAGATGATCTTCTATTTTTCAGCCGAAGGCCGCATCGATTTTCGGGATCTTGTGCGTGATCTTGCAAGGCATTTTCGGATGCGGATCGAGATGCGTCAGATCGGTGTGCGCGATAGCGCCAAGCTGATCGGAGGGGCGGGACCTTGTGGTCAAGAACTCTGTTGCAGTCGGTTCTTGCGCAACTTTAGCCCCGTCTCGATCCGTATGGCCAAAGATCAAAGTCTCGCGCTCAACCCTCAAAAAGTTTCGGGGGTCTGTGGTCGCTTGATGTGTTGTTTGTCTTACGAGCAGAGCGTGTACAAACAACTGCGGCGCAACTTGCCAAAGATCGGCCGCGATGTCGAAACCATCGAAGGGATCGGCAAAGTGAGAGAAGTTCATCCGCTCCGAGAAACGGTGCGCATCGTCTTTTTGGATCGCGATCCTGTGGTCGAAAAAGAGTTTCATGTCTCGGATCTTCCCGAGTACAAAGACGCTTTTGCGAAAGAGACGCATCCTGCGGCATCTCCGATCTCCGAAACCGAAAAAAAGGCGTTTGACTTCGCAGATTTTGACAATTTCGACGATCGAGGACAAGCCCGAATCAAAGGCCGTCGTGGGGTCGAACCCTTGATGGAGCCTCGAAACCTCCCGTATCCTCTGCCTCCTTTTGATGACGACGAAGAGGAGGCCGATGACGACGAGGACGCCCCGCGCACACGCCGTCGCGCTCGATCCTCGACATCACAAATCTCCCGTTCCTCAGCACCAAGCGAACCACCTACGCGGCGTGAGGCCCGAATCTCCTCAAAAGAACGTGGCCCCCAAGATGCCCGACGCGATCGCAATGTGTCCGTTGAAAAAAGTCGTCACACCGAAACAGCACCACGCTCTTCGGTCGCAACGGCCAAGACGCGTGTTCTTGATATCCGCGCCAAAGCGCGCCACACAAAAACGCCCCTCGAAGAAAGCACGTCGCCTCAAGATCTGCCTCCGCCTTCTGATGGGTCCACTTCTCCTCCACTCGAACGGCCTCTAACGCAACACTCCTCCCCGCACCACGACGCAATGCCCCCACACAACGGCGTAACGCTCTCGCAGGAAGGTACAACGCCCCCACACAACGGCGTAACGCTCTCGCAGGAAGGCACAACGCCCCCACACGACGGCGTAACGCTCTCGCAGGAAGGCACAACGCCCCCACACGACGGCGTAACGCTCTCGCAGGAAAGCGCGACGCCTCCGAACCAAGCCCCGACGCTCCCGAACCCAGCCCCGACGCTCCCGAACCCAGCACCCTTACGAACTCTAGAGACGCGCACCGCTTCCTCAGATATCCGGCCTCTACACCCACCAAATCGTTTTGAACGGCGCAATCTGCGAGAAGAACAGCGTAATTCGCGAGAAGAACAGCGTAATTCGCGAGAAGAACAGCGCAATCTGCCAGAAGAACAGCGCAATCTGCGAGAAGAGCAGCGCAGCTCACGTGCGGACGTCTCGGAGCCACGAGAAGAAAACCAATCCGTTCGTTTGACTCGTAGGGCTTTGCGTGGCGACGATGGGACTGAGCGGCGCGGGATGCGCGGAAATGAGGGTACGGATCGTCGCGGGATGCGCGGAAATGAGGGTACGGATCGTCGCGGGATGCGCGGAAATGAGGGTACGGATCGACGAGGGATGCGCAGCGATGAGGGTACGGATCGTCGCGGGATGCGCAGCGATGAGGGTACGGATCGGCGCGGGATGCGCGGAAATGAGGGTACGGATCGACGCGGGATGCGCAGCGATGAGGGTACGGATCGTCGCGGGATGCGCAGCGATGAGGGTACGGATCGACGAGGGATGCGTGGTATGGGGGCCGATGGACGTGCGGTTTCGCACACAGATCGGCGAGGGGGCCGCGATGTGGATGGAAATCGACGCGATGTGGATGGAAACCAGCGCGAACCCTACGGTGCCCAGCGAGCGTTCGATATGCGCGAACGTCGGGGAAGTCGTGTGCAAGAAGAGTCGCGGCAACGTCCCCCCCAAGGCCGAGGAGCGAGAGTCGGCGCGTCCGAAGAAACGGACGGCACACACACCGATCGACGTTCTCCTTCTGCTGGCCGAGCCGAACGAGGAGGCCGCCCTCCCCGACGCCCCGAGGGGAGCGGTCCACGAACTTCATCTTCTCGCAACGAGCCGCCTGCGCGACAGGGCGAGGGAGCGAAACACAGCGGTTCGGAGGGAACGCCCGCGCCGCAAACACCGCGCACTAACGAAGCGATAGAGCGTCCGAAAAGCGACCGATCCCGCCCGAAGGATGGGGGAGATCAAGAATGAGCAAAAAACAGAGTTGTTCTGAGACGGAAACGATGCTTTGGGAGGCGGCATTGCGCGACGGAGGAATCGTCGACACGCACCTTCACTTGGATCAAGAACCCTTTGAAACAGATCGCGAGGCTGTACTCGAACGCGCTCGGCGCGCTGGTGTCAAGCAGATGATCTCTATCGGCTGCGGAGTGGCTTCTTCTCAAGCAGCGCTTCGACTCGCCGAACAACACGAGGATATCTTTGTGGCGGTGGGGATTCACCCTCATGACGCAGGGGCTGCTTCTGAGGCCGATTTCTTGGCCTTGCAAGAGATCGCAAAACATCCAAAGGTCGTTGCGATCGGTGAGATCGGGCTGGACTATTTTTACATGCACGCCCCCAAAGAAACGCAACAGCAGGTTTTCCAGCGCGGCTTAGAACTGGCTGCGTTGTCGGATCTACCGTTTGTGATCCACTCCCGCGATGCAGAAGAAGACACCATTGCTCTGTTAGAGGCATCTGCTCAAAAACATCGGCTGCAAGGGGTGATTCATTGCTTTAGTGGGACGTTGTCGTTTGCCGAACGTTGCTTGTCTTTGGGCCTTTATCTTTCTATCCCCGGCATGATCACGTTTGTAAGTTCGGTCAAAAAGGTGGTGCGAGAACTACCTTTGGAGCGGTTGTTGATCGAGACGGATGCCCCGTATCTTGCGCCTGCTCCTTTTCGTGGTCAGCGCAACGAACCCGCCTATGTTCGACAAACGGCGCTCGCACTTGCGGAGCTTTTGCGTGTGCCTCCCCACCTCGTCGCTTCAACAACCACACACAATGCACAACAACTCTTTCGTCTTCCTCCCTTTGTGGAGGCCGATGTCTCGTCACTTTGAGCGAAATCTTACTTGAACTTGAGATCATCGAGGGCTTGTTGGAGGCGTTGTAGCTCGGCTTGCACTTCGCGTTGGCGTTTGCGCATGGACACGAGGTAGAAAAAAAACACCCACCACGCCAACAGATACGCAGCAAACAAGTACGGACGATCCCAATAAGGAGAGCGCTTGCTTTGAGAGAAGTCGAGTGGTACAGCTTCTTCGGTGGTTTTGCTTGCAGGCTTGGGTGTTTGAGCGGGAGTCGAACGGGTCGCTGCGGGTTGTGCGGCTGTGTTGGTTAAGGAGCGGGGTTCAGGAGAACGCTTCGCAGGTGTGGCGTCGGGCTGAGGGAGGGGTTGTGCAGCGAGAGGGGATAGGAGAGAGAACAAACACGAAAGCAGGACGACACAACGACACCAGTACATAAAACCTCCTTGCGATGGGCGTCATACGAAATGCCCGTTGTGCGATCGACCGACGTAGGGGCAGCCCTCTGTGGCTGCCCAACAACAGGGCGTCTACAGCGGATCGCACCAACAGGTCGATCACACATCTCTCGGATAATCGTCTAAGCGCGTGGTTTGGTTTGCGCGCATAGGCGGGGTTGTTAGTTTGGTTTTTTGTGTGCGTCAAGCCCCCATCAAGGCTGAACTCTCCGCTGTGTGGGTTTGGCGACGCGCCAAACGCCTTGGGATGGCCTTTTACGAAACAAAAAGGCTTGACCGAAGGCGTATGCTGGGGAATGATTTGCATTGCGCAAAAGAAGCGTTATGCTTGTGCTTCGTTCACTCTGGGGAGAGGGCAGAACTCCTCTTTGTCCAGAGCCGATCGAAAGCGTTCTCGCCTTCACTTTTTCATCCGAAGCGAACACCACGAATGATCTCGGGCCATGAGCGCCCTGCACAAAGGAGAGTTAGAGCGTGTCTCAGAGCGAACAGAAGGAAAAAGAAAGCAACAAGGCCGCCACAGAGCAACGTGCAGCAGCGGAAACCACCAAGGATGCCGAATCAAACGCCAGCGCAAAAAGCCAATCTATCGAGGCGAACGCATCGGACATCTTCCTTAAAACCGATGGCATCGGTCTAGAATCACCTGCTGTTGTCGAGTCTGCCAAATCGACAACGCACGCCTCTTCTGATGAACCACCACAACAGGCCGCAGCATCGGATTCTTTCGCAGAAGCTGATGCGCGATCGGTCGAAACTTTGGAGATCCCCGACGAAGGGCCGATCGCTTCCCCTCCAAGCAGCACCGCTCGTAATGAAAGCCTTGTCGCAACGGCCAGCGCGCTCCAAGAGGAAGTGGCTGAGTTGAAAAAGAAACTCCAAGAAACACGAAGAACCCATCTGGAAGAGCAACTTCAGCACAAGCGCACCACCGATGATCTCAAAAAACAGGTGGCTGACCTCAAACAAATCGCCAAAGAAAAAGACGAGCTTTACGAGCGCTTGCTTCGTTTGTCCGCAGACTTCGATAACTTGCGAAAACGCAGCCAACGCGAACGCGAAGATGCCCGAAAATACGGACACGAACATCTTGTCAAAGAGCTTTTGCCGATGTTTGACAACTTCGATCTGGCCCTTAAAAGCATGGAAGAGGCCACTTCCCCGACCTCGGTGATCGAAGGTCTTCAACTACTTTACAAGCAATACAGCTCCATCTTGCATCACCACGGTTTGCAGCGGTTTGATGCCAAAGGCGCAACCTTCGATTATACGCTTCACGAAGCGATCTCTTTGGTTGAAACAGACGAATTCCCCGATGGGACGGTCTGTGGCGAATTTCGAGCTGGCTACAAGTTGCATGACCGAATGTTGCGCCCTGCGATGGTTGCCGTCGCCAAAGCCCCCACCAAACCCGCCGAAGCCAAGCCGAGCGAACCTGTCGACGATGCGGTGGGTGGTGGTAGTGAAACAGACGCTCCTCCTGCACAAGATATCGCTTCTCACTCAGATGTGCCCCGTGGAACCGAGATAACGGATGCTTCGAAAGAGGAGCCTGAAGCGACAGCGGAAAAAACGGACGCTTCCTCCGTTTGATTATCCGAAGCATCACGTTAAACGCGGTCGGTTGTTCGTTTCCTTGGCGAAACAGAAGGGGCTATGATGAGCAAGATTATCGGAATTGACCTCGGTACCACCAACTCTTGTGTGTCGATACTCGAAGGCGGAGAACCCGTCGTGATCCCCAACGCAGAAGGCAGTCGAACCACGCCTTCGGTCGTGGCTTTTACAGAAAACGGCGAACGCCTCGTTGGGCAGATCGCCAAACGCCAAGCGATCACCAACCCTGAAAATACCATCTATGCGGTCAAACGCTTGATTGGTCGCCGTTTTCATAGTCACGAAGTCGAGGCTGCTTTGGGAACCTGCCCTTATCAGATCGTCGAAAGCCGCAATGGCGATGCGTGGGTTCAAGTGCGCGGGCGAAACTACAGCCCCCAAGAGATCAGCGCGATGATCCTCGCCAAAATGAAACAGACCGCAGAAGACTATCTCGGCGACAAAGTGACCCAAGCGGTGATCACGGTCCCTGCGTACTTTGACGATGCTCAACGCCAAGCCACCAAAGATGCCGGACAGATCGCAGGCCTCGAAGTGATGCGCATCATCAACGAGCCGACTGCTGCGGCGCTTGCGTACGGCCTCGAACGCCTCGAACACGCCAAGATCGCCGTGTACGATCTCGGTGGAGGGACCTTCGATATCTCGATCTTGCAGATCGGCGATGGCGTCATCGAGGTCCTTTCGACCAACGGCAACACTTATCTCGGAGGCGAAGACTTTGATCGCCGTATCGTCGAAGATCTCGCCAACCAATTTTTGTCCGAACACGGCATCGATCTGCGCGAAGACAAGATGGCCCTCCAGCGCCTCAAAGAGGCCGCAGAAAAAGCCAAACACGAACTCTCTTCCTCCAAAGAAACAGAGATCAATCTTCCCTTTATCACCGCCGATTCTACAGGCCCCAAGCACTTTAGCACGCGCCTATCTCGAAACCGCCTCGAAAATCTCGTCCGCGATCTTGTCGAGGCCACCCTTGAGCCCTGTCAGATGGCGCTTGAAGACGCCAACCTTTCGGTGCATGAGATCGACGATGTGCTCTTGGTTGGTGGGATGACGCGGATGCCGATGGTTCAACAACACGTCCGTGACTTTTTCCAGCGCGAACCTTGCCGTGGCGTCAACCCCGACGAAGTCGTTGCCGTCGGAGCCTCGATCCAAGGCGGCGTGTTGCGCGGTGAAGTCAAAGATCTGCTTTTGCTTGATGTCACACCGCTTTCGTTGGGGGTCGAAACCTACGGCGGCGTTTTTACCCGTCTGATCGACCGCAACACCACCATCCCGACCCGCCGCAGCCAAACCTTTTCGACGGCCTCAGACAACCAGCGGATGGTCGAGGTTCATGTACTCCAAGGCGAGCGCGAGATGGCCTTGGACAACCGAACACTCGGGCGTTTTGAACTCATTGGAATCCCGCCCGCCCCACGAGGCGTTCCGCAGATCGATGTCACTTTCGAGATCGACGCCAACGGGATCGTCCATGTTTCCGCACGCGATCTCGCCACAGGAAAAGAGCAAGGCATCCAGATCTCTGGATCTTCGGGACTTACGCAATCCGAAATATCTCGAATGATCCGTGAGTCCGAAGATTTCGAACACGACGACGCCGAGAAAAAGCGCCTTGCCGAGTTGCGAAACAACCTTGACGGCTTGATCTACAACACAGAAAAAGCCCTCGAAGAATTCGGCCATCTCTTTGATCGCCACGATTATGACCCCGTCGCACGCGAGATCCAAGAAGCGCGTGTCGTCTTGGAACGTTTTGGTAACGATTACGAACATCTCTCTGAAACCTACAAACGCCTCGAACAAACCTCCTACGGCTTGTCCGAATTGGTGTACCAATCCATGTCGGAAGGTGGCGAACGCGGGCCGAGCAACGAAGACGACGCAGACAATCTTGGCTACGATTGAGCCAGTACAACGACTCCCGAGCAATCGAGGTGGCGTGATTTTTTGGGATTGAAGCGCGATGCCTTCAATTGATGATAGAGCGTCTTAGGCGTCCCGTGAGTGGGCGCATCATTTGGTTGACATGGTGAGGTTTTTCTGTGAGCAAGCCTGATTATTACGATCTGCTCGGTGTTTCGCGTCAAGCCGACGCAGCAGAGATCAAAAAAGCCTATCGCAAGATGGCGATGCAGTTTCATCCTGATCGCAACCGCGACAATCCCGATGCCGAAGAAAAACTCAAAGAGTTGAACGAAGCCGCTGCGATCCTTTTGGATGAGGAAAAACGCTCCGTGTATGACCGTTATGGTCACGAAGGGCTGAACAATCGGGGGTTTGGTGGCGGGTTCGATGTCGGCGATCTCTTCAAAGACTTTTTCGACGGTATCTTTGGCGGTGGCGGTGGCGGAGGCCGGGGCCGTTCGGCGCGTGGGCGCGATATGGTGTACGAAACCTCGATCTCTTTTGAAGAGGCCGCTCGCGGCGTCGAAAAATCGATGGAAGTTCCCTACGAGATCCCCTGTAAAACCTGCGAAGGTAGCGGAGCCAAAGCGGGAACAAAGCCCAGCACTTGTCGTACCTGTGGAGGTGGCGGTGAGATCCGCGTCCAACAAGGCTTCTTTGTCTTATCGCGCACGTGCCCCGATTGTCGGGGCGCTGGAAAGGTGATCAAAGAACCTTGTTCTGATTGCAAAGGAGCGGGACGCCAAGAAGCCGCAGAGACCGTCGAATTGCAGATCCCTGCGGGGGCTTACGAAGGTTTGCGCATCCGTATGCGTGGACGTGGTGAAAAAGTAGCGGATGGACGCGGGCAATCGGGCGATCTGTATGTCACGATCCACGTCGAAGAACATCCGCTCTTTCAACGCGAAGAAGACGACGTGATCTGCGAAGTCCCTGTGTCTTTTGCACAAGCTGCCTTGGGGGCCAAACTGGATATCCCGACGCTTGAGGGGATCATCTCCATGAAGATCCCTGCGGGCACACAGCCGGGAACCCTATTTCGCCTCAAAGGAAAAGGCTTTACGAAGATCCAAGAGTACGGAAAAGGCGACCAGATCATCCGCGTTGTTGTCGAGATCCCCGCTCAACTTAGCGCAGAACAAAAAGATCTACTCGAACGTTTTGAAGCGCTCTCCTCAAACGAACAACATACACCCGCTCGTTCCGGCTTTATCGAAAAACTCAAAAGCTTTTTTCATTGGGATGGTTGAGGAGGGGACGATGGCTCGCGTATTCAAACGACTTTTTGGACTGGTGGTGATCGGGCTTGTTGGACCGTATGTTTTGATGGGCGCAAGCTGCCAAGGCAGCGAGGTCAAACTCAACGGTCGGACATACAAACCTGAAAATGAAGGCGAGAAAAAATGGGTGGAACAAGCGATGGCTGCGAAAGAAAGCCAAGACAAATCCACCGAGGAAAAAGCGTGGGGGAGCTTACTCAAAGAGTACCCCAACTCGCAAGCTGTCCCAACAGCACAGTACCGCTTGGGACACCTCGCTTACGAACAAGGTCGTTATGCCGATGCTGCGGGACTTTTGGAAAGCGCACTCAAAGGCAGCAGCCTGACCGGACCCAAACGGGCCAAGACGCGACTGTTGCATGGTCAAGCCCTGCTCAAGATCGGGCAAGCCAAAGCTGCCATCGAAGCCTTTGAAGATGCCTACCAACAGCTTCCCGAAGAAGAACAAAAGCCTGTGGCGGCGATGATCTTGCGCGCCGCCAAAGAATCAGGCGATCAACGGGCTTTGATCCAGTGGCAAGCGCGGCTTTTGCCGACGATGGATGCTGCGCAACAAACAGAGGCCAAGGCTGCTCTGCTCCAATCCATCGATGGGCGTTTGTCCTCTGCTGAGCTTCAAGTGTTGTACGCAAAACGCGGTGAAACCTTGACGTTCCCTTTTGATTACATCGCGATGCGACTTGCGCTGTTGTCTTTTCACCAACAAGACTTCAAAGCCTGTGACGAGATCCTGAATGCTTTGAGCGGCTCGATCAACCAAGAACACCCGCTCTACAAGCGTGTTCAATCTTTGCGCGCACAGCGCCGTGAAGTGTTGCGCGTTCAGCCCAACGTCTTGGGCGTCCTTTATCCCAAGACGGGTTACGGCGCGGGCTTAGGCAAGCTGGTGCGCAACGCCATCGAGCTTGCGACAAGCGGACTCGATGGAAAAGTGCAAGTGGTGTTTGAAGATACAGGGTCTCAAGGCTCCACCGCTTTGCGTGCGCTTGAACGGCTGGTCAAAGAACACCGCGCCATCGCTATCTTTGGCCCCGTTCTTTCGGATGTCTCTTTACACGTTGCACACCGCGCCCAAGAACTCGGTGTTCCGTTGTTTTCGATCAGTCTTATCGAAACACTCCCAGATATCGGGTCTTATATCTTTCGCAACAACCTCACCCGCTCGCAGATGGGTACCGCCATCGCACGTTACGCTGTCAAAAAACTGAGTCTTTCTCGCTTTACAGCGTTCTATCCTGACGGAGAATCCGGGCGTATCCAAGTGGGGGCTTTTTGGCGAGAAGTTGAACGACTTGGAGCCAAGATGGTCGGTGTAGAGTCTTATCCTGCCGACGTCAAAAACTTCGTGGACCCCGCACAGCGGCTGGTCGGGCGTATGCACCTTGGTATGCGTCCTTTGTGGTACAAATTCAGCGGTCAGTTGCGTCAAGCCCCCTCAGGATTCTTGCGCAAGCGCTTGTATCGAAACCTCGTCAAGCAATTTCCGCCCGTCGTGGACTTTGATGCGATCTTTATCCCCGATTCTATCGAATATGTCTCGATGATCGCTCCGACCCTCGCGCAACAAGATATCGAAGTCAAACTTCATTACCCATATTGGGAAAAGCAGGTCGAAGAGCGTTACAAAGCATTGAACAAGCCCCTGAAATTTGTCCAACTTCTCGGAACCAACGGCTGGAACAACGAAGATATCTTTACCCGCGAACCGCGTCACGTGGTCGGGGGGATCTTTACCGTTCGCTATTGTCCTTGGGGGGCCAAGCGCGGTTCTTTGGTCCAGAACTTTGTGGACAACTACCGAAACAAGTTTCCCGGAGAGTTTGATCCAAAAGCTCCAAAGCCCCCGTCTTATGTGTCCGCTTATGCGTACGATACGATCCAGATCTTGTTGCATATTGTGGAAAAGTTTGCACCCAAAACACGCGAAGCCTTTCGCGATCAATTGCTCAAGATTAAAGATTTTGCCGGTGTTACGGGATCGATGACGATCCAATCCAACGGTGAAACCATCGCCCCCATCCAGTTTTTGGTCGCTCATCGCGACAAAAAATTCAAGATACACGGCACCTCAGCCGATCTCGAATAACGGAATGTTGGATGCCCACGACACGCCCGTCCACGACACACCAGCCCACACGCAAGCTGCTCTTTCAATGCCCTCTGTGCAAAGAATTGGTGTACTTGCAGCGTTTTTCCGCTGATCATGGACGCCTTTGCATCGAGTGTCCTGCCTGCTTGCAACAAGCGCTGTACACCGCAGACGCAGACATCTCTCCGTCTGTTGCGCTCCCTCGATCTCCTTTGCCGTCGTTGCTCTCGCAAGAAGCCAAAGAACCAACGCTGGTTGTGGAGCATACCCTCTCCACCCCCCTGATACCGGAAGATGACAGAGCTACAGATTTCAACACTCCTGCACCTGCGTTTCAATCCAAAGCATCCGCCGTCCAAGAACCCGATGACGAAGCCTTTTGCCCGAAGTGTTGGGAAAAACGCCGAATAGAGAATTCTTCGTGCCACAAATGCGGCTTGGTGTTTGCGAACATCGGTGTCACTTTCGATCCAAACAAAGACGCCATCCCTTCGGGTACTGTAGGGAGAGAAGCCCGCGCCCTGTGGGCGGCGCTGCTTGCGGGCTGGGAAGAAGAGCCGCTTCACAAACAATTTTTACAGTATTGTCAAGCACAAGGATTCCTTGAATTTGCAGCCCAATGTTATCGAAAAGAGCGTGCAAAACGCGGAGCAAGCGAGATGATCGATACGCAGTTGGAACGGCTGCTTGACTTGGCGCAGCAACAGTTCCTCCAAGCAAGCAAAGCCGATACAGAACCCGCCAATAGCACAACGCGGATCGTTGTCTTGCTGCTGATGCTTTTGGGGGGGGGCACGTTGTTGGTGATGTTGTTGCGCTTTTGGCAAATTGGCGGCGGGTGGAACCCCTAACGCGAGATCCGCCCGTTGTGCAAGCGAAATAGGGTGGGGCAGCCCTCCATAGGCGTTAGGTGAAGGTGGAAACCTCGTAAAGTCGGTCTTGATCGCCTTTTCTTTTGCTCGCCCCCCCTCAATCCCCCGTGAACGGGGGGAAGTTGGAGCAGGCAAAGACGCTCTCTCGTGCAAACAGCGTGTGGCACGGAAAACCAAAACCTCGCTGCCTCCGACTTTCTCTCCCTCCCCTGCTCACGGTCTTTGGCTCTTCTACGATATCCGCAAGATGTGTGATCGAAGGATCGTGCGTAGATGCCCTACGGTTGGGCAGCCACACCTGTCTGCCCCTACGTTTTACGATCACACAATGGGCGGATTTGGTATGAGAGGGGGTCTAACAGATCTAGATCTTTTGGACTGGTACACAGAAACATCGAAGGAATGGACGTCTTGTGGTTGCCCCTCACCCCTCGGCCCCGCCCTCTCCCCGTTGTCACGGAGGCGAGGGGGGAGAAGAAAGCGGATTTTGCGAAAGGATGGCGAAGAGTTGTGAACGTTGTATTGCATCAAAGACGGATGGAACGAAAGAATCGTAGAGGAAGAAAGTCTTTTCACACATGAAGATACGTATTTTCCGCGTAAATCGTGTCATTTTGTCTCCCTATCTACGCAGCGATTCTTAGAGCGACCGCGTGGAGAGGGGGGTGACGCGAAGCGTCGGGGGGGGAGGTCACGCGAATAGAACCACCTTCCCCCCCCCAAACAAACCTATTTTTAGATACCCTCTTAACTTTCAGATTCTGTCCGAAAAGACAGGGATTCGCGTTGTTCTGTGGTGCGTTGAAAACGTTCGAGGCTTTCCTCAAGCAGCGGGTGCAGCGGAGTCTCGGGAAAGCGCTGTAAAAAGGCGCGGACGGTGTAATCGACGGTGGGTTGTTTGAATAATCGACGTAAGAAACGGCGGATATCACGGAGATTGTTTTCTTCGAGTCGCGAAAACACCGAGGGGTCCTGCAAGATCTCCAAGATCTCATAGAGCGTTTCTTTGTCGTCCATACGCAAGAGCGCAACAAGCGCAGCCGAATACAAGGCTTTTGTTTGACTCGCGAGCAATCGGCGCAACGGGCGTAATGCCGTTTTTCCGAGCGAAGAAAGGGCGGTTTGCGCTGCTTCGAGGAACTTGGCGTCTTCCAAGCGCTGTTCGAGGGCTCGAAGCAAGATCTCTGTGACGTGTGGGGTTTGTGTCTGCGAGATCTGATGCAATGCCTCGGTATAAAGGGACTCTTGGGTATCCAAGACAGCGCGATCGAGGTAGGCGATGTGTTCTTCATGAGCAAGATGCGCGGAAAGTACGAGAGCTTGCCGACGCAAACCAAAGTCGGGACATTCAAAAAGCCGTTGGATAACCGAAGGCGTGGCTTTTTGAGTCCATCGGCAAAGGGTCGTTTCGCAAAGGGCGACGTCTTTTAGCTCGTTTGTGTCAAGTGCTTCGGCTCGACGCGCTTCGAGTGTTTGGATGATTTGTGCGGAGATATCCGCGTAGCGTTGATCCGAAAGAGCTTGAAAGGCTTGGTGGCGCAGCGAGGAGTCGGCGTCTTGACAAAAGACCAAAACACTCGGATCGGCGAGATGCACCAGACCCCGTAAAGCAAGCCGCCGCGTCGCCGCCTCTTTCGATGCCGATAGATCACGCAAAAACACCGCTGCTTCGGGAGGAGGGTTGTGCGACAACAACTCCAATGCGCGCTGTTGGGTTGTCCGATCATGTTTGCGGTAGCAATCGATCAGCGCTTGCGCAACCTCCGCAGCTTCGGAGGATTGCATCCATCCTGCAAACAGATCGTCCCACTCTCGGCGTTGTGGATCGAGCCGCAACGTATCCACCGCATCGCGGAGAGTACGCTTCCCCCACGACAACAGGAGCGGTCGCAGGTATTTGTTGACTGGTTTGCGATAACGCTCCAACAAAAACGGTCCCGCTGAAGGCCCCAATCGGCGCAACAACTCGCTTGCTGCATAAGCGATGGTTGGATCGTTGCCTTCATCTTGAAGAAGTTGCAACAACGCAGGAATCGCTCGTTGACCGAAGTCGTGGATTAACTCTTCGAGACGGAGGATCTTGATTTGGTTGTGTTCTAAGAAAAGTTCTTGAGATAGTTGCGCTGTTAATCGTGGGATCACCGCAGGTCCCATCGAAAGGATGCGATCGCGATGGCGCTCTCGCACTTCTGCACGCGGATCGATCACCCCTTGGAGCAACACCTCAAGGCGGGTTTCTGTGCTGTCAAAGAGTTCCTCTTCGTCCTCTTCGTCTTGTTCTGTGAGGGAAGGGTACAGAAAAGAGAACAGAAAAACGGAACAGAGGATGGCGATCACGAGGAAAAGAAATAAGTCCATGACTTGCCTTCGGTTTGGAAAAGTGTCGTCCCCGCAACGTAGCCTTCTCCGCTTTGGATGTCAATTCTCTCTAAAAAGCGATGACTCCGCTTGTTGCGAAGAATCAAGGATCTTCCGTTTTTTAGGCGAGACAAGACAACACAAACGCTTGGACGGTGGTTTTGTTTGGGACGCAAGCGCTGCGCATTGACAAAGATTTTGGCTCTTTGTTAAGAACATTCTGCGCGAGTCCGTCCCGTGCGTTTCTGTGCGCCCGCTACGCTTCCTCACGGGCTGCTTCTTGCGCCATTTCCTGCGCTGCACGGGCAAACGCTTGCAGGCTTTGCGCACGGGGCGTAGTGTGCTGAATGCCGCGTTGTGATGTATACCTCCCCGAAGATAAATGTTGCTGAACCACCGCAGTCTTTCGGCTGCAAGGGTTCCTTCCGAACCGTAAGGAGACAAGAATGTCCGTTCTCAACGGCTCTTTCCGTCGTATCTGCTTGTTTTTCACCGTATGTTGCTTCAGCGGCGTCTCTGTCTCTTGGGCCCAAGACAAACCCAACCCACCACCTGCTCGCGATGCCAAAAAGTCCGATAATCCCAAAAAAGAGGATGCTCCCAAACCGACACCCCCCACCTCAGGCTCCCCCACCTCAGGCTCTCCTCCAAATGCACCCTCCGAAGGAAGCAGCGTCCAATCCGACCGCCACCGCTTTCAACTACTGACCATCGAAGAAAAAACAGGCTCTCTCAAGGAGCAGATCTTCCGCAGCAAAGCCAAGCTGATGTTGCTGCAAGAATCCTTGCTGCAAGGGGCGATCTCCACATCGAAGGTGGTGTTGGTCCACGACAATCGAATGGGTTCGTCCTTTTACTTGCGCTCGATCTCTTACACTCTGAGCGGAAACCCTGTCTTTACCAAAACGGACTACGAAGGCTCCCTCAACAAAGCAAGCGCCCGAAAGTTCGTGGCCTTTACCAACACGCTCCAGCCCGAACGTTATACTCTTTCCGTCGAATTGGTGTTTCGAGGCAACGGATTGGGTGTTTTTTCGTACCTAAAACAATACCGATTTCGCGTACGCTCTTCATACACGTTCAAAGCTCTCGAAGGAAAATCAATGGAGATATCGGTGGTTGCTTTTGAAAAGAACCCGCTGGTAACGCAATTGACCGATCGACCGACTGTTCAATATGATGTCAAGATCCGCGATATCACAGCCAAACGCAAAGACGCCCCCAAAGCGGAAACGAAATAATCCGAGACGTTGGGGTGTGATAAGGGCTGCCGAGCAAGGCAAGGAGCGATGTGGATGAAGCAAGGATCTCTGTGGCAGCGGATAGTGCTGCTTTGCTGTGTTGTGGGTCTTCTTGGAGTGCAAAAAGCCTTCGCGGCTTCCGCACGCGAGCGTTTGGAGTCGATCAAAAATCAGGCAAGGCGCTTGGAATCAAGTGTGCGCTTGTTGCGGCAAAGCTACCGAGGCCAACGGACCGAAGGTCGTGTCTCTTTGCAAAAGCGCCTCTCTGACGGGCAGGTCAACTTTTTGTTGGGGGATTACACCAGCGCCAGTGTGATCTTGTTGGATGCGGTGGAGTCAACGGAAAATCGAGGAAAAACAGGGTGGCTCGATGCCAATTTTTTTCTTGCCGAGTCGCTCTTTAAAAACGGAAACTACATCTCTGCGGCAAAGTACTATGAACGCATCGTCAATTCGCGAAATCGGCGCTTTCCAGACGCCCTGATCCGTCTGCTTGAGATCGCGAACTTGACTCGCAAGTACGACTGGGTCAACGCAAAAATGCCCGCGATCTCGTTGGATTCCATGTCCGAAGAAAAACGCGCCCAGATCGTCTATCTCCAAGGCAAAACTTTTTACGCCCAAGATCGCTTTTCCGACGCTTCGCAAAGTTTTCAACGCATCGCACAAGGCTCGCAATACTGGCCTCAAGGTCAATACTTTCTTGCTGTTATCCAACTCAAAACAGCCCCTCATCCACAAAACGTAGAAAACGCCATCCGCTTTTTGGTTGCTGGTTTGGGGGCAGCCCGCAAACCCGTCGAACAAAGCAGCGCAAAACGTACACGAGACCTCTACAACACCATCTTGATCGCGTTGGGGCGCCTCTATTTAGAGAAAAATGACTATGCTTCGGCGTTGGATTATTATCAACAAGTTGGGCGAAGTTCTGCGGTTTTTGATGAAGCGTTATATGAGATTTGCTGGACTTATATCCGCCGCGGGCGGGGTTACAAAGACCTAAAAAAGCAGCAAAAGGAGTATGATCGAGCGCTCAAAAGCCTCAATCTATTGCTTGACTTTTTGCCCAACAGCACCTTCTATTCGCAAGCGCAGCTTTTGCGTGGACAACTCTTGCTGGAACTGGACCGATTTTCGCCCGCGATGGACGGCTACAACAAGATCGTAAAGCAGTATTCTTCGGTGTATCGGGAGCTTGATCAGATCAAAAAAAATCGTTTGGATGTAGAAAAGGAGCTTCTTCGCGCTGTCTCCGAGAAAAAACGATCGCGCAGTGCTTTGGTTTCAAACTCTCTTTTGCCGCGTGAAGCCGTCCAAAGCCTCACAGAAGACGAGCAGATCCAACGTGTGCTTTCTGTTCAGCGAGATCTCGTACAAATGCAAGCCTTTATGTCGGACTCGTTGCAGATCGTGCAACGCCTCGAACAAGCACTGCGCGTACAAGAACGAATCCTGATCTCGCCTGAACTACGGCAAGCACGCTTGCAATCGATCGCCGCACAAAACCAATTGATCGCTGCGCAAGCCGAATCCAACGCACTCGAACAAAGCCTCGTGTTGGACAAGATGACTTCTGATGAGCGCACCCGCTATGAACGGATCGTAGAAGACCTTAAAAAACATCAGAAACAACTGCAAAACGCCCCTCAAAACGAGGCTTCCTTGGATCTCCGAGCCAAATCCTTCCAAGAGCGTTCTGAGCGCATGGCGGTGCGTCTTCACAAAGTGACCATCGCCCTCAACCAGATCGAACGGGAACAGCGCGCTTCGCAAAAGTGGCTTCAACGCAGCAAAGAAGCACAGCTCTTAGCTCCCCAAGCGCAATCTGATGTCCAAACCGAATTGGCATGGATCGATAACGAGATCAAGACTTTGCGGGATGCAAAACAAAAACTTCAGCGCGAATTGGATCTTGTTCGTATCGAACTCGGTTACGCGACCGATCCCAAAGAATTGAGCCTACAAAATCAATATCGCCAACTTCTCGCACAACAAAAGGCGTTGCTCGCCAACGTCCAGTCGCGTTTGGATGGCGAGGCCAGCCAGATCGTAAGCGAGCTTCAAAGCACGAACGAGCAATTGATTCGGATACAAGGCGAACTCACAGACTTCACCCGCCAACTCAATTCTTCGATCTTGCGCTATACCCGAGATGTTCGTGCCCGTCTTTTGAACGAAAAGCAAAAACTCACGCGCTATGAAGGACTCTTGCTTTCCTTGCAAAATGAAGCCTCGCAGCTTTCGCGTGCCGTGATCTACGAAGGTTTTGAAAGCGTCAAAAAACGCTTTTACCAACTTATCTTGCGCGCAGATGTCGGTGTGATCGATGTGGTGTGGAAAGAAAAACAAACCATCCAAACCAAAAGCCAAAAGATCACACGAGAGCGAAACAGCGAGCTGCGTATGCTTGATGCGGAGTTTCGCGATCTTCTTGATGAGGTAAAATAGTTTTTTTGAGTACACTTGGCCTTGGGATTTCGAGAACCAAGGCGATGAGGCTAGACCATGTGTCAACTACGGATATCTGCCCTCTGTGTGCTGTTTGTTGTGGCTTTTGCAATCTCTCCCACACACGCACAAAAAGATCGCACACAGATCAAACCTGCTGAAAAAGCAAGTACCCCCGGGAGCAACCCCCCCGTTCCTACAAAAACGACTGACGGAAATGCCCCCTCTTCCGCTTCCGCGAAAAAAACAGACGGAACGACTGGCACAACAGCCGATGCCGCAACGGCTCCCAATACATCGGCAACGCCGACTCCCACGACTTCTTCTGATGGAGTGATCATCCTGCGCGGCAAAGAACGCGATCAAGAGATGAAGCAGATCAAAGAAGCCTATGACGATTTTCGTCAAGCTGCGCGGGACTATCTTGGAGAGGCACGCGAATTGGTGCGTAAACAGTACCGCGAACGTCGAAAACTGGTGGTCGATGGTTTTAAGAAACGCCTCGATAAGCTCGACAAAGACGAAGAATTGACACGTCGAAAGGCCATCCAGTATTTCATCGCCTTTGTCCGCCGCTATCCAGATCACCCGAGCTACACGCCAGACGCCATGTATCGCCTTGCTGAGTTGTACTACGAAGAAGAGTTTAACGAATACCTCGCTCGCGCAAAAAAGTACGAAGAAGATCTTCAAAAGTTTGAAAACAAAGAGATCCCTTACGAACCTTTGCCTGCGAAAAAACGCTTTTCAGAAACAACGCGCTGGCTTAACGAATTGGTTCAACGTTTCCCGTCTTATCGCTTGGTCGCAGGGGCCTACTATCTTCTCGGTTATTGCATCGAAGAAGAAGGCAAGGCCGAAGAAGCCATCCCGTACTTTCGCAAGATCACCGAACAGTACCCCGATAGCCGCTTTATTGCCGAAGCATGGGTGCGGATCGGAGAATACCACTTCAGAAAAACAGACGGCGCAAACGTTGCAGAAAACCGTCGAAAAGCCAAAGAAGCCTATGCCAAAGTGCTGCAATATACGACGCATCCCATGTTTGACAAAGCGTTATACAAACTCGCGTGGACGCATTATCTGATGAACGAGTTTGAAGACTCGGTCAAGCGTTTTACCGAACTTTTGGAATTTTATCTCAAGAAAAAAGACGAAGCGGGAGGAGGAGATCTGCGAAAAGAAGCGATCCAATACATCGCGATCTCTTTCGCCGACGAAGACTGGGGAAGCCCCGAAAAAGCCGAGAAATACGTCCGCGAGGTTGGTTTGGACAAGCCCTACGCACGCGAGATCATGCTCCAGATCGCAGAGAACTACGCCACTCAAAACAACTGGGATATGGCGATCGCGATGAATCGCAAGATATTGGATCTGTTTCCTTATCATCCCTCTAACCCCTTGGTTCAAGAGCGGATCGTTCAAGCTTATATGCGTAAGTCGGACTTTTCCACCGCGATGCTCGAACGAAACAAATTGATCGAGCGCTTTGGTGTCAATACTCCTTGGGAGATCAAAAACCGAAGCGACGTGACGGCTCAGCGCTCTGTCCAAAAGATCATCAGCGATAGTATCTACCAAGCCGCGATCTTCCGCCATGAAAGCTGCAACGTGAAGCGGGGTCGAGCACAAAAAAGCACTGATCCTGCCGAACAAAAGACGCTGCTCGAACAATCGCGCCAAGATTGTGTCGTGGCTGCTGACAACTACCGCGAGTTTTTACGGCGCTTTCCGCATCATAAAGAAGTGTACACGCTGATGTGGTATCTCGCAGACAGTTTGTTTTATGCGTTGCGCTTCAAAGAGGCTGCTGTCGAGTTTCGTAAGGTGCGGGAATGGCCGGGCGGTGGCAAGTTTACCGTAGAAGCCGCCTTTGGATTGGTCGATAGCTTGGTGCAGATCACCAATGCGGCTTGTCGCGAGGGAACGATCCAAAAGGCTTGTGAATTGCCTGAAGACATCGGAAAAAAAGCCGAAGAAGATCCGAAGAAAAAGAAACCTGAACAGTCCATTCGCAATATGCGCTGCGTTCAGCTTCCAAAACTACCGATCCATCCGATGCAACTCCAATTGCTCGAAGCACGCGATGCTTTTTTGGCGTTGAACAAAAACCCCAAAGATCCGCGTAACGCAGAGCAAAGCTACTCCGCAGCGCGGATCTATTTTTCGTACGATCACCTTGCCGAAACACGCCAACGCTTGATGAATTTCCTTCAAACCTACCCACAACATCCGCTGGCAAAGTCGGCAGGGGATACGATCGTTGCAAGCCACCGTAGACAGGGTTGTTTGGATGAGATGGTGGCGGCCATCGACGAGCTAAAAAAGTTTGGCCTCGCCTTCCCTTACGAAAAAGAACTCAAGGTCGGCGTTATCTTCATCAAAGCGAACCAGTTGAAAGAAAAAGGACAATGGGTGGAGGCTGCCCAAGCTTTTATGAAGGCCGTCGAGCAAAATCCGAAAGACAAAGACGCCCCTGCGGGTCTTTGGAACGCCGCGCTGATGTACGAAAAAGCGAAGATGTTTGGGTCTGCTTTGAAGGTGTACGAGTTGGTGGTCCAGCGTTATCCGACTTGGCGCTTGCGTGACAAACAAGGCAACCTCTTGCTCGACAATGAAGGCAACCCCAAAGCAGGCTCCGATCAAGCGTTGTTTTTTGTAGCCTACAACGCAGAAAAATATTTCAACTTTGACAAGGCGATCGGTCGCTACCTTGAGCTGGTGGACAACCGAGCCTACCGCGATTCGCACAAGCGTGCGGATGCTTTGTTTAACGCGGCTGTGCTGTTGGAAAGTATGCAGCGTTACGATGAAGCCGCACGCGCTTACCAACGGTACGCACGCGAGTTTAGTGCCCGCAAAGATGCCCCTGACGTGTTGTACAACGCGGTCAAAGTCTACCAGCGCATGAAGCGAACAGATGACGTGGTGCGTTTGTGTGAGTCGTTTATCCGTCGATACCAAAGCAACAGCGACTACGTGCGCCGCGTGATGCAATGTCATGGAACCATCTACGAAGAGATCGAGAAAAAGTCGCTACCTTGGTCTCGGATGAAGCGAGAACACGAAAAGATGATCCGCGTCTTTGATGGCCTAAAAGGTCGGATGAAACAAGTGGATCTTTCTTTAACAAGCCACTACCCCGCTAAAGCCGCGTACGCTTTAGCGATGTTTGAATACGAAAAATTCGATAAGTTGCGCATCGACAGCACCAACCCACAGGTGCAAAAACGCCAGATCTCCGACAAAAGCAAGCGCTACAACGAAGTCGTCAAGGATTTTAATCGCGTTGCGCTGTATTCTTCGGCTCCTTGGCTGTTGTGTGCGCTCTATCGAATCGCCGAAGGCAAGCAAAAGATCGCAACAGGCGTCTCCAAAGCACCGTTGCCAAAGATCCGCGGTTTGCGTTGGACCGAAGAAGCCAAAGAGATCTACAAAGAAAAGCTCGATCAACAGCTTGTGCGGCCTCTCGAAGATCAAGCCCAAGCGCTGTATCGCAAGGTCGTAGACAAATCCAAAGAGTTGTTTTTTGAAAACGAGTGTACCAACCAAGCCTACGAAGCGATCCATCGGGCCGATCCAAACTTCCCTCTACCGAAAAAGTTGGAGCCTCAAACAACATTCGATCCGTTGTCTCCGCTGCCTTTGATGAGTTTGGAACCTGAAAAAACACCTGCCTCCAAAGAGCCTCCCAAGCGTTGAGGACACGATGGGAGCTGTTGGAAAGCCAAACGAAGATCAGCTTGGATGCGAAACTCCCCGTGTGGTGGACGTTTCGATGCGCACAAGCGCTGAGAGGATAGAAGATGCGTCATGTTGGATGGTGGGTAGTTTGGTTGAGCGCGTGGTTGGGGACGGTCGTCTTGGTCGGCTGCCCAAACCAAACGGTGGTCAAGCAAGATGAAACACTCAACGCAGAAGGTGGTGCTGTTGCAAGCGCAGATGGCGGAACGACCGAAGAGATCCCCGAAGCTTCACCCGAACCTGAACCTGTCAAAGCCGCAGATCCACAAGAAGGCTCCAAAGAGCGCTTCAAAGCCGCGTTGGATGCTGCCAAACAAGATCCGTTGCAAGCGCTCAAAGAACTCGAACAAGTCTTACAAAACGATCCGAAAAATCACAAAGCTTGGTACAACATCGGTGTCTTGCAGGATCGCTTGAACAACCCGATGGGTAGCCGAACAGCCTACACCAACGCGCTGCGGATCAAGCCAGACTTCGTGCCGGCTGCGATGAACTTGATGCGCGTGCATCTGCGACAAGGCCGAACCAGCGAAGCGATGGAGCTGATCGCGGACAAGTCCCGCTCGTTTCCACAAGAGCTGGCCTTCCAAAACGCGCTCGTCTATCTCTACATCCAACAAGGCCAACTCAGCCGCGCAGAACAGATGGCGCGCACCCTTCGCCAAAAAGATGAAAAAAATGCCCAAGCCATCCTGAACCTCGGCTTGATCTGGTACAAGCAAGAAAAATTCGAACTGGCACGAACGGCGTTTACGTTGGCGGCAGATGCCGACAAAACCTTTGCAGAACCCTTGTATTATCTGGGCTTTGCATACAAAAAGCTCAACGATGTAAGCTCCGCGATCACTTTTCTTGAAAAAGCGGTCAAACTGCGCCACGAGTTTCCCGAAGCACATAACTTTCTTGGTGTTTTGTTGCTTGAACGGGGCAAGTTGCGCGAAGCCGTCCCTCACTTTCGTGCTGCGGTGGACCTTGCGCCGCGAATGTGGGAGGCCCGCTTGAACTACGGCATCGTCTTGAACGCATCGCAACAATACAAAGAGTCTCTCGAAGTCTTTCAAAAGCTCTTGCAAGACAATCCCTCTTATGTTGATGCGCACTACAATATGGGGATCTTGCATCTCGATCGCGATCTTCGCATCCAACGTGCGATGCCGACCGACCGCTTTCTGCGCGAAGCCCCTCCCGATGTTCAAAGCGAAAAACGCATCGTCGCCATCATGGACGGCATCTCCCGCTTTTCTACCGCAGCCTACCATCTCCAAGCCTACATCAACCAAAAAAGTGGTGTCGCATCGGATGCTCCCGCTCATCGCTATCTTGCCGATGCCAACAAACAGATCGCCAGCCTCCGCAAACGCCTCGACTCCACGATCAAAAGCATCCAACGCGCCCGCCTCCGCAAAACAAAACAACCTCCAAAACGTCGATAACATCAAGCGAATACGAGCCACCTACGATGCTTTTCGATGGGCCAACTTCTCTGAACCGTGTGGATTCCGCGCCTAGGCTCCGTCGTTTTGGCTCGCCTCGACTGTTTGCCTTTGGCGGTGGGGCGGGGCGAGGCGTGCAAAAGCGAAAAGTGTTCCTTGACTTTCAACCCCAGATATCGCATCATCGCCGACGTGTGCCCAAAAAAACGGAAACTCCCCGATACAAGGGGAGAAACAAGTCTTTTTTGTGCGTTGGTACAGAAAAGATTCTTCGCCTCAAGCTGCCCTCCGATAGGGCCGTAACCCCGCAAATGGGGACGATGGATTGGATGACACGACAAAGTGATATCGGTAGCCGAGCGATTGTTTTCGCTACCACACAACCAAACAACCCGCTTGTGTGGAATGCTTCCAATACATCTCCTCTCCTGCCTTCTTTCCGTGGATTGGCTCTCTGCTCGAAGAAAAGGTCCACTGCGTTGCTTTTTCCTCCTTTCGGGCGGCCCCTTCCACCCCAACACACAAACCATGCAAACCATGCGAACAAGCCAGCATCCCTACGAACAACAACACCGCGCTTTGCATCGAAAGCAAATGGCGATCTTGGATCGTTCGCATCAAACGCGGATATATCCGCGAAAAGAGGCTGCGTGATGCAATTTTTTCGACGTTTCGCACAAACGCTCTTGCTCAGCACAACGCTATCCTTTATGCTGCTGCCCGCAAGTACGACGGTCTGCGCTCAAAAGCGCACAGGTGGCCGTGTGATCCGCATCTCCGACGTCAAGATCGTTGGGCGTATCCAAAAGCCCCAAGCGTTTTACGTACTCAACCGCGCCCCTCTCAACTACGAGGGCTTCAAACGCAACGAAAGCTTCGTGAAGAAAGTGATCAACGCGGTCAAAAAAACACCGTTTTAAGGCAACCTCTTGTTGGGTGTGGAATCTGTTTGTTTTTGGGCTTTTTCACCCACACAAACATCCCCCCGCTCTGATCCTATGCTGCTTATCGAGTCGCACTCGGTTTTGCGGGCGACTCTGAAAGAACAACCCAAGTGGCGTCTTGAAACCACTAACCAAGCACTCACAATACTCAGGAGGAGTGGATCTATGTCCGAATTAAAACAGTTCTATGTTGAAGGCGGCATCTTTATGCACCCCATCGCGATCGCCCTGATCTTTGGTATCGGTCTGACGATCGAGCGCTTCATCTTTTTGTTCTTCAAATACAACATCAACGGCGCTGCTTTCATGGCCCAAATCCAAAAACTGGTCCTTGCCAACAACATCGATCGTGCGATCAAACTTTGTAACGCCGCTCCTTCCGCTGCTCTTCCCAAAGTGGTGAAAGCGGGCCTGACTCGCGCAAACAAAGGCGAAGTCGAGATCTCCAACGCCATCGAAGAAGCCTCGCTCGAAGTCATCCCGAAACTTCAAAAACGCACCAACCTGCTCCAAGCCACCGCCAACGTCGCAACCATGTTGGGCCTCCTTGGTACGATCTTCGGTCTGATCGAAGCGTTCAAGGCCCTTGACAAAGCCTCTGCGGACCAAAAATCCAAACTGCTCGCGCAATACATCTCCATCGCGTTGAACACGACAGCGTTTGGTCTTGTGGCTGCAATCCCTTGTCTCGTTGCACACGCAATGCTCGGCGCGATCACCAAAAAGATCATCGACGAGATCGACGAATACACCACCAAACTCCAAAACTTGCTCTTCAACCGCGCCAAAGGCCAGTCCAACCCGCTTGATCGCTAAGCCTTTCCGTGCCTAGTTGCATCACAAAGCAGGCCCCTCCGCGCCTGCTTTGTGTCGTTTGTATCTTTGCTTCACAAAGATCCTGCTCGTCATAAGGAGATCCCGTATGGGAAAGAAAATACGCCAAGAAGACGCCACCGAAGAAATCAATATCATGCCCTTGATGAACATCATCATGCTCTTGATCCCCTTTTTGATCATGAGCACCGAGTTCATCAAGATCGGCGTGATCAACGTCGCAGCCCCCAAGATCGGCGGGGGAGCCTCCAGCAGTGAACCCAAGAAAAAAGACGAAAAGCCACCGCTGAATTTGACGGTCAGCATCACAGAAAAAGGCTTGACGATCTTGACCCGAGGGAAAAAAATCCCCGAAGGCTGCGACCTCAAAGGCGAAGCTACCGAGGCCAAACTCCCCACCGTGAAAAAGATCGGCGACAAACACAACTTGCCTGTTTTGAAGCAATGCCTCCAAACCATCAAAGAAGTCTTTCCCGATGAAAAGCGCATCATCATCATGGCGGAACCCGAGATCCGTTATTCGAACATCATTGATGTGATGGACCATAGCCGCGAAGGCAAAACGGCAGACAAAGAAATGTTTCCCGAAGTGGTTTTGAGCGCAGGCGTGCTCTAAACCATCCTTCTCGGCCTCGATCGAATCTAACCCTACGCAGATGATCAAGTCTTGTTTGTCTTTGGCTTCGCAGAGCCACGCGAAACACCCAAACCACACAAGATGTGAACCCCAAAAAAAGCTTGAAACTTTTGTGTGGTATCGGTGACAAAGGTCGCAGCACAACGATGATACAAAGGAGAACGAACGATGAGTTCGGCGGTAGAAGAAAAACGAAAACATCAAAAAGCCCAGAAGAAAGCCGAGCGTGACGCCGCTTTGGCCAAAAAAGCCGAGCTAAACATGACGTCGTTGATGGACATCTTCGTCAACGTGCTGATCTACCTTTTGATGAACTACTCCACCTCACCTGTCGACGTCCCGCAATCCAAAGAACATACCCTGCCTCAGTCAAGTACCAAACTCGAGGTGAAGCACACCACCACCATCGCCGTGACGAAAAGGATCATCATGGTCAATCGGAAAAAAGTGTGCGACGTGGTGAAAAATACGGTCGACCCCAGTCTGAAGAAAGATAAACAAGCGTCGTCTTATTTGATCACGCCTCTGTTCAAAGAGCTCAAAGAAGACGTCCAAAAACAGAAGAAGATCGCCAAATACAACCCCAGCGCTGCCTTCAAGGGGGAAGTGACGATCGTCGCCGATCAAGATATGAGTTTCCGCTTGCTTTCCGAAGTGATGTACACGGCGGGCCAAGCGGAGTTTTCGAAGTTTAAGTTTGCTGTTGTGAAAAAGGGTGGTTGAGGACGACGAGGTGTTGTCCCGATCTCTCGTGCGTTGTGTCGCCAATTCGCCTTCGGCGGAAGAGGATCTCTATCATGACACAGAATCAGACCAGAAAGATCCTGCGTATCGGGATCATCCAAGGCGGGAAGATCATCGAAGAACGCCTGTTGCGGAAACGAGAACCCGTCACGGTGGGCGATTCCAATCGGAATACCTTTGTGATCCCCGCCACAGGGCTTCCCTCTCGCTTTCCGCTGTTTGAACTCCGAGAAGATACCTACTACCTTACCCTCGCAGAATGGATGACAGGACGCCTTTCTTTGGGAACAGGTGTGGCGGATCTTCAAGCCCTCAAACAAGAAGGTGTCGCCAAACAAGTCGGCCAAGTCGATTATGAAAAGCCCGGTCAGCCTAGCCAAAAGAAAAAAGTACCCGTGTACCAAGTCGCTCTCAGCGAAAAATCTCGCGGGAAATTGACTTTTGGCGACACAACGCTGCTGTTTCAGTTTGTGACCCCACCACCGCTTCCTGCAAAGCCCCAGATCCCCGCCTTGATCCAAGGCGGTTGGATCAAGGGCATCGACTGGGTATACTCTTCGATCCTTGTGATCTCTGGTCTTGCTCACCTCGGATTTATCGCATACTTGCGCACTTATCCGATCGATCAAGAGATCAGCCTCAACCAGATCTCCGATCGCTTTGCAAAGTATATCGCCCCCATCCAGCCGCCACCTGTTCCTGTTAAAGCAAAACCCACCGAAGACGGCAAAGATCCCAAGAAGAAGGGCGAAACGAAAAAAGGCCCGAAAAAGCCGGCCAAACGCGAGGCCCCTTCTAAGCGTACTGGGCCTGTGAAGCAACTGAGCGACTCAGAAAAAGCCGCCCGTGCAGCCGCACGTCGCCAACAGATCGCGGAAAAATTGGCACGTGTGAGCGTGCTTGGTTTGCTCGGTGCCAAAGGCGGCGAAGGCAGCCCGATCAAGGACGTCCTTGCGGGTGGCGGTGAGATGCAACGCAACCTCGACGAAGCACTCAAACGCACGTCAGGCGTCGCTGTAGACGATGGCTCTGGAGTTCAGCGCGGATCGCGGGGCGGTGGCGGAAAGCGCGGTAGCTTGGACGTTGCAAGCGATCTGCGCGGACCCTCCGGCGGCGATGGCGTAAAGGGCGGTGGGACGGGCCGTCGTGGCGCCAGCATCAAAGCCAACCTCAAGATCGAAAACTTTGAACCCGAAGGCGGTACCCTCGATCAAGGTGCGCTCCGAAAAAAGATCGGCTTCTATCAATCCGGCATACGCACTTGCTACGAACGCGAACTCAAAAACAACCCCGATCTTAAAGGCAAGATCAGCATCCGTATCACCATTGCCCTCACCGGTCGCGTCACCGCCGTCGAGATCGAAGAAAATAGCCTCAACTCCAACGTCGCAAGCTGCGTCAAACGCACTGCACAACGCTGGTCTTTCCCCAAACCCGAAGGCGAAGCCGTGAACATCGTTCTTCCCTTTGTGTTCTCTCCCTCTCGTTAACACCGCTCTCCCCTTTGTGTCCCCTCTTCTCCCTTCGTTCATTTTTCTCACCTTTTGTTCTATCGAGTCCTTGCTTTTGTCTTTGTTTCGTGCTACGCCCTTCCTGTTTTTTCCGAATCTCTTTTGTTTTGGAACTGTGTTGACAGGGACTCTTTTGTCGCTTGTTGACATGGGCCGATGATTTGTGTTCTAAGGCGCGCTGTTGTATAAAAAAGCAACTTGTTCTTGGAACTGCAACGCTTCTGTGATAATTCCGATAGGTTTGTGTATACCGAGCGTCCCAAGTCAAGGAAGGGGCCGTTTTGGCTTCTTGCTCGCAACCGTTTTTATTGCTTGTGGCTATGGTTGGCTCTTGATGCGACGGTTTGTTCGCATTCTCAAGATATCGTGATGGGAAATGTACTATGGTGCGTGCATCTAGCTGTCTTGTTCTATGGGCGCGTTTGGCGCGATGGCGTGTTGTTGCATGGTTGGTCTTGTGCTTTGCCCTAGGCTCAACAAAAGAAACTCTCGCAAAAGGCGATGGTATCAAGTTCTTAGGCGATCAAGGCAAGTTTCACCCCCGCTTGTATCTTGACTTTGGCTTCGATCAAAACCCGCTTCGTCGATCGACAGCTTCCCGTACCACTCCTCAATTAAGCGAGATCGTGAACTCTGCGTACTTTAACGTTCGCCCCGGTCTTGAGTTGCTGATCAACGGAGAGTCTGTTGGTTTTAACGCCGCTGGGTTTGTGAATTACAACTATTATATCAACAGCTTGCTTAGTCCATTGAATCAGCTAAGTGGGAAAGCCGATCTTTCGTTGGAACTTTTCAAAAATGCGCCTGTGAAACTCTTGATCTCCAATCTTTTCAGTCGCAGCGCCGGCGATACTTATACTGCCGAAGAAGTCTTCAATTATCTTCTCTTTCAAGCAGAAACAGGAACCCAGCGGGGTGGTGCTTTTCTTTCTTTTAACAACGCTTCGAAAATCCAACTGACCATTCAGCCCGGTGGCAAGGCTTTTACAGCGGATATCGGCTACCAGATCCGATTCGGCTTGTATCCCGATCCCAACATGGACTTTCTCAACCAACTCATCTACGCCAACGTCAAATGGAAGTTTCTCCCCAAAACAGCCTTGTTGTTCGAAACCAACGTCGATATCGTTAATTATTTCCCACAGCTCAACCTTGGTCGAACAAGCATACTGAACCGAGGAATGTACCCATTCAAAGCCTATATCGGCCTTTTGGGTCAATTTACCGACAACTTGACGCTTACAGTAAAGATTGGCGGGGGGTACACCTTCGTTAACGAAGCAGATACAGGCGGGATCGATCCAAGCGTTCCCAAAGATAACTACGGGATGGTTTTGGGGTCGATCTCTTTAACCTACTACTTCACACCCACCGTGTATTTGCGCGCTGGCTTCATTCACGACTTTTATCCTTCGATGTTTACGAACTTTTATCATACGACGGCCGGTGTTGTTGATTTTGCTGCACAATTCGCAACGCGATTCCTTTTGAAGGCCAACGCGATGGCGGGTTATGTCCAATACGGGCAAATCCCCACGAATTTCCGTGGTGTTCAATACAACTTCGGACGCATCGCAGCTTCCAACGGCAACGCTACACCCAACCAGTTTGTTGTGAATGGCGGCTTGAGTTTCGATTGGTATATCTTTGAATGGTGGACGCTCGGAGTGCAAGGCGTCCTCGAATGGCGCGAATCCAACGGCGGGATCACCGCTGATGGAAACTTCTTTGACCTCGGATTCTTTCGAATCACTGCCGCGCTTAAAACTGAGATCGCTTGGTAATCAGGCCGGTGGGGACATTGACAAAGGCCGAACCATGAACAGTTTTTTCTTTTTTTTGAGATTTTTCCGCCTTTTCCGCCTTTTTATCCATCCTGTCTTTTTGGCTTTTCCCGCGATTGTCGTGCTTGTTGGGGCCTGTACCGCCAACACTCAGCAAACCCAAAAAGATCCCCTCCCCGTCGCAGGGCGAAACCCACAAAAAACGCAGCCCTCTAACCCAACCGAATTCGATCTTTCTTACTTCCATTTGGATGTAGGCGATACGCTGTACATCAAAGTGTACAATGAAGATATCGAAGGAACCTTTCAGGTGTACCCCGATTGCACGATTCAAGTGCCGTTGCTTGAAACGGTGCGCATCTGTGGAAAAACCCCCGGGCGGATCCGCCAAGAGATCTCCGATGGACTCTTCAAGCACTTTCTAAAACGCCGTCCTTCCGTCGTTGTCAAAGTAACGGAGTTTAATTCCAAAAAGATCTTTGTTTTTGGGGAAGTCAATAAACCCGGTCGTTTTGACTACACACCCGGCCTCACCGTGATCCAAATTATCGCTATCGCTGGGGGATTTGGTCGCCGCGCAGCACGAAACGACACCCGTTTGATGCGCACGCTTGAAAATGGACAGCGCCGAATTTATCGCATCCCTCTTGATTCGTTCGATCGCCGCCGATTTCTCAACCGCTATCTGCGCCCGGGTGACATGATCTATGTCCCTGAAAGCTGGTTTTAAACAGACCGATCATCGGGCCAAATCGGAAACTGTTGAAACAAACCAACTACCGCGAACGGAGCGGGGAGCGAAGCACAGCGGACACATTTGAAAAAGGCCGACAGTCGGGAGATGTCGAACAGGGGGAAGAGGCCGACAGTCGGGAGATATCGAACAGGGGGAAGAGGCCGACAGTCGGGAGATATCGAACAGGGGGAAGAGGCCGACAGTCGGGAGATATCGAACAGGGGGAAGAGGCCGACAGTCGGGAGATGTCGAACAGGGGGAAGAGGCCGACAGTCGGGAGAGATCGAACAGGGGGAAGAGGCCGACAGTCGGGAGAGATCGAACAGGGGGAAGAGGCCGACAGTCGGGAGATATCGAACAGGGGGAAGAGGTCGATGCGGGCAGAGATCAGCGCAGACGGATTTGAACGGTGTTGAGGATCTGTTGAACGCGTGCGTGGGCGTTGATCAGGTGGAGGCGCGTGGAGGCGTGTGTTGTGCGCGGGATGGCGTCTTGAAGGCGCTCGGAGAGCTTGACCAGTTCTGTTCTTGCGGCGACGGGAGCTTCCGCGATCACAAGTCCGTTGGCTTGGCTGTAAGCGAAAAGAAGTTCGATCAAGCTGTTTTGTAGTGCGCGGCGGGTGCTTGGGATCAGGACTGGATGGAGAACTTTTTGGGTGGGCCGAGAGGTGGGAGCGATGGGGGGAAGGAGTTCAGCCCATACTGCGTTTGAGATGGTTTGGAAGATCTCGGAAACCGAGAGGTAGTCGGCATCGGAGGGCTGGCGGAGTTGGATATCTTCAACGCGAGCAAGGGTTGAGACGTAAAGAAGCCGATATATCGGGAGAAGTTGAAGAGCAAGGATTGTGCGATGCAACGGGTAGTCGATAGGACGGGCGAGGATGGCGAAAGTAAAGCCGTACAAACGCTCGGGAGCCAGTTTGTTGAGCAGGCTGGGAGAAAAGTTGTAGGCTTTTGGTCCAAAATATTGTTTTGCAAGAAAATTCAACGCTGCCCGTTGTTTTTTTGCGGATACTGGCCGAAAAGGGAGGCGGTTTCCGGCATCGCCGATGTGATCGCGTTGGTGGTACAGGCCGCCGACAAAGCGCGCTGCTTGGATGCCTGCGCGAAGATGCGTTGAGGCCGCGATGTTGAACATATAGCGCATCCGTTGGTAGCTGCCGCCTTTGGAGCGGGGGACATAGGATTCGATGCGCTGCCACATCTCCGAGGCGATCTTGGCGCGGTGTTGGGCGTAACGCAGAGGATCTTTGCCTAGATCCCAGCGTTCTGCGGTGGGATCGACCGAGGTAAAGCCAAAAGCATCTTCGTCCGTCGCATAGGCGAGTTCGTGCTTGGCGACGCGAGAAGCGATGTGGTTGAGGTAGGGCAGTTCTTCTTCGGGGGTGCGCGCAGGAAGCGGACGGTAGGCGTATTCGATGGCCCAATGATCGTAAGGACCGAGGGTGGTTTGCCAGTACTCACCTTGTTTTTGGCCGGGTGCAGCGAGGTTAACGGGGGTGTATTCCATCACGGAGTTCGTCAGGCCCATGCGTTTGGTGCGCGCTGTGTCGTGGAGTTGTTCGAGGGTGTGGAGGGTGCTGGCTTTGAAGTTGTGGCGCAAACCAAGCGTGTGACCGACCTCGTGGGAGATCACGCTGACGATAAAGTCGTCGATGTATTTTTTGGCTTGGCTCGTGCCCGGGACAAGTTCTTTGCGCAGAGTCAAGAGGCCCCATCCAAAGGCCGCTTGGATGCGGGCTTCGCTCATGTGGGTGCAATGGAACTGTTGACGGCGATTGTGAAAGGTGGGTTGTGCTGCTTTCTTTTTCAGATCAGCCATTTGTTGCTTGTAGTCTTGCAGCAGCGTGTGGAAAGGCTTGAGGCCGCTGAATTCGTTTTCCGCAAGCATAAACTCAAGACCGCTGCCTTGGAGAGCGCTGAGCGGTTCGATTTGGAGAGAGAATTGTTGGTTGAGGAAAAGCGTCATCTCGGAAGAGACGCGGATATCCGCGTCGTAGATCTCGCCTGTGAGCGGATCGATCCGTGAGGGGCCTTGCGCAAACCCAGCAGTATTGGCGAGAAACCAGCGGACGCTATTGTAGCGGATATCCGCAGGATCCCACGTGGCGTTGTCGGGCTGTTGGCGCGCAACGACGGCATTTTGGAAGCCGATGCGTTCAAAGGCTTGATTCCACACCAAGATGCCCTTGGCGACAGAGTCGCGGTAACGGTGAGGAATTCCGTTTTCGAGCCAAAACGTGATCGGGGTTTTGGGTTCGGAAAGACGCGCACGAGGGTTTTTCTTTTCAAGACGCCAACGTGTCACATAACGGATGTAGCGGGTGTCTACATCATCGCGGCTAAAGTCTTTGGCGACCATCATAAAATGACCCACGCGATCATCTGCATAGCGAGGACGGAAACCGGGTTCGGGCATCGTGGAGAGGCTGTAGCGGAGCTTGATCATCGCTTGTCCGATCGGTGTGGTGGCGGTGGTTGCACGCGAGACAAAGATGCCGCTCAGGCTCATTTCGAGGTTTTTGGGGTAGGCGTTGATTTTCTCGATCGCCGTGGTACGCAAGGCAAAGAATCGCGCATACCGTGCTACGCCAAGTAGATCTTGTGTAAGAAATTTCGTGGCATCGATCAGGAAAGATTTCTTTTTGGGATGATCATCGCTGAGGATCAAGTTGGTGGCGCGGATGGAGCTTGCAAAAGAGCGATCGATGATCTTGCTGAGCGCCGATTTGGGGGAGACGCGGAACTTGACGTTTTTCTCGATCATATAAAGAGCGCGTGCATGGCGAACAAAGAGGAAAGGGAACTCATCGAGCATCGCGAAAGTCAAAAGTATATCGCCTGTCCCGCCTTCGAGGGTAGGAGAAAACAAGTAAAGTTTGTTTAATTGTTCGGGGGCGATCTCCATCATATACAGAGGTTGCCCATAAGCGTCTTTCTTGGTATAGAGAGGAAAGAGACCATCGATGCGCGTGGCCCCTTTGGTGAGCGTTTCGAAGGGTTGCAGCGGGGTTTTTTTCTTGACGGCGCTTTTGATGCGGGCGACGAGGCTTTTGAGAGCGGCGTTGGGTTGGGCGGGCTTGGTTGTGGGGCCCGTTTTGGCGGTGGGTTGGGTGCGTTGGGTGTTTCGCAACAACATCTTCATCGAGTACTGGAGGGTGGAGATCATGCCGACCCAACTTTGGACAGGGGGAAGCACGTCGCTGTAGAGGATGCGCCCGTCGGTGTTGGTGATGCGGTAGGTTGCGGTAAAAGTGCGGTAATGGTAGCCGACAGAGCCCGTGATCACGAAGCGCACGCCCATTCTTTTGAAGTCTGCGAGCAAACCGCCCGTCAGTTGGCGTTTTCGAGGCCATTCGTGTTTAGACAGAAGTTCGCGGATGGTTTGGGGATCGATCAGGTTGTACCGTCTTGCGTTGAGCGAGTTGTAGAGGATCATCGCGAGGGTTTCGCCTGCACCCGCAGAGATGCGTCCTGAGGTGTCAAAGTCGAGGACCGCAAAACGGTTGGAGGCGTTGTTGGCGTGTGCGGCTGTGCCGAAGCACAGACAAGCCCCCAAAAAGCCCCAGAAGATCAATCGCTTCATGCTTTTTGCTCCTTTGTGTCGATGCAACAAGTCAAGGGGGATACGGCGATCAAGACCTGCCGTTGAGGTCGTTGCTCCGCTTTGTACGTTGAAGGCTCGTTTGAGGGGCCGCGAGGGGCGGTTTCTTGGCGTTTCAATCGTCGTGAGCGCGGCAGTACAAGGTTATGTTGGAAATCGGCGAACAAGGCAAGTACACAGAACGTTCCACGAAAGGCTTGCGTTTTGTGTGTGGCCGCGTTATCCAGAGGGATCCGTAGAACCCCCTTGAGATGCGTTCACGCAAAAGGCGATGCAAGGGGGGATTGCGAGATTCCTTGGGCAAGATCCGCCCAAAAGTATCCAACATATCGAAAGAACAGGAGAAGACCCATCATGCAAACCCTTCGAGAAGTCAAGCTCAAGATCACCGATCTCCAAGAGCGTCAAGAACACCTTGGGAGGTGTCTTTGACCTTGCAGGTCGCCAAGAACGCCTGAAAAAGCTGGATGAAGTGGCCGCAGATCCCGCGATCTGGGAAGATCAAGAGCGCGCACAAAAAGTACTCCGCGAACGTTCCAATTTGACGGCCTTTGTCGAGCGTTTTCAACGTCTGCGCCGAGGGCTTTCGGATGCCGAGACGCTGCTTGAATTGTCCTCGGACGACGAACCGACCGAAGAAACCTTGGGCGAGTTGTCCTTGGAGTTGGAGGCTCCTGAAAAGATCATCGAGGAGATGGAGTTTGAGCGGATGCTCGGTGGAGAAGCCGATCGCAACAACGCTATCGTCTCGGTCAACGCAGGGGCCGGTGGGACCGAGTCTTGTGATTGGGCGTCCATGCTGTTGCGGATGTTGCTATTTTATTGCGAAAAACGCGGATGGAAGACCAACATCAACGATCAGCAAGATGGCGAAGAGGCGGGGATCAAGAGCGCAACTTTTTCGGTCGAAGGCGAATACGCTTATGGCTATCTCAAGGCAGAGGTTGGGGTTCATCGGCTTGTACGTGTTTCTCCCTTTGACTCGCAAGCCCGCCGCCATACGTCTTTTGCGTCGGTGTTTGTCTCCCCCGAAGTGGACGACGATATCGAGATCGAACTCAACGAAGCTGATATCCGCGTAGATACGTACCGAGCGTCAGGAGCGGGCGGACAACACGTCAATAAAACAGACTCGGCAGTGCGGATGACACACATCCCCACAGGGATCGTGGTCGCTTGTCAGAACGAACGATCTCAGCACAAAAACCGCGCAACGGCGATCAAGATGTTGCGTTCGCGACTTTACGAAGCGGAGCTTCAAAAACGCCGCGATGAGATGGATCAGATCAACTCTCAAAAGAAAGGGATCTCGTTTGGGAGCCAGATCCGCTCGTATGTTCTTCATCCTTACCGCATGGTCAAAGATCATCGCACAAGCACCGAAGTGGGCGATGTGGACTCCGTTCTCAACGGTCGCCTCGATGACTTCATCGAAGCCTATCTGTTGAAGAGCGGGCACGAAACGCTTACAACCACCGATGATCTGGATGTGTAAACATCGTTTGTGTACGGTGATCGCTGTCGTCTGGGCGGATGACTACAGTACGGAGATCATCGCAGCGTGTGGAGATTACCGCAGGTCGGGGGGGATGGCCTCGCTGATAAAGTCGGCGAGTTCGTGCAGATGGCCGTGAAAGAAATGATCGGCTTCGTCGATGATCTTGGAGCGAACAAATCCGTCGAATGTTGCGATGTAGCGGTCCAGATCGTCAGGTGTGCAGAAGCTATCTTTTTCACCAAGAACCATGTGCAAGCCTGCTGTGGTGGGGATCGCGAATGTGGGGAGTGGGTGCATTGAAAAGGGGGGAGCGATCAAGACCGCAGCATCGGCCTCTCCACCTTCGGCCAAGTATCGCGAAACCACGCCCGTTCCAAAAGAAAAACCGATCAAAAAAAGCCGTTGGAAGGAGCAGTCGCGACGGAGCGTATCGATCGCTCCTTTGAGATCGAAAACCTCAGCGATGCCTTCGCCATAATGGCCTTCTGAACGGCCCACACCACGGTAGTTAAAGCGAAGCGTCGAAGCTCCGATCGATGCCGTTGCGCGGATCGCTGCATCCACGACTTTGTTGTGCATGGTTCCGCCATGAAGCGGGTGAGGATGGCAGATTATAGCACCCCAAGCGCCTTCTCCGAGATGGAGCAGCCCTTCGAGATGCAAGGGCTGGGCTTCGTGCGAGAGGAAGGTGAGGCTTTGCTCTTTCGGGCGTGATGGGAAAGACGAACGTTCACTCAAGGCGGTCTCTCTTTCTTTGGATCGCAGCGACGCATCGGTTTGTTTGGTGGGGCTTTGCCCCACGCCCCACAAGGGACCGAAGGCCCCTTGACCCCGTTACGGCGGGGTGAGCTTTGGCTTTTCAAACCAGCGGCAGCACCGCGTGGCGTGTTGCGATTGACCCCGTTACGGCGGGGTGAGCTTTGGCTTTTCAAACCAGCGGCAGCACCGCGTGGTGTGTTGCGAACACGGCTTTTGGGTTGCGGGTCGCTGCGGTTTCTTTTGGAGAAGATTACTCTCCTTTTTCGGGAGATTCGTGGCTTGTACAATGGAAGGTTTCGCCACCAAAGCCGGGCAAAAAGCGCAGGGGTTGGAGGGCGCAACTGTGGCGTGAGACAAGCTCTTCGAGCGTAATCGAGCCTAAGATATCTTCGATGGCGTGGGTGACGCGAGCCCAGATCTCTTGGGTGGCGCAGCTTCCGCTTTTGACGCAGGACTCTTGGTCGACAAGGCAATCGGCGACAGCAAGAGAGCCTTCGAGGACTTGGATGACTTCGGCCATGCGGATCTCGGAGGGATGGCGAGCCAAACGGTAGCCTCCCGTAGGGCCGCGCAAGCCTTCGATGATCTCGGCACGACGGAGCAAGATGAAAAGCTGCTCAAGATATTTTTTGGAAAGACCCTGACGATCCGCGATGGCTTGGAGCATCATCGGGCGTGGGTCATCGTGGTGCATGGCAAGCTCGACAAGTGCGCGAGTTCCGTACTCGGCGCGGGTAGATAATTTCATCAAAAACTCCTGAAACCCCGTACCGAAGGGGGTAAAGGTTCTTTTTTTTGAGAAGGTTCGCTAAGCGCGGTGAACCTCAAGAAAAAAGCCGGTGCGTTCGTAGACTTGCTCTGCGATCCGTTGTAGCTCCGTCTTTTCGGGATTTCGGGGAAGTTGGATGCGCACAAGTCGTGTGCGTTTGTGGATCCCGGGTTCTTTGGCAAGTCCCCAACTTTTCGGCAAGATCGCACGTACTTCTTGTTTGATGCCGTACTCGTTGGGTTCGGGATTGATCTGGATCGGCCATCCGATATGTTGGGCCAACTGCTCGACCTGCGCGATGTAGCGTTCGCCAACATAGGGCGACAAAAAGCTGAGAACGATCTGGTTGCCCTTTTTGCTTTTTTTGTAAGGGCGATGCGGGCAATGCGCGAAGACTTCTTCGATGCGCAGATAGGCTTGGTTGATCTCCAACGGCGCAGAGGCTCCGATCTGTAGGGATGTTTCGATGCCCTGATCGGTTCCGATCGGTGCGCAAGATGGGGTGTTTTGGGAGAGGGCGATCGATGCGCAAGATGGGGTGTTTTGGGAGAGGGCGATCGGTGCGCAAGATTCGGTCTTTTCAGGATATCGGATCGGTGCAGGGATGGTTGGAACGTCGGACGTTTGGAGCGATGGGAAGGCTTTGTTGGGATGGGGGGCGTCGAACGGAGGGCGAGCGAGGTGAGTCGTGGAGAGTGCGTGATCGAGAGAGAGAGAAGGATCGGGCGTGGGGAGAGGTTGTGGATGGAGCGTGAGTTGGTAGCCCGTGTCGTTGAAGAAAGATTGTTGGATCTGCTGAAGGGTCGATGGTTCCGCTGCTTTTGGGGTGGGGCAGTAGACGCGGAGATGGACGAGTTGTTCTTCGTGCAGGATCGAAGGGTTGCGTTGAGGCTGCCAGCCATGAGGCAACAAGCGGCGGGCGGATTCTTCGAGAGCAGCGTGGTGAGGCATCTCGTTGAGTTGAACTTTCCATCCTGTGCGTTGCGCGATCGCCTCGATCTGCTCGGCGTATTGGCTTTGGGCTTTTTGTGGGAAGTAGAAGAAAAGCAACAGGATGTACTCTTCTCTGCGCGCTCCTTTTTTGTAGAGGCCGGATTCTTCGGGCAAGACTTCGGCCACAATTTGGAGAGCGCGGTTCATCTCGACGCGGCCTTGGGCTTGTGGAGGACGAGGGCGAGTGTGAGTGGGTTGTGGAGAAGTCAATCGAAAGAGCTGTGGGCGGCGTGGGTCGGGATGAAAGAACTGGGGATGTTCGAGAAGTAGATGGTGAATGGCATCGATTTCTTCGGTGGATGGGGTGAGATCGGGGCCACTCCATCGAGCGTAGAGATCGGCCACACGATAAAGTCCGCGTGTACCGCTTTCAGACCACAGAGCCTGATGAAGATGGGAGAGTCCCGTTGCATCGAGGGGCTGTTTGGGCGCAGCCAGCGAGACTTGCATTGCGGAGGTGGGGGGATAAAAGAGTTGACGCGGAGGTTGGAAGCGCAAGACTTCGCCATTTTGGGGCAAAAAGATATCGCAATGGACCGTGTGATCGACCATTTGGGCGAGAGATTCGCGGGCATCACCTTCACCATGAACCAAAACGACGCCTTGTGCGGGATCAAGGCCACCAACAAGGCCCGCGATCTCACCGCTGTCCGCGTGGGCCGAAAGTGCGTACTTTTCGACTTGGCAAGCGACGAGGACATCGCGGTCATTGATGCGCAAGCGGCGCTGTTGTGCGGGGGCATCGGCCAGTTCGATCAACCGGCGTCCCGGGGCTTCTTCGTCTTGGTAGCCTGTGATCGCGATCAGATTGCGCGCATCATGCGCCAAAGCTGCTGCATAAAAAGCAGAGGGTCCACCCGTCATCATGCCCGAAGATGCGATGATACAGCAGGGAGGGCCTTCGATAATCCGCTCTCGTTGGACTTGAGAGCGAACACGATGGATCGAGCCGCCTGTCGGAAAGAAGGGGTTGTTTCCACGTTGGACGCTGTGGCGCAGATGTTGTTGGAGGTAGGTCGGGAAGCGGCTGTAGGTGTCACAAACGGACTGCACCATGCCATCGACAAAGATCGGGTAGGGAGGGAGTTGGCCTTTGGCGATCGCGCTTTGCAGGATCAAGATGACTTCTTGGGCGCGTCCGACCGCAAATGCGGGGATGATCACCTTGCCACCATTGCTGAGGATCGTGTGGACCGTTCGGACCAGATTGGCTTCTTGGGTCGGACGATGGGCGTGCAGCCGATCCCCATACGTCGACTCGATCATCACCACATCAGGTCGGATCTGCGGAGCCAACATCCCCGGGACGGTTCGTTGATCCGTGACCGAGATATCGCCGCTCAACAGCAACGATCCGCTCCGACCCTGTAAGTGGATCGCACTGGCCCCCAAGATGTGGCCCGCAGGATAAAAAGTCGCCGCGACTTCGCCGCCCGAGAGGCGCAGCGGATAATCGAAGGGGACTGGGCGAATGCGCCCAAGGCAAGAATCCATCGCGGAAGCCGGATACAGCGGGATCTCCCCGTCTAGCTGATAACGCTCCTGCATCTGCCGTTGGCTGTCTGAAAACAAGATCCGCAACACGGCAAACGTCGCAGGTGTCATGTAGATCGGGATATCGGGGTAAGCCAGATGCACAAGCGGCAAAGCACCCGAATGATCCATGTGCGCATGCGTCAACAAGATCGCATCGATCGGACCCGCCTCTTCTTTGATGCGCGCAAGATCAGGGAGTTGATCGCCCCCCGATGCGCCGATCCGAATGCCCGCGTCGATCAAAAATCGATAAGCGCCAAACTCAACGATCGTACTGGATGCGCCCACCTCATGCGCGCCGCCCAACGGCAAGATCCGCATCGTTCTCCTCTTGTGTCTGTTTCTTTGTGGTGTGCCTTTGTCTCGGTTCTGAAGAAGACTAGCAAAACACTATACTTTTTCTGTGGCGTGTCAAGCCGAAGCGTGTGCGCGCTTATGGTAGGGTGGGCTATCGGTCCATCGGACCGATGTTCGGGGGCTTTTGAGAAGATGAACAGAGCTTCTGCGGCCCACTCGTATCGGGCTACCGCTTAATCGGGTTGGTGTTCAAGGGCCTTTGAGAAGATGGAAAGAGCTTCTGCGGCCCAGTCATGTCGGCCTTGGAGTCGTGCGATCAGCGAAGATAAGCCGAGGCCGATGCGCTGAATGATCGGTAGATCGGGAGGGATGTGACCGGGCGGCGGGAGGCGAGGTACTTTTCCGCCGCGAGTGAGGATCTGTCGAGATTGCGAGAGGCCGTCTTCCATAAAACTTTCGATCCAGCGGGTCGAGAATTGAAAGGGTTGATTTTCGGGCGAAAGTGGTTCGAGAAACTTGCGGATGGCTGCGAGATAAGCGTCGAAGACGATGGGATCTTGTGTGGGGAATCCGTAGGTTTGCGCGGTGGTTTCGCGGAAGCGCGCTTCGTCTTTGTGGATGTGGGCGGAGATGTTGTGCAAAAAAGAGCGAATAAAGCGCGGATTGACTTCAGCCGAAGCGCCAAAATCAAGGAAGGTGACACTGCCGTCAGCGTGGAAGATGTAGTTGCCGGGATGTGGATCGGCGTTGACGTAGTTGTGGAGGAACAAAGACTCCCAATAGTAGCGGAACAGCGTAATCGCAGCGCGATCGCGCACCGAAGGATCGGCTTTTTGGATCTCTGTAAAGGTCATTCCGTCGATGTATTCGGAGACAAGGATGCGTCTTGTCGAAAGATGCGCGAAGACACGAGGTATCTTGATGTGTGAGTGTCCTGCAAAAAGGTCACAAAAGCGTTGCTGTGCGCGGGCTTCGCGTTGGTAATCAAGTTCGTCGAGCAGTTGTTGACGCGCTTGATCGAGGAGGTCTTTGGCGTTGTAGTAGCGGATGAGGGGGGAGAGCATCGTCTCGAAGATCTTGAGGTTTTTGAGATCGCTATCAAAAGCGCGGTCGACGTCGGGGTATTGGACCTTGACGATCACATAGGTGCCGTCGCGAAGTGTTGCGCGGTGGACTTGGCCGACCGAAGCCGCAGCGAAAGGTGTCGGCTCGAAAGCAGCAAAGTGATCTTCAAGCAAGCAGTCTAGCTCAGATTCGATCATGGACTGGCTTGCATCGGGTGGAAGGGCGGGCGCGGAGGCTTGTAGGCGCGACAGCGCCTTTTGGTACACGGGTGCGAGTTCGGCGGGCAAGACGCCTTCCAAATAAGAAAGCATCTGACCGACTTTTTGCGCGACGCCCTTTAAGGTCCCGAGGGTTCGGAAGAGTTCTTCGGCGATGGCCTCTTGTTGCTTCAGCAGCTTTTCTCGTGCGATGCGCTCTTTGTCGGTTTCTGGGGTCTCTGTCGAGGCTTGATCTTTCGGGGTTCCGAGTTCTACAGTGCGGCGCAGCGCGAGTGGGATCGCGTGGCGTGCCACCCATCCCGCTTTAAAGAACCGACCGATCCGCGATGTTGGGATCGAATGGATCTGTTCGAGCTTTTGCGGATCGTTCGATCCTGCCGTTGTCATGGGCTCTGGATGTTGCGCTTGCTGCGTTGTAGCCGAAAGATGCTCTGTGTGGGCGCGTTCGAAAGAGGTGGGCGTGGCGGTGTCGTTTGTCGCGTCGGTCTGCGCGTGTGTGGCGGTGTCGTTTGTCGCTTCGGGCTGTGCGTGTGTGGCGGTGTCGTTTGTCGCTTCGGGCTGTGCGTGTGTGGCGGTGTCGTTTGTCGCTTCGGGCTGTGCGTGTGTGGCGGATGCTACGGTTCGGCGCTCTGTTTTGTCAGAAGGGCGGTTCATCGATATCCTCGGTGTGTCGGTGGCTTTTTTGGCCTCGCGACGGTTTGGATGATGCGCGTGAAGATCCGTTGTGTGGGAGGGGTAGTGGATGGTTGATGGGTTTGTCAAGTTGTGACACGCAAAGCGTTCAGGCTTGGCCCTGAAATGCGCGTGGTAGTTTTTTCAATATTGAAGGAGACGCAAGGATGTCAACGCAAACGCGTATCAAGTCACGCAAAAAAGATCAACACAACCAAAAAACACCCACGTCTTTTGCCGAAGAGATGGGGCGTTACGCCAACGAAGAGGACGAGGAGGGCGAAGCGATGGCGCTGGACGGACGAAAACATTGGGAGGATGGAGAGGGGGAAGGGTCGTCGGGCGAAGCGATGGCCCAACTGCGCCAGATCTTGCGCTTGCTAAGCAACGATGTACGCGGGCTTTTGAAGGAGCTTCCCACCGATCTGGCTTTGCCCGGGCTGGATCCTGCGCGTGTCGAAGAAGGCTTGCGCCAAGCAGAAACTTTCTTGCAAAAGCCGTCGTTTGTGGTGGGGTTTGCGGGAGGATTCAACGCCGGAAAAAGTATGTTGATCAACGCGCTGTTGGGCCAACATATCCTCAAAGATGGCGCTGCACCGACCACTTCGACCGTCACGCGGATCATCGCTTGCAAACCCGGCCAAGAACAGATGGTGATCCACTTTTTTACGCCCGCCCAATTCGAAGAACTCTTCGATCGTTATCATGCAGACTTTGCCGAGCTGTACGAACATCACGTCAAGGAAACCCCCCACGGACGGGAAGAGCTGACGGGGCTGCTCGAAGATATCAAGTACCTCCAAAAACAACTCGAAGACGCTGAATGGAACACCAAAACACGCGGACTCGACAGCTTTTATGACCTTGTGCTGTCGTATGTGAACCACAAAAACTTGCTGTCTTCGCGCCCTGCGATCGAACCGCTCACACGCAAGAATTTGTTGTATTACACAACAAAGGCCGATAATTCGGTCTCTCCGCTGGTGCGAGAAGTTCAGCTTGAGATCAATCATCCGATGCTCGCCGAAGGCAGCGAACTGATCGATCTGCCCGGTCTTGGATCACCCGATCCTCGGGATGAAGAGATCACCGTTGCGGCACTTCGAGGCGATGAAGATACCGGAAAACGCGAGTGTGACGCGGTTGTCCACGTGATGGATGCGTTGTCGCCTTTTCGTGCAGGTGAGGATCGACTCTTCCAGATCTATCGGCGCGTGTGGGGCGAAAGCTTCGCCAAGCGGGTGTTTTTGGTGGTGAGCCGATGGGGCAAACTCGAACAAGAAACCGCCGAAGAGATGTTGACGGTTGCGCAAACGCTCAAGCGTGTGGTCGAGCGCTATCACGTTGAAGGCAAAAAAGTCTTTATCGTGGATGGTCGTGCAGGAAGTCAGTACGAGTCCAGCGGACAAAACGACAACGAGACCCGCGATCGCGAGATCCGCCGCCGCGCCCCCATCGAACACGAGCTGCGCGCTTGTGAACTGCCAAGCGGCCACAACCTTTTTGATGTGACCATCCAAACCACCATCGACGGAAACGTCCCGACCTTGCGGGACTCGCTGCGTTATTACTTGGCCTTCTATAAAGAATACCTCCATCTTGCCGATGCCATGCGGATGTTGGAGACGCAAGTCAATCGCGTCCAACAAGCCACTTCGTTGTCTTTGCCCCCCCTCGATCAACTCGACGACGACGAAGGGCGCTTTATCGAAGAGTGCCGCAGCGATATCGATCGCCAACTCAAAAGCATCCGCGCTCGCGCTCGCACCGAGATCCAACGCTTCTTACAATCCACGCTGCGCGACGAAGTGTTGCCCCGTGATCTAGGCAATCTTTTTGAGGGCTTCTATCAAGCCTCCTCTCATCGCCTCGAACAACAAGATCCCGATGCCTTGCTTCAAGAACTGATGACTTCGCAGATCCTCGCGCAAGGGCCGCTGACCACCCCCGGTCCTTGGGAGGCATTTCGCTTCTTGCTCAAACAAGAAGTCACGCGCCTTGATGAAGAAGTCGAACAGTTCTGTGCCAGCATCATCGATCAGATCTTACAACGATATCGAGATTTCCTCTTCAATGATCTCGGTCTGATGGGGCTTTTAGAACGATCCTTTGGCGATTCGCCCGAAGGTCGTAAGGTGGCAAAGTCCTTCCAAGATATGCTGATGCAGCTTGGACACGATCTGCGCCTGATCGCACGCAACCTCAACCGCGTCTTTTTCTACGAATACAGCGATGTCTACCACCGACGCGATCACCTCGATGCTTTGGTGAATGTTCGCGAAGAACTCGAAGAACAATTCCAACACGATCTGCACATGGGTCCGGGTGATGCGCGAAATGCGACCCGCTGGCTGTTGCGTCAGAAAATGGATTACCATGCACGCAAACTCGCAACATACCTTCCCTTGTGCTTTTTGCAACAACTTCAAGAACTACACAACGGACTGACCGACCTGATCGATTCGACCAGCTTTGCGATCCGACAGTCTTATCTCGAACGACTCGAACGCCGTGAGATCGGTTATGAAGTCGATCGCATCCGCCATCGCTATCGCCAGATCCGCGTTTGCCTTGAACATCTTCAGATCGTCCGCAGCCGTATGAACGAAGGACGCCAACTGCTCCAAACCCACCGACCGACCCATTAAATCGCTACAAAAGAAGAGTCCACAGACGACGACCAGAGGGAGTCTCACGCTTCGTAAAACACAAAAAGAAAGACAGAAAAATTAAGGGGGAGGGCAAGAAGAGTCCACGGACGACACGGAAAGAAAGACAGAAAAAGAAGACGGCGGGACTAAGCGGGGCGTTGGGTGAGGAAAAGATATGACTAACGCCTAGCTTGTACGGGGAAAAAACGACGGCGGGACTAAGCGGGGCGTTGGGTGAGGAAAAGGGCTTGGTGGACACCGCGATGCCATTCGGGCATGTGACGCATGACAGGGGCGTAGGGCCGATGATCGGGTCCATCCCACAAGCAGCGGCTTTCACCTTCGGGGGCGGTGAGCCAAGCTTCTTGCCATGAGAGACCTTCGAGGATCTGACCCCATCGCGGATCGGTGGCGAGCGCGCCGTAGTCGTTGAAAAAGTCCATACCTTCTTGCGTTCGTGCGTAAGGGATCATCCAACCCAACCAGTTTCGTTGTCCGATGCGTCCCTTCATCAAAAGGCTGTGCGTTGTGGTGCGTTGACGCAAGACGATACGAAACTCGCCTTGCTCTGCGTCGTAGCGGTAATCGCCCGGCTTTTTGGGGAGGAAGCCTTGCATATTGAAGTGGTTCTCTCGCAAGGCAACGCGGATGGCTTCGGCGACTTCTTGGGGGTTGTAGCCGGCCCACGTTTTGGCAGGTTGTTCTTTCATCCGCCAGAGTTCGCGGCGTGCTAGATCGGAGACGTAGCCTGCGCTGGCTTGTAAGAGGATGGCTTTGTTTTGGGCCGCAGCGACGCGGATATCTCGGGATTTTGCGTCGTCTTGGCTCATCTCCCACAGCCCGAGTTGAAGCTGGATGGTGCCGCCTCCAAGCGGGTTGGGCAGTTCGAGTTGAGGGAAGAGGAAGAGATGCGCCAGTTGATCGCGCATCAGATCAAGGACAGCAGGATGATCGGTGGGGAGAAGGTTGGATTGGTGGAGGATCGGGATCGCTGAAAAGGCGGTGTGTAGGTGCTTTGGGGGCATCTTGTCGCCAAGGATGCGGCGCATCTGCTCCGAAGTGATGCGGTCGTGTTCTTTGAGGTTGTCGAGGCTGACTCGCGCAAAATGCAGTTCGCCTTCCGCGCACAAAAGCAAGGGATACTCGCCTTGAAGGGGCTTTCCTGCGCACTGATACAGCCGATAGATATCGTAGTCGGGTTCGTACACAAAGCTGACATGGTTGCTTTCGCGGATCACGCGGCTGTTTGCGCAAGCTGCGAGCGGCTGGATGGATTTTTTCTGTAGCAGATCCCACCACTCGCGCAGGCTCCAGCGTTGGAGTTCGCGGATGCGCTGATCGACGCCAAGACCTTGGATGCCTTCTTCTTCCCACACACGCGGACGCGGATCGGTGTCGTTGACACGCCCGATCAGATCAAACGCGCCTTCGGGCCAGAGCAAACAATGCGCTTCAAGCGTGTGGCCTTTTTGGGTTTGAAGCGCGATCTCAAACAGCCGTAGATCGGGATGATTGGTTTGAAGGGCGCGCAGGTCGGTCCATTGGGGGGCTTGATGGGACGGTTGTTCTCCCGGTGCGTCGATCAGTCTACCGTCGATCACCATGCGGCCCGTTTTGCGGTTTTGTGCGTCGTTGGACGGCACCACATGACGCGCCGTAAATCCCGCAGCCAGCGCAAAGTTGGTGTTGTCTTGTTTGGCGGTCGTTGTGGTCGAGGGATCGCTCGAAGCAGCGGGAAATGGGTTGTCAAGCCCTGATCTTTCGAGGACTTTGGCGAGTCGTGCGCTTGAGCCACTCGGTAAGCCGTGCATAAAAGATGTGCCGACTTGGGCTTTCGGAGCTGTTAGAGGCGCGGATGCCACCGTCTTTTCTGCAAGAGATGGCGAAGCCGCATTGGCGGCCTTTTCCGCAAGTGATATCGAAGCCGCTGTCGTGACGGTCTTTTCTGTGGTGGCGGGGAGCGAAGAAAAGGCAGGTGCGGTCTTTTCTGTGGGTGGTGTAAAAGAAGCTGCTGCGGTCTTTTCTGTGGGAGTCGTTGAAGAAGACGCTGTGGCGGTCTTTTCTGTTATGGCGGAAAGCGAAGAAGACGCTGTGGCGGTCTTTTCTGTTATGGCGGAAAGCGAAGAAGACGCTGTGGCGGTCTTTTCTGTGGGTGGTGTAAAAGAAGCTGCTGCGGTCTTTTCTGTGGGTGGTGTAAAAGAAGCTGCTGCGGTCTTTTCTGTGGGAGTCGTTGAAGAGGCAGGCGCGGTCTTCTCTGTGGGGGGCGTTGAAGATGCGGTTGCGGTCTTCTCTGTGATCTTGGGCGATGGTTCTAAGGGATTGCGTTCACGAAGGCGCCGTCCTGCGTCAAGGATGCCGCCCGGGACAGGGGGGCCATAGAGAGGATCCCCCTCCCATCGGCGGTTGCGTTGTGGTTCGCGGTTTTCATCGTTGCGCCCGCGTGATTCGCGCCGATCTGTCGATGGGATCGGTTCAACGGGGATGGCTCCCGGAGGGATCTGGTCTGCGGGAAATTCGCGGATGATGTAGCCACCACCCGCTTCTGCATCAGGATGAAAGACCCGCGCTTTGACCATTGGAGCGCGGCCTGTTGTGCGAGTAGGCGCATGATGGCGAGCGCTGTCGTTGTAGCGGGGGGCTTCGTTGTAGCGGGGGGGTTCGTTGTAGCGGGGGGCCTCGTTGTAGCGGGGGGCCTCGTTGTAGCGGGGGGCTTCGTTGTAGCGGGGGGCTTCGTTGTAGCGGGGGGCTTCGTTGTAGCGGGGGGCTTCGTTGTAGCGGGGAGTCTCGTCGCCAAGAGTGCGTGCTGTGCGCTCGTGTGGAAGGAGGGATGGGGCGGAAGAAGGTTCGTCCGCACGGTCGCTGCGTGTTTGCGCGTAACGTGGGGGAGAGGGCTTTTCGTCACGCAGAGCAGGAGTCGAAGGAGCATCCAAAGAGGCCGAAGATCCGACATATGGTCGGGGAGTTTCCGCTGTGGTCGAGTGTGTTTGCGCGGAGGAACGGGGAGAGGGGTGTGTTTCTTGGGCGGTGTGTTGAGTCTCGGCGTGGGGAGGGGCGCTTGGGCGCGCTTGCTTGGTGCGGCGGTTGGGTGGCGCGGTCAATAGGCGGGAGAGACCTTCGACAGGATCTTGTTGATCTTGGATCATCTCTTGGGCGAATTCTTGTAAGACGTCTTGAGGGCGCGGGCCGAAAGGTTGCCGTCGTGCTTTACGGTTGGCTTGAATGGCCTCTTCGCGCTCTTTGAGCGAGGGGAGGGGCGAGGAGGTGGGCTTGAGTTCAGCTACGGTGGCGGTTGTGGAGAGGAGAGGGGGCGGTACGGTCGATGTCTGCGAAGGATTTGCCGATGCCTTGGGCGTTTGCTTTTCGGTTGTTTGTGTCGAAGAGGCTTTTGCAGTGGCCTTTTTTGTAGGCTCGGAGGGGTCGGCTTTTGCAGTGGTCTTTTTTGTAGCTTTGGAAGAGAGGGCTTTTGTGGAGGTCTGTTTTGTAGGCTCAGAGGGGTCGGCAGATGGGGCTTTTGTGGAGGTCTGTTTTGTAGGCGCGGAGGGGTCGGCAGATGGGGCTTTTGTCGTGGCTTTTTTTGTAGATGCGGAGGGTTCGGCCTTTGCGGAGGTCTGTTTTGTAGATGCGGAGGGTTCGGCCTTTGCGGAGGTCTGTTTTGTAGATGCGGAGGATTCGGCCTTTGCGGAGGTCTGTTTTGTAGATGCGGAGGATTCGGCCTTTGCGGAGGTCTGTTTTGTAGG
>JAKLKB010000181.1 GCA_023150835.1 Myxococcota bacterium | reverse complement strand
GTCGTGCATACAGCGTGTGTCATGAAAAAACAAAATCCCCGCTGCTTCCGACTTTCGCTCCCTCCCCTGTTCACGGGGGAGGGCTGGGGTGGGGGGGCCAACAAGCGCTTAACCTAACGCCTATGGGGTGGAACCCCACACGACCATAGGAGATAGATCAAAAGGAAGGAGTTGCGCGTTTCTTGATCTTTGCCCACAATGGGTTCAGCTTGATGGTGTGATGTTGAAGGGAAGGAAAGGGTCAAAAGCCCCGTCCAACCGAGAAAACAAAGGATGGAGCAGAAAACGATGTTCGATCACAGACGATTCGATCGGTTGTTTTTGGTGGGGGTGGGAAGCTCGGTGTTTTTGCACCTTGCGGCGGTGTTTTATATGTACGCATCGGCCAATGCCAGCCAAGGGCCGCGCCTGAAAGTCGAAGCGATCCAAACAGCGGTACTTTTGCGCAAAGGGCAGCCCCGACCGCGCCATCTGCTCCCCCGCATCTACAAACCTCGTCCTCAGCCCGAACAACGTCGCCGCGTGATCGTACGACGCGACCCAACCCCCAACCCACCGCCCCAACCACGCCGTCGCCGTGTCAACGATGATGACTTAATGAAACGCGCACTCAAACGGCTCGAACAACGCTCGAACGAAGAGACCGATGTTCGAGGGGATGACGACAAACCGCCCGGAGTCGAAAGCGGCTCAGACATCGGAACCACCGACGATCCACGCCTTGCGCGAGCAGGCAGTATGTACGGACTGGAGATCCGCCGCGCCATCGATCGCCAAAAACTCCCCGATCTTTTCAGCGCCCAACTCGCGTCTTACAAGAGTCGTATCCAGATCGCGATCCAGATCAGCCGCGAAGGTCGTCTTGTGAAAGCGGACGTCACGCAAACCAGCGGAAACAACCGATTTGACAGCGCCTTGCTGGCCTGTATTCGGCGCGCTGCCCCCTTCCCCCGACCGCCCGACAGCGTCTGGAAGCTCGTGAAAAACGGCATCGAGATTAGCTGGTGATCGAGATAACTTCTATGGGGTTTGATGTTGTGGGGCGCTGTCCCATAGGCGTTAGGTTAAGCCGAGGAAAGCCCCCCCCACCCCGCCAAAGGCCGTGTATGGCTCGCATATCATAGAAGAAGGCAAACGCGTGAAGCTCACATAAGGAGGCACGGTGACCACTTACACATACGCAGCCATCCTACACAAAGACCCCACCAGCGACTTTGGCGTCCAATTCCCCGACGTACTCGGTTGTTTTAGCGCTGGAGAAACACAAGAAGAAGCGGTTGAGATGGCTGCGGAAGCCTTGCAAGAGCACCTGCTTTGGATGCTCGAAGACGGTGACGCGCTGCCACAGCCCAGAACCCAAAACCAGTTGCAACCGTGGATTGAGGAAGAAGGCTTCGTTGGATTGGTTTGGATCGATGTGGAGATCCCGATGGCCGCAGAAACGCAAAACCACTCGGGCCTCTCGAACACACAAACGCGACCCGAAACACTGCGATCAAAAAAACCACGAACGACACACCATGTTGCTCCGCAAACGCGACCCGAAACACTGCGATCAAAAAAACCACGAACGACACACCATGTTGCTCCGCAAACGCGACCCGAAACACTGCGATCAAAAAAACCACGAACGACACACCATGTTGCTCCGTATTCCTCGCTCCCGACGCTCCTCCCCGCAGCAAAAGAAGCCTGTTTTTTGAAGCCGCCCGCACAGCATGATAAGCAATAGAACCAAACGATGCGGTGTTTGTGATCTCCAAACGATGCCCGCTCAACGCATCGAGCCTGCCGCTCGGATCGCAGACCTTCGGAAAAAGCGCACAGACGGGCAGGATCATCGCATCTGCCACAGGAGTTTCTGATGACGAAAGCCATCCCTCAACGAACCGCTTTGTTGTTTGGGTTCTCTGTTTTTTTCGGGCTGCTGTCTTTGTTTTGCTGGCCTCCCAACACCGCCTCTAGCGCCCGTCCCAAGCGCTGTATCGCCCACCGCGATTGCAACAAAGACGAGCTTTGCTTGCGTCGGCGTTGTCAAAAAAAGCCGCGCTTCCGCGTGGTCTTGTCGGGCGTTGGCACCACAGCCTTTCACTTGGCGATCGCCCCCGTCCTCTGGCAGGGTCCGATCAAAGGCCACCCCAAAGAAGATATCCAGCGCGATATCGAAACACAGCTTGATGACAACTTTCGCCGTCTGGTAGGCATGATCCGCGTCTTGGAAAGGAAAACCTTTTTGGAAAAAGAAGGCGAGAACGGTATCGAACTCGGCACCTTTTCGTTTGTGACATGGCAAAACATCGCAGCCAACGGCCTGATCAAGATCGCCCTGCGCGCCCAAGATGAAAAACACCTGCGCGTGATGTTCCGCTACTACGACGTCGACACCACACGCCAAGAGATCCGCGTCAATCGTGTCGTGACGAGAGACCGACTGCGCTGGTTTTTGCACCAAGTCTGCAATGATATCTACAAAAAATTAACGGGCCAAGAAGGCATCTTTACCAGCTACATCGCTTACGTCAAACCCAACCCCAAAGGCGGCAAAGATATCTGGGTGATGGACTTTGACGGAAAAAACCGCCGCCGCGTGATCAGCAACGGTGCCATCAATATCCTCCCCAACTGGTCTCCCACAGGACGCTACCTCACCTTCACTTCCTTCCTTGAAGGCCGCCCCTACCTGTACAAACTGGACCTCGCCACCGAACAACTTTCTCGGATCAGCCGCCTTCGCGGAAACTACACAGGCGGAACCTACGCCCCAAGCGGCCAACGGCTCGCCTTTTCCATCAGCACCAAAACAGGCTCCGATATCTTCGCCAGCGACCCAAGCGGCAACAACTTTCGACGCCTCACCAAAACATGGGGAATCAACATCAGCCCCACATGGTCACCCGACGGAAAACGCATCGCCTTTGTCTCCGAACGCTTCGCAACCCCGCACATCTTTGTGATGAACGTAGACGGCTCCAATCAAGTCCGTCTGACCTACAAAGGCGAATACAACCAAGAGCCACAGTGGTCTCCCAAAGCCTCCGAGATCCTCTTTACCGCACGCGATGAATTCCTCAAATATGATCTTTTTGTGATCCAATTAAGCACCGATGAACACGGAAAAACCTCGCACGAATATCGCCGACTGACACAAAACCAAGGGCGGAACTTCGAGGCGTGTTGGTCCCCCGATGGTCGCTTTATTCTGTTTATCTCGACACGCAGCGGCCCACGAAAGCTCTACATCATGAACGCCGACGGCTCCGAGCAACAGCCTTTCCTCAAGATCAAAGGAGATGTCGAAAGCCCCGCATGGTCGCCGATCATCAACCAACAATACCTTCCCGACGGAGCGGCAGGGCGTAGCTATTACCGCCGCGTGCGTATGCTCGAAGGCCCCCCGCTCCAAGAACTCCCCGAGTCCAAAGACGAGCAAGGCCCCGAACAACCCACCCGAGATCCCGCGCTACCACAAAAGAACTCCCCCACCACCGCTCCCCTCTCTCCTCAACCCGCACTACCTCTCCCTCCACGTACTGATATCTCCGCTCCCACCGAGCGCAAACGCCTTTCGTTGCGCACTCTCCCTCCAAGCACCCAGCCCCTCAAAACCTCGGGATCTTCTTCGCCCACTCCCCCAACAAGGCCCCGATAACACGAGAGAAGCGTCCATCCCGTCGGTGCTTCGCGCTGAACTCCACCGACTAGGCCGCGCTCGCACAAGAAACGCACCGCTCCATTTGACGATATCCCCACGACTGCCCCAACAAGGCCGAGAGAACGCTCATGCGCTGCAAGTCCTACGATATAGAACGCTCACGCGCTGCGAGTCCTACGATACCCAAGACGATGTGTACACGCCCTCGCCAAATCGCCCCAGATGAATAAAATGCCCTCGTTCGCGTTCTCTTTCTGGCAGACGGCCTCGACGCAAAGCAACGTTCCATTCGACAAGGAGGGTCTATGTCTCGTTTTTTTCTATGTTTTTACCGCTATCTTTTTTCGGCCTTGTGGGTGTTCTTCGCCATCTCTTTTGTGCAGCCCGCCCAAGCCCAACGCCTCAAAGTCAAGCTCGGCGATCTCAGCCTAAAACGCTATCCCATCGCTGTACCCGACTTCAAAGGCGATGGTCGCACCGCCGCAAAAACCGTCGCCATCCTGCGCAAAAGCCTCGATCTCTGCGGAGCCTTTCGCGTCCTTTCTCCTGCATCCTACCTCGAACGCGCTCCCCGCGATGGCTTTGACCCAAACAGTTTTGACTTTGAACCGTGGAAAAGCGTCGGGGCCGAAGGCATCCTCAAAGGCAACGTCATGGCGATCGGCTCAAGCTACCGCCTCCAGTTTCGTTTTTACGAAGTCGGCACGCAAAAACTCGCCCTCCAACAAGACTACATCGCCTCCAACGATAGCCAAGTCCGCTGGTACACTCACCTCTTTGCCGATCATCTCTATAAGTTTATGACCGGTGAACCCGGCATCTTTGCCTCCAAAGTCTCGTTCATCCGCAACAACCGAGGCAAACAAGAAGTCTGGCTGATGGATATCGATGGACAAGCCATGCAGCGCCTCACCAACAACGGCTCGATTAACGCGCTTCCTGCATGGTCTCCCAACGGTCGGTACATCGCTTATACCTCTTGGAAAGAACGCAATCCCGATATCTTTGTCCACGATATCAACACAGGCAAAGCCCAAAAGATCTCTTCCTTTCAGGGCCTGAATACAGGCGCAACGTGGTCTCCCGACAGCCAACGCATCGCCTTTAGCGCCTCACGCGGCACCGATAACATGAACATATACATCGTCAATGCCGATGGTTCAGGACTTCAACAACTCACCCAAGCCAAGTGGGGCGAACGCAATCTTTCGCCCTCTTGGTCCCCCGATGGCAAACAGATCACCTTCGTATCCACCCGCTTTGCATCTCCTCAGATCTTTGTGATGAATGTCGATGGCTCGGGCGCTCGGCGCGTCTCCATGCAAGGCAACTACAACCAAGCCCCCAAATGGTCCCCTCGCGGTGACTGGATTCTTTTCACAGGACGCGATGAGCGCAATGTCTTCGATCTCTTCCTCGTCTCGCCCACCGACGGGCAAGTCAAACGGCTCACCCAAAACCAAGGCAGCAATATCGAAGCTGCATGGTCTCCAAACGGGCGCAATATCATCTTTGTCTCCACCCGAAACGGCGTCGCCAAACTGTTTATCATGACCCACGAAGGCAAACACCAGCGGCAGATCACCTTCCAACCCGGACAATACCTCACGCCAAGCTGGTCTCCGCGCCTCTCCAAAGACTAAACCTTCGCCCTTCGCGAACCATCAGGCTGGGACGATCCGCCCGAAGACAGGGACGATCCACCCGAAAAAGGATGCTCGTATGTTTGAACGATATGCTCCCCAACGCTATAGCGTGTTCCTTCTTTTGGGCTTCTTGATCTTGCTCTCAGGATGCCCCAAAAAACCACCCACACGCTCTTATCAAGACGCTCTCGAAGCCCTCAAACGCGCTCGACAAGCCCAAGCCGACAAGTGCGCCAAAGAAGAACTCCAGTCCGCCGAAAAGATGATGGCAGAAGCCAACAAGCTCATGGACGAAGGCAAGTTTGAAGAAGCCAAAGTCGCCTTTGATGCCGCACGCAAACTCGCCGACAAAGCCCGCGAAGAGTCCGATCTCAACAAAGAAAAATGCCTCAAACCCAAGCCCGACAACACCGTCAAACAAACCCCACCGCCCACCCTGATCACCGCCAACGAGAACCCCACCGCCGACAACCGACAAAGCCTTGAACCCGTCTACTTCGGCTTCAATCAATACACCCTCGAAGGCAACAACCGCGATATCCTTCAACGCCACGCCGAATGGATCAAGCAACGCCCCAACGCACGCATCCAGATCGAAGGACATTGCGATCAACGCGGTAGCATCGATTACAACCTCGCCCTCGGTGAACGCCGAGCCATCGCGGTCAAAAAATACCTCGAAAAACTTGGGGTCTCTTCTTCACAGCTAAGCACCATCTCTTACGGCCACCAACGCCCCGCAGATCCCGGCATGACCGCTGAAGCCCACAACAAAAACCGCCGTGCGGAGTTCAAGATCGGGCAATGATATCTCTCCGACGCTTCGGCCTCTTCCTTAGATACTTCAACCTCTCCCCCCGACACTTCGGCCTCTTCTGTTCGCTCTGTTTGTTCTCTTTCCATGTTCCCCTTGCTTCCGCGCAAACCACACGCCCATCCTCTCTCCGAAACCTCTCCTATATCCGCGTTCCGCGCCCATCCTCTCTCCGAAACCTCTCCTATATCCGCGTTCCGCGCCCATCCTCTCTCCGAAACCTCTCCTATATCCGCGCTCCCCGCTCATCCTCTCTCCAAAATCCCCACAACATCCCCACCACACCCCCGCCCGCCCCACACGTCCGACTCTCTACCGCTCAATTTACCGCTGTTTGTTGTGTGCTTCGATGCGCCGCCAAAAACGGATACACCGACACTTCCGAAAACAAAGCACCACATCGCAAAACAATCCAAAACAACAAAGCCCGAAGCGGCGAAGTAAACCAAAAACCCCCGTGTTCGCGCCCACTCAAGCGACAGAACCGTCGGTTTGAAAAACCTCTGCTCTCTTCGCCAACACGGGGTCAAGGGGGCCGCGACCCCTTGCGGGGTGTGGGGCCGCGCCCCACAAACACAACAAACCCCCATCCATCGGACAAAACAAAACTCAAAAACAAAAAGATCGCGTGTCTACTCGCCGCCTTTACACGCATCCAACACTGCCGCCGTGATCTGGCCATCCTCGAAAAAAATATGCGAAAAAAGCTCGACGACGAAGAGACCGCGTGCAAGACTTCTTGTGCAACCAGCGAACCCTGCTTTAGCGCTTGCACCAATATCTTTTCGACACGCACCGCAAACTTCGAGCAAACACTCCGCACCCTTCGGCCTTTGTGCGAGACGCTCCCCGCCCAAGCCGCGTTATGCTTTTCTCCTGCGATACCTTCCCCACAAACCAACGCTTTTTCGACTTGCCTTGCTCGTTGCGATGTCCCCAACTGATCCCGATTCTTGAGGATTCGGCGCGGCTTGACCTTTGCGAAAAAGTCTCCATCCTAAAAAACCGCGCCCCCAAACGGCTACTCCCACCCGCAGGAGCTTCCCCGTGCAACCGAACGATCGACCCACCGCCCCCCCTTCACATCCCATCGATCGACCTATCGCTCCTTCTTCACATCCCATCGATCGACCTATCGCTCCTTCTTCACATCACATCGATCGAACCACCGCTCCTTCTTCACATCACATCGATCGAACCACCGCTCTGTCTGTGTACCCTACTGTTTCGGCATCAAAGCCCCCACCCCTTCACGTCTGCGGCGTAGAGGTCCGCAGCGTCAATCTTTGGACGCTCCTTGAGACCGCCTCCGTCAAGCAAGCCCACAGCTTCGCTTATGACTGCGCGATCCGCGCACTCCAACAAGAAAAAGCCCAAGATCGCCCGCCTCCCGTCCTCGCGTGGCAGCTTCTCGAACGCAAACGTATGTGGATCAATGGTAGCCTCGAACTCCAAACCTACGACAACGAACGCCTTGTTGTCACCGAACTCTTACGCCAACACCGCCGACTCGCTCTCAAAGAAAAGCACCCCTACGGATTCGCCGCATGGGCGCACCTCGGCAGCCTTGAAACCTTGGCCGCTGCTCTCGGCATCTCCCACCAAAGCGGCATCCATACCAGCACCGCCGCTGTGAAAGCTGCCGCTGCTCGGGCCAATACATGCCCCAACGCTCCCCCCTCCAGCATCGCCGTCGAACAAGAGATCCTCTGGCAAAAAGCCTTCTTCCTCTCCCAAGAAGCCGCACTCCAAGAAGCCCGACAGCGCCTTCTTCAAGCATTGTGCAAATGCCCGTCCCAAGGCATCTTACAAGCTTGGAAGCTCCAACTCGAAGCTCCACTCTTTGACTGATATTTTTTAGCCACCCTCCGACGCGCCAAAAAGCACTCCCTCCCACCATTCCGCCATCTGTTCGCTGCATCGGAGGATATCCGTTTGACGCGCAGTCAAGACCTGCAAAAAGGCACCCCGCGCTGCACGTAATGCTTGGTTTTTGTTGCGTTTTCGTTCTCGCGATCCACAAGCTTCCGCAGAGATCTCAACCAAGCGCTCTTGCATCAACGCAAACCACGCCCGATAAAGCCCCGTCTTGCGCGAATTCGGCCATCCAAGCGCCAAACCGTCTCGGATCAATTGCGCAACATAACGCGGAGTCAGATACAACGGATTGCACAGATGAGAAGAATACGCGAGCGTTGGAAAATGCAACACAACACGGACATACGGGTAATTCCACCGAGGTTCCAACACCAAACTCCAGCAACGCTCGTTATAACGCCAACAAAACACCATCCCATCCACTCGGATCGTCCGTATCTTTTTGCGATTCATCGCCATCATTCTCTCTTTTTTGTAGAGGAAGCCACACAAAGTCATCCGCCTTGTGGCCTCAAACCATCGCGCAAAAAGGTTTTTCCTTTCTCATCCGGACTTACGCATCTTAAAAGTGTTGTGGGGTTGGAACCCCACACCCCGCAAGGGAGCCCGACTCCCTTGGCCCCGCGTTGGCGAAGAGAATTAGTTGGATCAAATGGCCCCTGTGGCTGCCCTTACCTCTTTACGATCACACAACGGGCGGATTTCGTAGGACGGCTTTTCTCCGCCGCTCTCCACAACAGAGCATCGCTCTCGAACGCAAAACGTCGCACCGCTCGATCGGTTCGCTCCTTTTCACAAAGAACCTTAGACAACGAGAGATGAACCTTGGACAACGAGAGATGAACCTTGGACAACGAGAGATGAACCTTGGACAACGAGAGATGAACCTTGGACAACGAGAGATGAACCTTGGTTTGTGGGAAAGGAAACTTGGTTTGTGGGAAAGGAAACTTGGTTTTTGAAAAACAGCGTATTTGGGGGGACATACATTCTGTTTCTGTTTTGAAAAACCAAGAGATGTCAGCAAGATACCACACCACCTCTAAAGCCGCTCCAGACACCGCGTACAAAAGGCAAAAGCAGGCTGAGCAAAAACCAAAGCTCAAATCCCGCTGTCGTGGGGGTCGTGTGCGCGTGACGAAGTAGGCGACGCGACGATCCAATGTTTCCGAACCGACGACCAAGGCCAGATCGGTGGTGGCGCAGAGTTCGTCCCCCAAAAACCCGTGTTCGCACCCGCTCAAGCGACAGAGTTGTCTGGTTGAAATACCCGTGCTCTCTTCGCCAACACGGGGGTCAAGGGGACGAAGTTCCCTTGTGGGGCGTGGGGCAAAGCCCCATACGCGCCTTGTTAAGGTGGAAACCTCGTAGAGTCGGTCTTGATCGCCTTTTTTTTTCTCCCCCCCTCAATCCCCCCGGCCAACGGGGGGAAGTTGGAACGGGCAGCGTCTGCATTTCGTGCATACAGCGTGCG
>JAKLKB010000014.1 GCA_023150835.1 Myxococcota bacterium | reverse complement strand
ATCGCTGTGTTTTGCTCGATGATGGAACTGCCCGTTGTTGGGGAGCCAATGACAAAGGCCAACTTGGAGATGGCGACAGCGGACAAGGCAAACAACAAACCGCTCCTGCCTCGGTGCCTGTGGACTTTGGCGTGGGTCGCTCCGCGACCTCCCTTAGCGTCGGTGCTTCCCACTCTTGCGCTGTCTTGGATAACCAGCAGGTCGTCTGTTGGGGCGACAACACCAAAGGCCAGCTCGGCAGTGGTGATACCGTTTCTCGTTCACAAATCTCTGGGGAGTTTATCGTTTTTCGGCAAGCGATTTGCGGTGGAGTTTGTGTCGACACGGATACCTCCCGTCATTGTGGGCAGTGTTCTGTCGCGTGTTCTTCGAGTGAGATCTGTAGTGTCGGGCGTTGTGTTCCTCGTGTGACAGCGATCGCAGCCCAAGAACAGCGCACGTGTTCGTCACAAAACGGCCTTCTGAAATGTTGGGGGCGCAACGACAAAGGCCAACTAGGGTACGGCGATACCGCACCACGAGAGGCTCCTTCTGTTGCGCCAATCGACCTTGGTGTAGGCCGAACCGCAAGATCTGTTGCTCCCGGAGAGGACCATCTTTGCGCGTTGCTTGATAACGGTACGGTCAAGTGTTGGGGATACAATGGGGCAGGCCAGCTTGGATACGGCGATTCGACGCAACGAACAGCCCCCTCGGTGGATTCGATCGATCTTGGCGTAGGCCGCTTTGCCAAGTCGATCTCTGCGGGGGGATCCTTCACTTGCGCGTTGTTGGACAACAACACCCTCAAGTGTTGGGGAGCCAACAACTACGGCCAGCTCGGTTACGGCGACGGCGCGCCCCGATACGCTCCGCCTCTTGCGCCGATCGATCTGGGGACGGGGCGTACTGCATCGTTTCTTGCGACAGCAAACACGCACGCTTGTGCGATCTTGGACAACGGCGCGTTGAAATGTTGGGGGCGCAACGACTACGGCCAACTCGGCTACGGCGACACCACGCAACGAAATGCGCCTCCTGCTGTTGCTGTGGATCTAGGCGCTGGACGTACCGCCAAACGGGTTGCGTTGGGGGGATGGTTTGCTTGTGCGATCTTGGACGACGGCACAGTGAAATGCTGGGGAGCCAATCATGACGGCCAACTCGGATACGGCGATACCACAAACCGAACAGCTCCATCGGCTGCTGCGGTCGAGCTCGGTTTGGGCCGCACCGCAAAGGAGCTTTCTCTTGGATTATCACATGCCTGTGCGCTCTTGGATGATGCCACCGTCAAGTGTTGGGGAGACCTAACATACCAAATACCCGGTGTGAGCCTCGTGTTGGTTTCTTCTCCCCCCTTTGCTCCTTTGGATATCGGGAGCGGGCGTACAGCTACCTCGATTGCTTCGGGAAATTTGCATACTTGTGCGCTTCTGGACGATGGCTCTGTCAAGTGCTGGGGAGCCAATACCAAGGGCCAACTCGGCTATGGGGATTTTGTGGATCGCTCTGTCTCGGATGTGTTCCCCCTACCTTTTCGTTAAAGTTCAACGCAGCTAGAGCGGGATCCGTTGTGATACAGTGCGGCGAATTCGCCCTGATGGTTTTTGGGATCGCAGGCTTGGGCGATGTCGATCGAGGCCAAGCCGCTGACGGAAAGCAGAAGCCCTGCGCGGATCACATCGCACCGACACAGGTCTTTGCGTCCACCACGGTTGACGGGGTTTTGCCATCGCTTTTTTTCGTCCACCACGGTTGACGGGTTTTTGCCATCGCCTTTTTTGCGTCCGCAGCGGTTGACGGGTTTTTGCCATCGCCTTTTTTGCGTCCGCAGCGGTTGACGGGTTTTTGCCATCGCCTTTTTTGCGTCCACAACGGTTGACGGTTTTTTGCCATCGCCTTTTTTGCGTCCACAACGGTTGACGGTTTTTTGCCGTCGCTTTTTTTGCGTCCACAACGGTTGGCGGCTTTTCGCCATCGCCCGTAGTCGTGGCTTGAGGTTGAGGGTGAGTGTGTGGTAGGGTGGGCGGCAAAACGAGGGAAAGATCAAGCGGATGGCCTTGGGGCGATCTGCGGAACCTCTGGAAGAAACGGAAGAATGATCATGGGTCGATATCGGAAGTCTTTTGGGTGGGGTGTTTTTTTATCGTGTTGGTGGGTGGCCTCGTTGGCGTATGCCCAAGAAGACGATGAGTCGAAGAAGATCGGTGTGTTTCCTGTGCAGGCGACGGTGACAAACCTTCCAAAGCGGGAGGTTCGGCGTTTTTCGTTGCGGTTGAGTCAGAAACTGGCGGCGGCGGGTGCGCAACTGATTCGGAAGTATCCGTTGTTGGGAGGGACACCGCCTCGTGCGGCAGCAGCGGTCGATCTAAACGCGCTCAAGCAACAAGATCTCACGCCGATCCGTCAAGCCCTTTCGACGGGCGAAGCCAAGCTCCAAGAGCAAGCCTTCGATGACGCGATCAAGCCCCTGCGCGATGCCTTGCAGTTTTCGGCGTCCAAGATGCGTTGGGCGGAAAGTTATGATCTGTTTACGGCGTCGTTGGCGTCGTTGGCGTTGGCTTATTTGCAGATCGGTCGCAACGACAACGGCGAGACTTTGCTGAAAAATCTGGCCCGCCTCGATCCCAACCCCCTGCCCAAGATGATCCAAGGCAGCCGCCCGATGCGTTTTCGTTACAAGCGGGCGCAAGGCGAGATCCGTTCGATCAACAAAGTGAGTCTGAAGCTGACGGGGACAGCCGGGGCAGAGGTGTTTGTGAATGGGGTTTCAAGGGGCAAACTGCCGTTGGAAGTGGCCGATCTGTACGAGGGATTCAACTATGTTCGTGTGGAAGCCGCAGGCTATATCCCCGAAGGGATGGCGGTTAAGCTGCAAGCTGGGATGGCCGCACAACAATTCGACCTCAAGAAAGCAGCGGCAGCAGCGGCTCCCGATCCGTTGCAGGCGACCAAAGATCTGTTGACTGTGCAAGTGCAAAAAGAAGCGTGGGACACGCCAGCTTTTTCGGGAGCAGCGAGCAAGCTGTGCGAAGAAGCTGGATTGGATGCGTTGGTGACGGGCCAGATCAGCCCGATGGATGAGAGCCGCCATCGCTTTACACCCGTTCGCTACGATTGCAAGACGCGAAAGCTGCAAGTGTTGGCGGCGCTCCCGATGCAAAATGAGCTTCAAGATGCCGACGAAGCGTTGGCGAAGATCGCTCCCACGTTGGTGAAGTCTCCCGAAGCACCGAAACCACGGGCTGTGGACCGCGAACCTCCGCCCCAACGTCGAGACGGAAGAGTGGCCGTGATTACACGCCCTCCTGTCCCCAATCCCTCGACAGATCGGCCTGTGCATCAACAATGGTGGTTTTGGACGATTATCGGGGCTGCGGTGGTGGGCGGCGGCGCGACCGCAGCGTATTTCTTGTTGCAACCGCCCAAGATGAACTTTCGCGCAACGTGGGATCCGAATTTTGGGGCGGGACGCTGAAAAACGCCTGCATCGGTCTTTGACGCTCTCCTTCGTTTACAGAAAGAGTACAACCCGTCTCACCCTCACCCCTGCCCTTCGGGCGTCCCCTCTCCCTGCGATGCTCGCAAAGCCTCGCTGCTGCCGCGAGGGGGCAGAGGGGGAAGAACATCGCCATCTGCCTATTTCGCGTTTTGTACTCTCTGTCAACTAGTATTTATACGATATCCGAGTGATGTACACGAAGAATAGTGCGTAGACGCCCTGTAATAGGGCAGCCACAGGGGGCTGCCCCTACATCTTGCGATCACGCTGTGGGCGGATTTCGTATTACTCCTGTAATACGAAATCCAATAGGACTTACGCAGTTGAAAAGGGAAACCCTGAGATATCAGAACGTTGTAGGGGCGGTTCGCGAACCGTCCACGCCCGAACATGGGCCTTTTTCGTCTCGGACTGCGTAAGTCCTATCCAAGAGAAGTGTGATCGAAGGGTAGATGCGATCCGCTGTAGACGCCCTGTCCTTGGGCAGCCACGGGGGGCTGCCCCTACGTTTTCCGTGTACGCAATGAGCGGATTTCGTATAAGCCTCCGCCCACGTGGGCTATGTGCCGTGGTGTGTGTGGGGGCAACGTGCAAAAAAAAACCCCGTGTTCGCGGTACTTCAAGCGACAGAGTCATTTGTTTGAAAAACCTGTGCTCTCTTCGCCGATACGGGGTCAAGGGAGCCGCGCTCCCTTGCGGGGTGTGGGGTAGAACCCCACAAAAAAAGACCCCCCACAAAAAAAGACTCCCCACAAAAAAGGTTATACGATATCCGAGTGATCTATGATCGAAGGAGAGCGCCCATGCGCCCTATCCTTGGGCAGCCACAGGGGGCTGCCCCTACGTTTTAGGATCACGCTACAGGCGGATTTCGTATTACATGTTGCGTCGATATTGTCCGCCGACTTCAAAGAGGGCTTGGGTGATTTGACCGAGGGAGCAGGATTTGACGGATTGCATGAGTTCGTCGAAGAGGTTGCCGCCTTCGAGGGCGACTTTTTTGAGTTGGGAGAGGGCGAGTGGAGAGCGGTAGGCGTTTCGGGATTGGAAGGCAGCGACGCCGGATATCTGGGTCTCTTTTTCGGAGTCGGTGGAGCGGGCGAGTTCGATCTCGACGACGCCGTCGGAGGCGTGGGGATCGAGGAAGGTGTTGACGCCGACGATGGGGAGTTCGCCGTTGTGTTTTTTGGTTTCGTAGTAGAGGGATTCTTCTTGGATCTTGGAGCGTTGGTACATGAGTTCCATGGCACCGAGAACGCCGCCGCGTTCGGTGATGCGGTCGAATTCGGCGAGGACGGCTTCTTCGACGATCTCGGTGAGGTATTCGATGATGTAGGCGCCTTGGTTGGGGTTTTCGTTTTTGAGGAGTCCGAATTCGCGGGAGAGGATGAGTTGGATAGCGAGAGCGCGGCGGACGGATTCTTCGGTGGGGGTGGTGATGGCTTCGTCGTAGGCGTTGGTGTGGAGGGAGTTGCAGTTATCGGCCATGGCGTAGAGGGCTTGGAGGGTGGTGCGGATATCGTTGAAGGCGATCTCTTGGGCGTGTAGGGATCGGCCAGAGGTTTGGATGTGGTATTTGAGTTGTTGAGAGCGTTCGTTTGCGCCGTAGAGATCGCGCATGGCGACGGCCCAGATGCGGCGGGCGACGCGGCCGATGACGGAGTATTCGGGGTCGATACCGTTGCTAAAGAAGAAGGAGAAGTTGCGGGCGAAGTCATCGACGTTCATGCCGCGAGCGCGGTAGTATTCGGCGAAAGTGAAGCCGTTGGCGAGGGTGAAGGCGAGTTGGGAGATGGGGTTTGCGCCGGCTTCGGCGATATGGTAGCCGGAGACGGAGACGGAGTAGAAGTTTTGGATCTTGTGGGAGATGAAGTAGGACTGGATATCGCCCATCATTTTGAGGGCAAAGTCGGTGGAGAAGATGCAGGTATTTTGGGCTTGGTCTTCTTTGAGGATATCGGCTTGGACGGTGCCACGGACTTGTTCGAGGGTGCAGGCGCGGATCTCGGCGTATTCTTCGGGGGAGAGGAGTTGATCGCCAGAGACGCCGAGGAGTCCGAGACCTTGGCCGTCGTGACCTTCGGGGAGTTGGGTGGAGCGGTAGGAAGGGAGATCGGGGGCGAGTTGAGCGATCTTTTGTTGAGCTTCGGGCCATCGACCGGAGGATTTGAGACGTTGTTCGACTTGTTGATCGATGGCGGTATTGAGGAACATGGCGAGGAGGATGGGTGCGGGTCCGTTGATGGTCATGGAGACGCTGGTTTTGGGGGAACACAGATCGAAGCCGGAGTAGAGGCGTTTTGCGTCATCGAGGGTGGGTACGGAGACGCCAGAGTTTCCGACTTTGCCGTAGACGTCGGGTCGTTTGGCGGGATCGCGTCCGTAGAGTGTGACGGAGTCAAAGGCGGTGGAGAGGCGGGAAGCGGGTTGTCCTTTGGAGAGGTAGTGAAAGCGTTTGTTGGTGCGTTCGGGGCCGCCTTCGCCAGCGAACATACGGGCGGGGTCTTCGCCGGTGCGTTTGTAGGGGAAGACGCCAGCGGTAAAGGGGAAGGAGCCGGGGATATTTTCAAGCCATCGCCAAGAGAAGAGAGAGGCCCAGTCTTGGGAGTGGGGGAGGGCGACTTTGGGGATGCGGTTGTGTGAGAGGGTTTGGGTGTAGTTTTGGACGCGGATCTCGCGGCCTCGGACGGTATAGATGTTTTCGTCATCGCGGAAGGATTTTTGGAGGGCGGGGGTTTCGCGCAAGAGGGAGAGGGCTTCGTTGGATATCTCGGATAGGAGTGCGTTATAGCGTTGTCGAAGCAGGAGGATCGCGGGATCGGTGTTGGGGGTGGAGAGTTGGTGTTGGGGGTAGGGAGTGGCGAGGGGAGGGGTGGGATCGCCGAGTTCTTGGAGAGAGCGAAATAGGCCGTCAGCGCGGTGAAGTTTTTCGGCTTCGGCTGCGCCGCGTTTTTTGTAGTTTCGGACGCTGTCGGCGATCTCGGAGAGGTAGCGGATGCGTTTGGGTGGGAGGACGACTTGGGTTTCGGGTGCGCGCCATTGGGGTTCGCCCGGGTTCCAGTTTCCGCGTTGGGTGTCGATCCGTTTCATGAGATGCAGGAAGAGGGCATCGACGCCTGCGTCGCCGAAGTGACTGGCGATACAGGAGAAGACGGGCATCTCTTCGGGGGTGCGGTCAAAGGCGCTGCGGTTGCGTTGGACTTGTTTGGCGACGTAGCGGTGGGCATCGTCGGCTCCGCGTTTATCGGCTTTGTTGATGGCGATGACATCGGCAAAGTCGAGCATGTCGATCTTTTCAAGCTGGGTGGGAGCGCCGAATTCGGGGGTCATGACGTACATGGAGAAGTCACAGAGGTCGACGACGGCGCTATCGCTTTGTCCGATGCCAGCGGTTTCGAGGATGATCAAGTCGAAGCGAGCGGCTTGGAGTGCATGGAGAGCGTCACGGACGGCGGAAGAGACGGCGGTATTGGCTTGTCGGGTGGCCATAGAGCGCATAAAGACGCGAGGGGAAGAGACGGCATTCATGCGGATGCGGTCGCCGAGGAGTGCGCCGCCAGTGCGTCGTCGGGTGGGGTCGACGGAGAGGATGGCGAAGTTGCGGTCGGGGTAGGTTTCGAGCATCCGTCGGATCAGTTCATCGGTGAGAGAGGACTTTCCAGCGCCGCCAGTGCCGGTGATGCCGAGGATGGGGGCTTTGTGAGGCGAGGCTTGGAGCTGTGTGCGGAGATCGTGGAGGCGTTGAGTGGCGGAGGCATCGCCTTCTGCGGATTGGTGGTGGAGGGATTCGAGCCAAGTAAGGGTGCGTGCGACATCGGGGGTGATGCGGTCGAAGAGTCCGAGTGGGAGGGCTTGTTGTTTGGCGAGCAGATCGCGGTCAGCGCGGATCATCATATCGCGGATCATGCCGACGAGTCCGAGGCGACGGCCATCCTCGACCGAATAGATCTTGTTGACGCCTTGGCTGTGGAGGGTGGCGATCTCTTTGTCGGTGATGGTGCCGCCACCGCCGCCAAAGACGGGGAGGTCAGGGCGTCCGCGTTCGGCGAGAAGCTGCACCATATAAGCGAAATACTCCATGTGTCCGCCTTGATAGGAAGACACAGCGATGCCGTGTGCATCTTCTTCGATGGCGGCGGAGACGATCTCGGCGACGGAGCGGTCATGTCCGAGGTGGATGACTTCGGCCCCTTCGGATTGGAGGATGCGGCGCATGATATTGATGGCGGCGTCGTGTCCATCGAAGAGGCTGGCTGCGGTGACAAAGCGCAAGCGTTGGGTGGGTGGCCACGCGGTGGGCAGGGGTTGGGGATGGCTGGTGTGTTTCATGGGAAAAAGAGGCCTCCTATCGGTCGGTCGGGATGAAAGAGATCACGGTTATGGCTTGCTAGGCAGATTTTTGCAAGGCAAGGGAGGACCAAGTCTCTTCTTGGAGGGTGGCGAGGCAGGTGTGGCCGCCTTGTTCGAAGGCGAGTTTGACGTCATCGGCTTGTTCGTTGAGTAGACCGGACAAGATCAAGAGGCCGTTGGGTAGGGTGTGATCCCAGAGGGCTTGGCGCATGGGTAGCAGGATATGGGCTTGGATATTGGCAAGCACGATGGGATGGGTGTTTGGGATGTCGTCAAGGGTCTGAGTGGAAAAGGTGCAAGCGTGCTGAGCGCGATTGAGTTCGGCATTTTCGAGAGCGACCATGATCGCGTCGGGGTCGATATCGATGCCGGTGGCGTGTGAAGCGCCGAGCAAGACGGCGGCGATGGAAAGGATGCCCGAGCCGCAGCCCACATCAAGGACGGTCTGTTGGGGTTTGAGGTAGCGTTCGAGGAGGCGGAGGCATTGGCGGGTGGTTTCGTGGTGACCTGTGCCGAAGGCCATGCCGGGGTCAAGTTGGAGGACGACTTGGTGGGGTTGTGGGGCAAAAGCCTCCCAGCTTGGGCAGATCACAAGGCGTTCTCCGACGGGTAGCGGGTGGAAAAAGCGCCGCCAGTTGGTGGACCAACCATCGTCTCGGTGTACGGACCATCCCGCTGTTTCGAGGTCGACGTCGAACTGTGTGGCCCATGTTCCGACATCTTCGAGCAGATCGGCGTCAGGTTCTTCGCCAAAGTAAGCGATCAGCCGCATATCGCCTTGGTAATGCTGAAGGATCAGTCGATCGTCTACGGCGCGTTCTTCGACACCGAGTGCGCCAAGTTCCATCAAGACGCCGCCAAAAGCCTCGGCTTGTTCGGGTTGGCAGATACAAGTCCATTGCCACCATTGTCCTTCCATTGGGGGGATTCCTTTTTTTTTGGTTGGAGTTGTGTCGTTGAATGATCTTGTGGGTTGTGTAGGGGTGGATAGACCAAAGGGGCTTCCTCGGATGAAGAGAGCCCCTTTGGTTTGGGAAAGTAGAGCGATAAGCCGAATTTTGTACCCCGAGGGGTGGCGATCATTCTTCTAGGTCGGCCATTGCTGGTCGACTCCGCGCTTTGTTGCCAAAGCGACACGCAACCAACCCGGAGGTATCGAGCGGGTCACTCACCTCCTTCTTGGTTTTGCTCCGCGTGGGGTTTACCCTGCGATCGCTGTTACCAGAGATCCGGTGGGCTCTTACCCCACCGTTTCGCCCTTACCGACTGGGTGTTCCCTTCCTCCGGGGGAGGTTGGGGGCAAGCCAAAGACACCGAGTCAGGCGGTTTGTTTTCTGTGGCACTTTCCTTGAGGTCACCCTCACTGGCCGTTAACCAGCACGCTGCCCTGTGGAGTTCGGACTTTCCTCTCGCAAACTTCCTCCCAGAGGGAGGAAAGCTCACCAGCGATCACCTTGTCTACTTACCCAATCGTACGTTTGGTGGTTTAGAGGCGTTCGTCGATGGCGCGATTTGCCATCAAGTCGGCATCTGCGTTCTTTTCGCGTCCGATGCGTTTGATTTGATGTTTTTCAAACACGGAGAGCATCTCTTGGACTTGGTCAAAGAGATCGCGGAGGTGTTGTGCGCGGACGCGGTATTCTTTGAGGAGTTGGCGGATGAGGAGATCGGAGTCAGAGAGGATGGTGACTTCGCTTGCGCCGAACTCACGGGCTTGGTGGAGTCCCAACAGCACAGCTTCGTACTCGGCGTGGTTGTTGGTTTTTTTGCCGAGATAGCGGCCAAAACGACCGACTTCTTCACCTTCAGGAGTTTTGAGGACAACGCCAGCGCCGGACTCACCGGGATTTCCGCGAGCGGCTCCGTCGGTGTAGATCAAGAGGCGTTGGTAGGTGTAGTGTTCAGGTTCGAGGATGGTGGCGCGGCGCCCGCGTGGAGAGGACTGACGGCGATTTTTGCTGCGCGCTTCGCTGTCTTTGGTGGTTTTCTTTTTGCGGGTGGTGCTGTCTTCCTCTTCGTCGACTTCGTCTTCAAAGAATTCTTCGACTTCGTCTTCGTCTGCGTCTGCGTCTTCAGCTTCAAAAGGCAAAGAGGCTTGGGTGGTGCGTGTAGAGGAGGGCGAAGCTTTCTTTTTGCTGGTTTTGTTTTTTTCGGATACAGCGGGTTTGTCGTCGAAGTTGTCTTCGGGTTCGCTGCTCTTTTTGGTCGAGGAGGATTTTTTTGTTTCGGTGGTCTTTTTGGTGGTGGCAGTCGGTTTTTCGGTAGCTTTTTCGGTAGCTTTTTCGGTAGCTTTTTCGGTCGGTTTTTCGGTCGGTTTTTCGGTGATTTTTTTTGAAGCAGCGGTGTCTTCGGAGGGAGGGGTGGTTTTTTTGGTGCGAGGGGTGCTTTGGGGGGGGTTGGATTCAGGGGTTTCGTGTTGTTCGGCGAGGTTTTTGCGGGTGGTGCTGGTTTTTCCGGCTTTTTTCATCGAAACCTTGTCATTGCCCGAGGCAGGGTTGGGATCGCTGTTGGAGTGGGTTGTGGAGGAAGAGGGAGGGGCAACCTCTTCAAGCACATCAGCGGCAAGGGAAGCGGGTTTGGGTTTGGATTTGGGGGTTGCGCCGTTGGTGTGAGGGGGCTTGTTGGTTTTGCGAGAAGAGGGGGCAGAAGGTGTGTTCTCGTTGGCGAGGAGGCGATTGCCGTTGTTTTCGGGATTGTTTGGGGCACTGTTTGAGGTGTTGATACCGGCCTGATGCTTGGACGTATGATCTGCCCGATGTTCGGTCTTTTCATGGGCGTTAAGCGCGTGGGCTGACGGATTGCGAGGAGCGTTCTCTGCGGCTGTAGGAGGGTTCGTGTCGGAGAGCGAAGCAGAGAGGTGATCGGAGAGTAGATCGGTGATCTGTGCTTTGGAGAGTCCAAAGTGTTTTTGTGTCTTGGAGAGCTGCTCGTGTTCGAGGAGAAAGCGCAAGACTTCTTGAATTGAGGGGGCTTTGCCCTTGGGGTCGTTAGGAGATGCCATGCTCCAGACCTTCTTCCCAGTAGAGGATGCGTTGACAGCTAGGACACGTTTCGAGGGTAGTAGCTTGAATGATGATATTATAGAGTTGAGGAGGAAGGCTCATGCTGCAGCCGGTGCAACAGCCGTCGCGGACGGGTACGACAGCCAAACCATTGCGTCGTTTTTTGATATTTTCGTACTTGGTGGTGACGTTTTTTTTGAGGTGCTTGGTGTATTGTCCGCAGTCGGCTTCAAGGGCTTTGATCTTGGAGTCGAACTCTTTGGTTTTGGCGTCGCTGAGCGCTTTTTCTTTGTCGAACTGTTGGCGGAGGGTGGCGAGTTCTTGGGCGATCTCGTCGACTTTTTTCTTGAGGGTTTCTTCTTGCTCAAGGAGGCGCAAGGCTTCTTCTTGGACTTCTTGGTTGAGTCGTTTTTGAGCGTCGATCTCGCGGGCGAGGGTGCTGGCTTCGTGGTGCTTTTTGGAGTCCATCAGCCGCTTTTCCCACTTTCGGAGTTTCTCTTCTTCGGTTTTGAGGTGAAGTTCCTTGGTGGAACGTTCTTCGCGTAGGGTTTGGAGCTTGGAAGAGAGGGACTCAAGCATGGCGGAGCACTCTTCGACTTTGGCTTGGGTGCGCTTGACCTGCTCGGGGTATTGGTCGCGGCTCTTGGCCAGCTCAAAGATCGCGGAGTCGACCTTTTGTAGCTGAATCAGGCAAGACAAGGTCTCTCGCAAGAGTATCCTCCTTTTCGTAGGGTGTACACACGATGGTTCGGGCGGATCAGAGATCGGGTTTTGTGTGCGCGGGTTTTGTGTGCGCGGGTGTAGTGTGAGGTGCGATAGATGGTCTGTTGGGCTTGTACGAGACGTTGGGCTTGTACGAGACGTTGGGCTTGTACGAGACGTTGGGCCCGAGACGTTGGGCTTGTACGAGACGTTGGGCTTGTACGAGACGTTGGGCTTGTACGAGACGTTGGGCTTGTACGAGACGTTGGGCTTGTACGAGACGTTGGGCCTGTTTGAGATGTACGAGGGGCTTGAATGGAGGGGTGGTGGTTGGTTGGGGGGTATGGGAGGTTGGTTTGTGGAAGCAAACCGAGGGGAGAGGAGAAGAAAAAGAGAAGCAAAGAAGATGTTTCACGATTCAAGCCCGTGAGGCCCAAGCGGGAACTCGGTCTAAGGGGGCTTAGACCGACGGGAGCGGTGTAGGCCCAAGTTTGAGTAAGGGGAAGGGCAAAGGAGGAAGGATCGCGGCGAGGAAGTACGGGGAGTCGTAGTCTTCGTCGAGAACCTTCTCCTGTTGCAAGGAGATCGCAAAAGCCTGAGTGGAAGGGTCAAAACGATCAGGGGGAATTTGCGACTGGATGGGCCCACTTGGATTTGAACCAAGGACCATCCGGTTATGAGCCGGACGCTCTAACCAACTGAGCTATAGGCCCCAGTGGCGCCGGTTGACGCTGTGTCGGCATAGGATACGCAGGAGAGTCTAGGATGTCAATCAGTTTTCCACAAAGGGCTTCAACTTTTTGGCACGGGAGGGGTGTCGAAGTTTTCGGAGGGCTTTGGCTTCGATTTGGCGGATGCGTTCGCGTGTCACTTCAAAGTCTTGGCCGACTTCTTCGAGGGTGTGATCGGATTTTTCACCGATGCCAAAGCGCATACGCAGGACTTTTTCTTCGCGGGGAGTGAGGGTGGCGAGGACTTTGCGGGTTTGTTCGGAGAGGTTGCCGCTGATGACGGCTTCAAGGGGGGAGACGACACTTTTGTCTTCGATAAAGTCGCCGAGATGGGAGTCTTCTTCTTCGCCGATGGGTGTTTCAAGGGAGATGGGTTCTTTGGCGATCTTGAGGACTTTGCGAACCTTTTCGAGGGGGATGTCCATTTTTTCGGCGATTTCTTCGGGGGTGGGTTCGCGACCGATTTCTTGGACGAGATAGCGACTGGTGCGGATCAGCTTGTTGATGGTTTCGATCATGTGGACGGGGATGCGGATGGTACGGGCTTGATCGGCGATGGCGCGGGTGATGGCTTGTCGGATCCACCAAGTGGCGTAGGTGGAAAACTTGTAGCCACGGCGGTATTCGAACTTATCGACGGCTTTCATCAGGCCGATGTTGCCTTCTTGGATCAGGTCGAGGAACTGGAGTCCGCGGTTGGTGTATTTTTTGGCGATGGAGACGACGAGGCGGAGGTTGGCTTCGATCAGCTCGCTTTTGGCGGCTTCGGCGCGGTATTCGCCTTCTTGGATCTCGCGGTAGGTTTTTTTGAGTTCTTCGACTTTTTGGGAGGCTTCGATCTCGACGCGGCGGATTTTTTGTTGTGCGCCTTTGAGGACGCGTTCGATCTCAAAGACTTGTTCTTTTCGGAGATTGCCGTTGAACTGTTTGAGGATGCGGCGTTCGTCTTTTTTGGACTGTGTGCTGCGAAGTTCTTTCATGACCTTGCGAAATTCTTTGAGGCTCACGCCGAGGCGTTCTTCGCAACGGGCCAGTTCATCGTCGGCTTGTTGGACGCGTTCGATCAGACCTTTGAGGGTGGCGATGATCTCATCGAGCTGCTTTTTGCTGAGTCGGATCTCGCGGATCAGATCGGCCATCTTCTGTTGGTTTTTCTCGATTTTTTCGTTGTTCTTTTTGATCTGTTCGAGTTTGTCGGCTTTGTCGGCTTTGTCGGCTTTGTCGGACTTATCAGATTTGGGGAGAGAGAGGGAGGTGTCTTCGTCGGTGTCGTCGTCTTCATGGGAGGAGAGTTCAGCGGTTCCGTTGGTGGGCGAGTTGGAGAGGAGGAGGAGGTTGTGTTCGTCAATTTTGCGGTTTTCGCGGTCGATGCGTTTGATTTTTTCGATCAGTTTGAAGATTTTTTCGGAGTATTCGGTTTCATCGAAGTCTTCGGGTGATTCGTCGAGATCGCGGATCACGTCTTTGAGGCGGACTTTGCCTTTGCGCAAGCGTTCGCCGAGGTTGATGATTTCTTGGATGCCGATGTTGGAGCGGATCACGACTTCGAGGACTTGGCGTTCACCTTCTTCGATTCGTCGGGCGATCTCGACTTCGCCTTCGCGGGTGAGAAGCGAAACGGATCCCATTTTTCGCAGGTACATTCGGACGGGATCGGTGGACTTGCCGAGGACGGTTTCTTCGTCGAGTCCTTCGTGTCTATCCTCGATTTCTTCCTCGTCTTGGTTGGCTTTGGCCTTGGAGGGGTCATCAACGATCTCGATGTCGTACTCACTGAAGAGGTGGAACACTTCGTCGATTTCTTGGGAGGATAGGATGTCGGGCGGCAAGAAGTCGTTGACCTCGTCATAAGTGAGGTATCCTCGTTCTTTGCCGAGTTCGAGGAGTCGTTTGACTTCTTTTCGCTCATTGTTTTTGGACATGGCATCTCCTCATGGAGGATTGCAGCATACCGAAGCGGCAGCGCGGATGTTGTGGTGTCCTTGGGCGCGATCCGAAGGAGAGGGATCGCGTTTGGGGGCACTTTGTTTAAAGAGAGGACTCGTCTGCAAGCTTGTTGTGCTTGCCAAAGCGTGCAAGTGGGCTTTTGAGCCGTTGGCGACCAAGGGTCTGAAGTTGTTCCAACAGGGCGATCTCGCTTTCGGACAGGGTGGCGGTGGAAGGGGTTGGATGGACTGCTGTGAGGGTGGGAGCGGGTGTGGTGTGGTTGGTGTGTGGTGTGGTTGGTGTTAAGTGCAAAGAAGACGGAGAAAGCGGGGTTGTGGGCTGCATCGTTTCGGGTTGGGAGATCTGTTGGACAAAGGCATGGGCAAGGGCCGCGATCGAAGAGATCGAAGAGTGTGCAGGGGGTTGGTTTGGATGGGCCGTGAAAGGTGCGGTGATGGCGGTGATGGCGGTGATGGCGGGATCTTGGGTGGTGTTCTCTTCTGCGGTGGGGGGGGAGAGGGGTTGGCGTAATTGTTTGGCGTCTTCGCAGAGAGTGCGAAGGGAGCGTTGGAGGTTGGCCTGTTCGAGAGTTTGGAGGATGAGCGTGTAACCTACGGAGACAGCGTCTTTTTGGAAGGCAGGTTCTTGGAAAAAGGCATCGGCCATTTTCTTTTTGAGGACAGGGTGTGGAGTGAGAGATTGCAAGAGGGAGGCGACAAGGGCGGAGTGTTCAGCGCCTTCTTCGAGGTCGAGTAAGAAGCGTTCGAGTAGGGGTCGCCAGATCTTGGATTGGATCTGCGAGACGATGTGTGCGGGAGGGATGGGAGGGAGGTATTCGGGGCAATCGATCAGGCTTTTGATCAAGAGGCGAGCGATGATCTCTTCGCTGGGAAGGGCGTTTGGGGGTGGCGGGAGGGCGCGAGGGGAGGCGGGTGTGTCGTGGGTGGTTTCGGAGGGGCGGGTGAGGGAGAGCAGTGGCTTGGTGTGGCTTGGCAACAAGCGCATCATCTGTCGTCGGAGGACGGCTTCTTCGAGGCCAAAGATCTCGCCGACGCGGCGGATGTAGAGGTCTTGGAGGAGGGGGTCGCTGACATCGCGCAAGACGCCGAGGACTTTTTCGGTGGCGTCGCGGATCTGGACGGGATCGTTGCTGGCGCGTTGGAGTAGTTGTTGCAGCCAAAGGTCGAAGGCGGGGCGCTTTTCTTTTTGGAGGAGAGCAGAAAAGGCGTCACGACCGTGTCGTTGGAGGTAGCTATCGGGATCTTCTTTGTCGGGCAAAAACAGTGCATCGACGGAAAAGCCCGCAGGAAGGAGCAAGGCGAGCGATCGTTCGGCGGCTTTGATGCCAGCTTCATCGCCATCAAACAGCAGGATCAGTTTTTGTGTGTAGCGATGGAGCAGTTTGCAGTGGGCTTCGGTGAGAGAAGTGCCGAGTGTGGCGATGGCTTCGTTGAAGCCGAACTGGTGCATCGCGATCACATCCATGTAGCCTTCGACAAGGATGGCGTAGGAGGCGTGGCGGATCGTGCTATGAGCGAGGTGCAAGCCGTAGAGAAGGTCGCTTTTTTGGAAGAGTGGACTTTCGGGAGAGTTGAGGTATTTGGCACCATCGAGATCGCGCAAAGCGCGGCCTCCAAAGCCCACAAGGCGGCCTGTGGGTAGCCAGATCGGGAACATCAGGCGATGGCGAAAGCGGTCGTAGGGGCGTTTGCTTTTTTCGCCTTCTTTGAGTAGGCCCGCTTCGCAGGCGAGTTGGATATCTTGGCCTTGTTTTTCGAGGTGATCGCGCAAGGCTCCCCAGTTGTCGGGAGCGTAGCCAAGACCGAAGGTTTGGATCATCGAGGCGTTGACACCGCGTTTATGGAGGTAGTTGCGGGCATCTTCGCCAGAGGGTTGGGAGAGTTGATTTTGGAAGAAGTGTTGTGCGATCTGGAGGAGGTGGTAAAGTTTTTCTTTGTGGGCTTCTTGTTCGCTGACTTTGACGTAGTCGATCTCAGCGTCAGGAAGGGGGATATGCAGGGCTTGCGCTTGTTCACGCACGACGTCGCCAAAGCTCTTTCCTTCGTATTCCATGAGGAAGTTGAAGATATCGCCCTTGGCTCCGCAGCCAAAGCAGTAATAAAACTGGCGGTGGGGGTGAACGTGAAAGGAGGGTGTTTTTTCTCGGTGAAACGGACAACAGGCTTTGAAGCTTGCGCCCACTTTCTTGAGTTGAACGTGACGTCCAATCAGTTCGACGATGTCTATCCGCGCACGGATCTCTTGCACCGTTGCGTCATACGAAGGCGCCATCCGTCAATATGCCCTAACCATCAATACGTTCGCGCAAGCAACGCAAAAACGCCTTGTTTTTGTGTTATTTGCTGGAGTTGTTTTCTTGCAGTGATGGGCAGATCTTTTTGATGCGCCCCCCACATTGGCGGCCAAATGGCAGGCTTCGCAGCGCAAGGCTGGATAGCGCGGGGGTGTGGGATGGGCTTTGCTTCTCAAAAATTTCGGACCGAAACACGCTTACAAATTTTTGAGCCTTGAGACTCTACACATCTCTTGTTATTTTGTCAAATTTCTTTTTGTTTCAAGCGTTCTTGCTCCTTGTATGGGGTATTTGCGCAGAGAGGCGGTGCGAAGCAAGAAGACAACGCATCGTGCGGATTCGTAGTGTGCGGATGCAAGGAGTGAAAAACAAGGGCAGCGTGAGCAGACGCTACACGCGAAAAGCAACGTGCTTTTGTGGTGTAGCATCGTGGAGTTGCGCGGTTTCGGTTCAAGGATTGGCTTGGGTCCACAAAAAAGCAAATTTTTTGATTGGACAGAAGCGACACGATATTTGAGATCCGTGTGATCAGGAAGAGGCGGGGGTTTGGCGAAGGAGGGGGATATTGGTTTGGGAGGAGCGGGTTTCGGGGAGGGGGGCGAGTTCGTCGATCAGGGCCTTGTATCGGGCTTCGATGACACGGCGTTTGAGTTTTTGCGTGGGGGTGAGTTCGCCGTTGGCTTGGGAGAGCGGAGCGGGTAGCAAGGCGAAGCGTTTGATTTGTTCCCATCGACCGAGTTCAAGGCGTTGGTGAGTTTCGTCGATGGCTTGTTGGAACAAGCGAAGGACACGCGGATCGCGCAACCATGCGGAGGTGTGATTCCACGGTATATCGGGGATTTGGCTGCGGAGGGTATCGAGATTGGGAACCAACAAAGCGATGCAATAGAGTCGTCGATCGCCAAGGACGACGGCTTGTCGGATCAAGGGGTGGGTTTTGAGGTGGCGTTCGAGCGGCTGGGGGGCGATGTACTTTCCTGTGGCGAGTTTGATCAAGTCTTTTTTGCGATCGGTGATTACGAGGTAGCCGTCTGCATCGAGATAACCGATATCGCCCGTTCGAAGCCAACCTTCGGCATCAAGGATCTGCCGTGTTTCGTCTTCTTTTTGAAAGTATCCTGCCATGATGTTGGGGCCGCGCACGACGATCTCGCCTTCGATCTCGTAGCCGAGTTCGGGGACGATCTTGAGTTCGACGTGGGGGATGGGTCTTCCGACGGTTCCGGGGCGGACGGCATGGATCGGGTTGACGGTCAACACAGGCCCTGTCTCTGAAAGGCCGTATCCTTCGATGACATGGACGCCTGCGCCGATCAAAAACTCGATGATATCACGAGACAGCGGAGCCCCGCCGGAGATCGCGTAGCGCAGTTTGCCGCCGAACATCTCGCGTACACGTTGGAACAGCAGTCGATCGGCGAGAGGGAGTTGGATGCGTTCAAAGAGGAACCCGGGTTCTTGTCTGGAGAGAAGATAGCGTGCGCGTTGGCGTCCGATCTCAAGGCACCATTGCAGGGTGTTGTCTTTGAGCGGGGAGCCGCTTTGGGCTTCGCGCATCACGCGAGTGTAGATCTCTTCGTAGACGCTGGGGACGCTGACGAGAAAGTTGGGTTGTACTTCGCGAAGTTCATCAAGCAAGCGTTCGATCCCTTGGGAGAAGGCGACTTCAAAACCGAGATGGATCGCGAGAAAATGGCCGATGGTGCGTTCAAAGGCGTGGCTGAGGGGCAAAAAAGACAGCATACGGACGCGGCCATCGATGGCTTGACGGACGGTGGGTTCGAGGGCTTGGAGGTTGCTGAGGATATTGCGGTGTCGCAGCATCACGCCTTTGGGTTCGCCTGTGGTTCCGCTGGTGTAGATCAAGGTGGCGAGCTGTTCGGGATCGATCTGCGAGCGGCGTTGTTGGACGCGGGAGATGGCGTCTTCTTGGGCATTGTGGAGGAGTTGCTGCCAAGAGAGGGTCTCGATCCCGTCGCAGTGTTCGGAACCCTCCATGCAGATCACACGCTTGAGATGAGGAAGGCGCTGTTGAGTTCGTAGAGAGCGGATCTTTTCAAGCTGTGTTTGGCTGGAAAGCAAGAGTAGTTGGGCTTTGCAGTCATTGAGGATATAAGCGATATCTTTGGGGGCGCTGGTGGGGTAGATCGGGACGCTAACCGCGCCGAGAGAAAGCAGGGCGATGTCGGAAAACACCCACTCAGGGCGATTTTCGCTGAGCAAACAGACCATCTCTTGCGGTTGGACGAGGGCCTCCAAAGCAGCGGCAAGCAGGGTGACTTGGTGCAGATAGCTTTGCCATGTGATCGCTTGCCAGCCTTGAGGTTGCTTGATCAAGAGTGCGGTATCGTGGGGCGTTTCGGCAGCGCGTTTGGGCAAGAGTGCTGCCAGATGAGGGACCGACGGGGTGCTGTATGGCATGCTGTTTCGGCTTTCTCGTGGCGTCCGTTGGGAGGGGATCAGAGCGTGCGGTATCGTTGTTTGGCGGCGTACACAAGGGCATTTGCCGCTTTTTCGATCTCTTCGCGTTGGGTCATCCGCCCCAAAGACAAGCGCAGCGCGCCCATGCCTGTTTGGGGAGAGATGCCCATGACTTGCAGGACGCTCGACATCCCGTGTGCGTTGCTGTGGCAAGCGGAACCGAGAGAACAGGCCACCTGATCTTGGAGGTCTTGTGCGAGATCAAGGCCGCGCAGATCAGAAAATCCGACATTGAGCGTGTTGCACAACCGCGCTGTGGGGTGGCCGTGTAAAAAGACCCGATCGGGCAGGGCGGTTTGGAGGTTTTGCCACAACAGATCGCGCAGCGTTTGTAGGCGCGTGATCTCTTCGTTCATCTCGATCCTTGCGAGGCGTGCGGCCTCTCCCATGCCGACGATCTCCAAGATATTTTCGGTTCCTGCGCGTCGTCCTTGTTCGTGACTTGCGCCGTGCATCCACACAGGCAGCGCCACGCCGCGCCGTAGATACAAGGCCCCGATGCCCTTGGGTGCGTAAAACTTGTGGCCTGCGATCGTGAGCAGATCCACACCGAGGGCTTGGATATCGACAGGCATCTTGCCGATGGCTTGGGCTGCATCGCTGTGCAACGTGATCCCACGCGGGCGAGTGAGCGCGCTGATCGCTTCGAGTGGCTGGAGGGTTCCGACTTCGTTGTTGGCGAGCATCACGGAAACCAAGATCGTCTCGGATGTCAGGGCTTTTTCGAGGGCTTCGAGATCGATCATCCCTGTTTTGTCTACGGGGATGCGCGTGATCCGAAATCCTTTTTTTTCGAGGTAGGCACAAGGCTCGGTGATCGCAGGATGTTCAAACGCGGAGATCACGATGTGACGGCCTTTTTGGACATCTCGCTCTGCGATGCCTTTGATCGCCATGTTGTTGGACTCGGTGCCTCCGCTTGTAAAGATGATCTCGTCGGTGCTTGCGCCGATCAATCGGGCGACTTCTTCTCTTGCGGAGTCGATGGCGGCGCGGGTGACTTGGCCAAATCGATGGCTGCTCGATGGGTTGCCGAAGTGTTCAAACAGAAAAGGCAGCATCGCGTCCGCAACGCGCCGATCCAGCGGTGTTGTCGCGTTGTAATCAAGGTAGATCATCTGTTTGCACCCACAGCCCTCTGTTGAGCCGTTTTCCGTCGTGGAGTTGTCGCGTTGTCCTTGGGGTCGATCGTGTGTTTGTACCCACAGCCCTCTGTTGAGCCGTTTTCCGTCGTGGAGTTGTCGTGTTGTCCTTGTCCTTGAGGTCGATCATGTTTTGGTCGACTTGGCGGCCTTGGCGGTCTTGGCGGCGGTTGGGGGCTTTTTCTCGCTGGCCGCCTTCGTCGAGGTTTTGTTGGTTTTTTTCTCGCTGGTCTCGGCGGTTTCTTTACTGGCGACCTTGGCTTTGGTTTTGCGAGGGGTCTTGTTGTCGCTCTCGTCGTCATCCGAAGCCTCCGAAGCCTCGGAGGCTTCGGCTTTTTTCTTGGTTGTCGCCTTTTTGCTGGGTGGCTTTTCGGGCTGGGTGGCTTTGCGGATGGCGAGCAGTTCGATGGCTTTTTCGAGGGTTAAGGTTTCTGGCGAAAAGCCCCGAGGGATCGGAGCATTGACTTGGTGTCCTTTGATATACGGCCCATAGCGACCGTCGCAGATCTGTACGGCATTTCCTTCGGGATCGCTGCCGAGTTCTCGCAGGACGCTGCTGGTTTTGATGCCTTTGCCTTTTCGGGGTTCACGCAAGATCGTGAGGGCTTCTTCGAGCGTGATATCCAACACCCGCGATTCTTCGGGGAGATTGCGATAGGTCTCGCCGTGTTTGATAAACGCTCCATAACGACCGATTCCCGCTTCGATGGGGGCCTGATCTTCGGGGTGTGTGCCGAGTTGACGTGGGAGGGCCAGAAGTTTGACGGCCAGTTCAAGGCCACGATCGGGATCTTCTGTGATATCGGGGATCGAGATCCAGCGTGGGATCGAAGCGCGTGTGGGCTTGGGCGTTTCTTTTTTGGTGCCTTGCTTGCGACCGCGTTTCTTTTTGCCTTCTTCGGCAGGAGCGGCGTCTTCGGGTTCGGGAGCGGGGGCTTCGAGCTCAAGATAAGGTCCGTAGGGGCCTTTTTTGAGGTAGATGGCGCGTCCTGCCTCAGGATGGAAGCCGATGATCGTGGGGCCTTGCTCGCGTTCTTCGAGCAACTGCGTCAAGTGGGCCAACGTCAACTCGGCAGGGGCGATATCATCGGGGACATCGACACGTTTGACTTCACCGTCTTGTTCAAATTGAACATACGGGCCAAAGCGACCGACGCGAAGTTCTGCGCCAAAAGACTCGAGCGCGACAGAGCGTGCGCTTTCTGGATCGACGTTGGTGTCGCGGTCGTCGATCTGATCGCGAAACGCCCCTTCTTTCCGATAAAACTCGTGCAAGTAGTTCACCTTGCTCAGTTCACCGCGTGCGATCTCGTCAAGCTGGTTTTCCATCCGCGCCGTAAACTTCAGATCGACGAGATCGCTAAAGTACTCCTCCAAAAAGTGCGTCACCGCGAAGGCCATATAGGTCGGTACAAGGGCGTTTCCGACTTTTCGAGCGTAGCGATCCTCGGCCTTGATCTTTTCGATGATCGCAGCGTACGTACTTGGACGACCGATGCCTTCTTCTTCAAGCGCCTTCACGAGGGACGCTTCGGTAAAGCGAGCAGGGGGCTTGGTCTCGTGGTAGAGAGCGTTGATCTCTTGGCAAGACAGCAGATCGTCTTGTTTGAGTTCGGGCAGTGGGACATCTTTGTTTTCGAGATCGGCCTCGGGTTCGTCGCTGCCTTCGACATAGGCACGCATGAATCCGGGAAAGTCGATGCGTTGGCCGTTTGCGCGAAATTGCAACGCCTCTTGTCCTGCACGAACCTCGATCTCTACGCGGATCGAGGTCTTGCGTGCATCGACCATCTGCGAGGCCACCGTTCGCATCCAGATCAACTCGTACAGGGCGAGTTCGCGACCGATCAACCCTGTTTGACGTGGCGGTGCAAAAGCATCTCCTGTCGGGCGGATGGCTTCGTGGGCTTCTTGAGCGCCTTTGGCGGCGGATTTGTAGAGGCGGGCTTGATCGGGCAGATAGTCGCCACCGTACAGCTTTTGAATCGAACCTCGTGCTGCTTGGATGGCTTGATCGGACAAGTGTACGCTGTCCGTACGCATATAGGTAATGTGGCCGTTTTCGTAAAGGCGTTGGGCGATGCCCATGGTTTCTTGGGCCGATAATCCGAGCTTTCGACTGGCTTCTTGTTGGAGCGTGGAGGTCGTAAACGGTGGTTTGGGAGAAGTGCGATACGGATTGTGATGAACGGAGAGGACACGCCAAGGATGTTGGCGGATGGCTTCTTGATACCGTTGTGCATCGGCTTGGTTGAGCAACAACAGCTTACCTGCTTTGCTTGCTTCGATCTTGCCTGTGTGTTCGTCAAAATCTTTGCTTGTGGCGATCCGCACCTCGTTGATCGCGTACAGCATCGCGTCAAAGCTCTCGTGGCCTTTCGCGAGTGCGGCCTTCAGATCCCAGTACGTGCCTTTTTGAAAACGGCGGCGTTCGCGTTCGCGCTCGACCAATAGCCGCACCGCTGCGGATTGGACGCGGCCCGCAGACAGACCGTACTTGATCTTTTTTCCCACCAGCAGCGAGAGCGGATATCCGACAAGGCGGTCGAGGATGCGGCGAGCTTCTTGTGCGGAGACCAGATGCTCGTCGATGGCGCGTGTATTGTTGAGGGCTTCTTGGATGGCGGTTTTGGTGATCTCGTGAAAAACCATCCGTTTGATCGGCACTTTGGGCTTGAGTGCTTCTCTCAAGTGCCAGCTAATCGCCTCTCCTTCGCGATCCTCGTCCGTTGCGAGGATCAGTTCGTCGGCTTCGCTGAGGGCTTTTTTCAGTTCTTCGATCGATTTTTTGGAGCGCGGATCTTTGACGATATAGACCGCCTCAAAGTCTTCTTCGACGTTTACGCCCAAACTCGCCCAAGCTTCTTTGCGAAGCTTCGTCGGCATCTGGCTTGCGTTGTCTGGAAGGTCGCGGATGTGGCCCATCGAGGCCATCACGACGTAGTTTGCAGGAAGGTACTTTTGGATGGTCTTGGCTTTGGCGGGGGACTCGACGATGACGAGTGTTGACATCCTCTACTCTCTCTTGAAAAACGGAAAGAACGGATAATACGGACTTTGCGAGATGACGAGGCGGCATTCCGCCACCCAAAAAAGCGCACGGGCAGAGATAGCTTGTTTCATGCAGGTCTGTCAATCGACTTCTCCTGTGGAGGCTTGTCTCATCGATCCCTGCTAGGTTTTTCCGTAGCGCATCCCAGCATAAGCGACCACATGCCCCAACAACTCAAGTTCCACCAACTTTGCGCTTACGCTTTGGATGCTTTCACCAACTGATTGTGCGATCTCGTCGATGTGGCGGGGTTCTTGGGGGATCTGTTCCCATAGCGAGCGCAGCGGGCTTCCAAGCGGCGGTGGTGTGGGGCGAGTGGAGGTGCGTGCTGAAGGTGTTTCGGTGGGGGACTCCCACAAAGCAAGCTGGATCGGGACTTCGCTCGCTCCTTGTGCGGCGAGGCGCTGGCAAAGTTCTTCGCCGCTTTCGATCAACCAAGCCCCTTCGCGCAAAAGCTGATGCGGCCCCCCTGCCAACGGCTCAAGCGGGCGACCCGGATACGTCGCGACAGGTCGTTGCAGTTCTTTCGCAACCTCCGCTGTGTTGAGCGCTCCGCTTTTCACGCTGCATTGCACCACCACCACCGCTTCGCTCAGGGCCGCGATCAGGCGGTTTCTGCGTGGAAAATACCCTTTTTCGGGGCGTTCTCCCGGGGGAAATTCGGAAAGCACCACACCGCCTTGCGCGGCGATCTGCGAAAACAGTGTATCATGTTCGGGCGGATACGCCACATCGACCCCACAACCCAACAGCGCCCATGTCTTTCCGCCCAAACGAAGGGCTTCTCGATGCGCACAAGCATCGATCCCTCGCGCTCCACCCGATATCACGGTGTAACCATGACGGCACAGCGCTTCGACGCACTCTTGCGTCAAGCGTGCGCCCTGTGCGTTGGCTTCGCGTGTCCCGACCACTCCGACTCCTCGCATCGATCGCAGTTGTGGACGATCACCACGCCCATACAACAAAAAGGGCGGCGAGGTGAGCTGCAACAGAGCGGCGGGATAATCGGGATCACAGATCGCCACTTGCCAGATCGATGACTGCTGTATCCGCCGAAGCATCTGTTGGAGCGCGCTTGTGGGGGGGCCCGCCAACATCCGCTGCGCCAGTTTTCCGCCGATCCCTTCGACATCTCGCAGTTCTTCTTCTGAAGCAGAAAAGATCGCACACGCGCTGCCAAAGCGCTGCAACATCCGCTGCGCCAGCTTTCCACCGATCCCTTCGATCAGGGCCAACGCAAGGCGCGCTTCTTCTTCGTCAAAGGGATGCCAACGACCCGTCACGCCAAACCACCGTGCGCAGGCGAAAGCCCCATCTGATGGAGCTTTACAGCGACCTCGAACAGATAATGGTAACACTCCGCTTGGGCTTTGGCGTGCATCCAGTCCCGCCCCCATATATACACGCCATGTCCCTTCACAAGGACGGCTTGGGCTTTGGGATAAGCGCGGATGGCTTCTTCAAGGCTATTCGTTAACTCTTCTTCGTATGCTGTGTTCGCAATGATCGGCACTTCGTGGTGATCAAAGGCTCCCACGCCTTCGATCCCTTTGAGCATCTCTTGGTTTGTGATCACAAAGTTCTTTTCGTAGAGCAACGTCGCCAACATCGCGTAGATCCCGTGACTATGGATCACCGCTCCTGCGTTTCGCAGTGTGTAAGCATGCAAGAAAAGTGGCCGACACGCCGAGACTTTCAGCCCGGGGGTTTGCGGTGGCTCGATCACTTCACCTTCGCGGTTCAGCACAAAGATATCTTCTGGCAACATCCGCTCTTTTTGTACGCCGCTTGGAGCCATAAAGATACGCTCTCCGTTGCGCACAGAAACGCCTCCTCCTGTGCCGCTGGCCCAGCCTTGATGGTAAAAATGGTGGCACAACTCGCAGATCAAGGCGCGGGCTTCGGCGTCGGTGAGATCCTCGCGCTGGCGCGTCACAAAGGCTGGTTTCCATACACTTTTTTCTGACACCTTGGTCTCCTCGGAGGCTTGTGGCGTTGTTTGTCTCGCCAAGTCGTGACATGATGCTGCGCTTTGCAGTACAACAAAAAAGACCGATAGAACAATCCACCACAACCTGTCAAGAGTGCCGAGGAATTGGGCTTTTGGAGGAGCGAGCTTGAAACGATACCAACTGCGAACACCAACTGTCGAAAAGATCCGTGAGCAGATGCGCCGCGAACTGAGCGAAGAACAACAAGCTGTCGCCTTTGCAGAGGGCGGTCCTTTGTTGGTGATCGCAGGAGCGGGCAGCGGAAAGACCCGCGCCTTGACGTATCGCGTCGCTCGTCTTGTCCACGAGGGCGTCCCTGTCGAGCGCATCCTCTTGTGTACGTTCACCAACAAAGCCGCCCGTGAGATGGTCACTCGCGTTCAAACCGTGTTGGATCGCTCGGTGGATTCGATGTGGGCGGGGACATTCCATCATATCGCGAACAAGATATTGCGCCGCCATGCGGGACGCTTGGGCTTTGGCTGCAATTTTACCATCCTCGATCGTGAGGACAGCACTCATCTGCTCGACCAAGTGATCGAAGAGTGTTCTTTCTCCCAAGAAGGCGGGCGTTTTCCCACAGGGCGCGCACTTTGCGAACTCTTTGGCCTTTGCATCTCCACTGAAAAGGCGCTCGATGCGATCATCGAACGTCACCAGCCGCGCTTTGAACCGATCACAGGCGAACTGCGCGAAGTCTTTTCCCATTACCAAGAGCGCAAACTCGCCCTCAATGCGATGGATTTTGATGATCTCTTGCTGTTTTGGCTGCAACTGCTCGATCAACACAGCGATATCCGCCAAGAATACGCACAACAATTCTTGCATATCTTGGTCGATGAGTTCCAAGACACCAATCCGATCCAAGCCCGTATCATCGAGCGGATGGCCTCTGTTCATCGCAACCTGACGGTCGTCGGTGATGATGCCCAAAGCATCTATAGCTTTCGAGGTGCCGAAGCCCGCCATATCCTCGACTTCCCTAACCAATATCCCGATGCCAAGGTCTGTTATCTCCAACAAAACTATCGCAGCGTCCCCGAGATCCTCGATCTAAGCAACCATGTGATCGCTCACAACACTTACCAATTCAAAAAACAACTCCAAGCCGTCCGAAACACGGGAGATGTGCCTGTTGTGGTATCTTGTCGGGATGCCCGTCAAGAAGCTGCTTTTCTTGCCCAACACATCCAAGAACTCCACGCTTCGGGCGTTCCTTTGGATCGGATCGCGATCCTTTATCGCATCCACAGCCACTCGCTCGAAACCCAGATCGCGCTCCAAAAAGCGGGCCTGCCTTTTTCTTTACGTTCGGGCGTCCGCTTCTTTGAACAAGCCCACATCAAGGACGTGATCGCTTTTTTGCGGATCTTGAACAATGCCCAAGATCTGCTTTCTTGGCAGCGTTTGCTCCCGATCTTCAAAGGGGTCGGGGCTGCCTCCGTCAAAAAGATCAGCCAAAGACTCGAAGAGCGCGGCTTCGATCTGGCCGCTCTTGCCGAAGAAAACTGGACCAAAAAACTCCCCAAAGCGGCTCGTGATGCTGTCCATTGGCTGCTTCGCTTGATCGAAGAATCACGCGAGATCCAGCGCGAACAAAAGCCAAACGAGATCATCCGTTTGTTTTATGAGCAAGAATACGAAGATTACCTCCAAAATACCTTCGACAACGCCCAGCGGCGTGGCGAAGATATCGTCCAACTTGCGACATACGCCTACAACTACCCAAATCTTCAATCTTTTTTGGACGAGCTGGTGTTGTTTGGAGAGGTCGATCCCTCCACCCAAGAACCCTCCGAAGAACAATCCCCGATCATCCTCAGCACCATCCATCAGGCCAAAGGACTCGAATGGGATATCGTCTTTGTGTTGAATCTTGTCGAAGGCTCCTTCCCTTTCTTTCGTGCGATCGAAGAAGGCAGCGACGAAGAGGAACGGCGGCTTTTTTACGTCGCCTGCACCCGCGCCCGTGAACAACTTTTCCTGCTGTTTCGCCAAGAAAGCCCGTCCCGTGGGCGTTGGACCGCTTCTCGACCCTCTCGCTTTTTGTGGGATATCTTGCTCGATCCAAGCCGTCAATCCGAGGCGGGCCGCTATATCGAAGAGTGGCTCAAGGCCGCTGAAGACTGCCCCTTGATCGATGTCTGGGCTTTGGATGACTGAAGTAAACAGCCGAGCCAAACACAGGGTCAAGGGAGCCGATCTCCCTTGTAGGGCGTGGGGTGACACCCCACAAAACGTGTCCAAATGCGTGATACGAAATCCGCAGGGTGTGTGATCGTAAAAATGTAGGGGCAGCCCCCTGTGGCTGCCCAAGAATAGGGCGAAATCCGCAGGGTGTGTGATCGTAAAATGTAGGGGCAGCCCCCTGTGGCTGCCCAAGAATAGGGCGAAATCCGCAGAGTGTGTGATCGTAAAAATGGTGGGGTAGCCCCCTGTGGCTGCCCAAGAATAGGGCGAAATCCGCAGAGTGTGTGATCGTAAGAATGGTGGGGCAGCCCCCTGTGGCTGCCCAAGAATAGGGCGGAATCCGCAGGGTGTGTGATCGTAAGAATGTAGGGGCAGCCCCCTGTGGCTGCCCAAGAATAGGGCGAAATCCGCACTCTTCTTCGTTGTGTACATCACTCGGATTTCGTCTAAGTTCTATCTTATTCGGAGAGCCGCCACACGAAGATATCGCGATCGCCTTGGCTCAAAAGTGTCTGACCGAGCAGGGAGGCTTGTTTTTCAAAGACGCCGCCAACGTACAAAGAGGCGTTGTAGCGAGCGAGAGCGGTGGGTTGTTCGAGATCGACACCGCCTGTCCCAACAGCCCAGAGGACGGTCGGTTTGGATTGCGTGGAGAGGGAAAAGGTCGCGACAAACGCGTTGTTGTCGTTGACGCCTTGGTTGAGGGGGAAGCGGAAACTGCCAAAACCCGAATTACCGTTGTAATAGCCGACCACCGATATCCCTTTGGGATGGGGGGCGATGGCCCCGACTTCTTCGCGCCCGTCGCCTCCAAAACGCTCGGCCCATGCGAAGTTTCCGTCGGGCTGGAGGCGTGCCAAAAAGATATCGGCGTTGTTGCCCATCGCAGCGAGGCGATGCGCGCCAAATTGAGCGGTCTGTTTGAAGTGGCCCGCAAGGACGATGCTGTGGTCGGGTAAGGCCAGCGCGGCGGTGGCGTAATCGTCCTCGATGCCGCCTGCTTTTTTGGCCCACAAGACTTTGCCTTGGGGATCGAAACGCGCCACAAAGATATCGACTTTGTCGGCTTGCAGGGTGATCCCGTGGATCTGCGCCGTTGCACGGAAACCACCGAACAAAACGGGATCTTGGTTGGTGCTGATGATCACGCGGGGGTTTTCGTTGCTGGCGGGTCCACTGACTTTGCGCAGCCACAAGGGGAGGCCTTGGGAGTTGGCCTTGATCAAAAAGATATCTTTGAACTTGTCGGCTTGAAGGGGGCCGATCGTGTTGTCGTAAAAAGTGGCTTCGCCTTGGAAAGTGCCAGTCAAATAGATGTCACCGTTGCTGGAAACTGCGATGCTATCGGCTTCATCGTCTTCTTTTCCGCCGCCTCGGTAGATCCACAACACCTCTCCGTTGGTGGGATCCATTTTCAGCCAAAAAGCGTCTTTGGCTCCGTTTGAGACGACGGTCTTTCCGTTCACTTCGAGGGTTTGCTCAAAAGATCCTGCGATGTAGAGGTTGCCTTGGCGATCGAGAGCGATGCTTTTGGCGGTGTCCTCTCCTAGACCCCCGAGCTTTTTGGCCCATACGACCTTTTGATCGGGAGTGATCTTGATCACGAAAGCATCACTACCGCCTGTGGTTTGGAGATTGTATGCCGCGAGGTTTCCTGTAAAACGGCCCACCAGCAACAAGTTTCCTGCGTCGTCTGCAACCATCGCATGGAGATGTTCGATCCCGCTTCCGCCGATACCAAGGCTCCAACGCTCGGTACAACGGGCTTGAACGCAATCTTGGTTCACGCTGCACGCCAACCCGCATCCGCCGCAGTGATTGTTGTCTTGGTAAAGCGCAACACATCCGCTCGGGCAGTAAGTCTGGCCTTGTTCGCAGATCCACAAGCAGCGGCTTGAAACGCAGTCTTGCCCAGCAGAGCAAGCCTTCCCACAAACGCCGCAATGTAGGTTGTTTTCTTGGAGGTTGACGCAAGCTCCGCCGCAAAGCTCTTGCCCCGAGGAGCAGGTGCCCGTTGAATCGGTGCATCGGCCTTTTTCGCAACGTTGTTTTGTGGGGCATGGGTTGTTGCAAGCGCCACAGTGTTGGTTGCTTTCTTGGAGATTGACGCAATCTTCGATGCAACGGGTGGTTCCAGCGGGACAGGAGGGCGTTGTTTGGGTGCATTTGCCTTGCTCACAGACCGAGCCAACAGCACAAGAGTTGTTGCAAGCGCCGCAGTGCTGGGGGTTTTGTTTGGTGTCAACGCACGCTCCGTTGCACAGGATCGCGTCAGACTTGCAGACGCATTGGAAAGCACAAAAGGGATCATCGCTTTTGCACAGCGGATCGCGCTCGCAGCGTTGGGCGCTTGTGCAAGGGTTGTTGCAAGCGCCGCAGTGTTGGTCGTTCCAAGTCTCGGTGTTGATGCAGGTGTTGGGGGTACACAAGACACCTTGGCAGTTGCATTCTTCGTCGACCTTGCCATCGCAATCTTGATCGCCCCCGCCACATTCGTCCCATAACTTCGGCAAGATCGCACCTTTGCACGTGGTTTCCCATTGCCCATCTGTTCCGCAGCTTTGGACACCTCGCTTGCAGTTGCCCACATCCGCAAATCGCGGATCCCCGGGATAACAAGGCCGCGTTTCGCCTGCGGTGCAAGTACAAGAACGGTGATCGTCGATCTTGCCGTTGCAATCGTTGTCTTGGCCATCGCAGATCTCGGCGCTTGGCAGCAATTGGTCGTAGCATCGGCCCCACCAGTTCTTGCCTTGCCCGTCTGCTTCGCAAAATTGAACGCCGATTTGACAACTGCCACGGGTGCGACCTTCGGAGGCTTCGTAAGTCGTCTTCGGGCCGCTGTAACAGCCGCGCCGAGAGCCGGGGGCGTAACATTGACAAGGATGGGGTTGGTTGGGATCTGTGGGTACACCTTCCACATCATCGATCTTGCCGTTGCAGTCGTTGTCTTGGCGATCACAGATCTCACGGCTTGGATACACGGCATCACGACAGGCCGACCAGCGGCCATTTTGCAAACAAAAGCGTTGTCCTGCACGACAAGGCGCATACTTGGCTGTTTCGGGCGGGCCGTCATAACAGGACTCGACAGCGCCGGGTGTGCATTCGGTCACTTGCCCAACACAGATCCCGCGCTGTGGATCGCAGTAAATCTTCGGCGCGCTATCAATACAATCTGTGTTATAGCGGCAACTTCGGCCCGTTTGTTCAACACAAGCGGCCTGCCATAGCCAACTTCCGAGAACGAATGCTGTAAGCGTATATTTGTGCAGGATGCGCATAAGAAATATCCCTTTTCTTTGCACGAAAAAATGTATTTTCTATTGCTTGTGGATGAGCAAAGAAGGTGAACAAAGATGTGGAAGGAGTCAAAGTGCGAGAATACGTTATCGTCATTGCCTCGCCTTGCAACGCCCTCTTAGTATCGAATAGAACGTGTTTCAGTTGACAACATTTTTTTGTGAGGGAGGCAGCTTGCTTCTTCTTCGAAGGGGTGTCTTTGGCCAACGTCGAGCGGTATCGTTTGGAGCGGTTTTCGCCAAAACGGGGGAGTAAATACGCGTTGACAGAGAGTGTGATATTTCTACCGCTAAGCGTATACCCGCATACAGAGGCGGAGATCGCTTGTTCGTGTTGACAAGGCCGAGGGCATTTGCTATACGCTGCGGCGATGCGCATGGGAAGCAGCAACCACAAGAACAGTCTCCAACGAACAAAGCCCAAGAGACCGCGAACAACAAAAGGCATCAAGCCGCCTAGATCGCGTTGAACCTCATCAGTCGGTCTTTTTGCGAAAAGACACCAACAGATATCTTCACCATCGCCCAAATAATCGCACAAACCCCTTTCATTCAACAAAGTGAAACCACTTGAGAGTACGAGCGGACAAAAGATGAAAGCTGTGATCCTTGCTGGAGGTTATGGAACGCGCATCTCAGAAGAATCGCAACTCCGCCCCAAACCCATGGTCGAGATCGGTGGAATGCCTATCCTCTGGCATATCATGAAGATTTATTCGCAACATCAAGTCAACGACTTCATTGTGTGCCTAGGCTACAAAGGCTACATGATTAAAGAGTATTTCGCGAATTACTTCTTGCATATGTCCGATGTCACGTTCGATATGTCCACCAATCGCATGGAAGTTCACGAAGCCAATGCCGAACCTTGGCGTGTCACGCTTGTGGACACAGGACTCAGTACCATGACGGGAGGGCGCCTCAAACGCGTCGCACGCTACTTAGCACAAGGCGAAGACTTCTGCTTTACCTACGGAGACGGTGTCGCAGACGTCGATATCACCTCTCTGATCCAATTCCACAAAAAGCAGCAAACCTTTGCGACCGTCACTTCCGTTCAACCTCCCGGGCGCTTCGGTTTGTTGGACATCCATCACGGAAAGATCAAAGGTTTCCGTGAAAAACCGCAAGGTGACGGCGCGTTCATCAACGGCGGATTCTTCGTGCTTTCCCCTGCCGTGTTGGACTATATCGACGACGACAACACCATCTGGGAACGAACGCCTCTCGAAAAATTGGCCAGCGACGGCCAACTCTCCGCTTTTCAACACAACGGCTTCTGGCAACCGATGGATACCCTGCGCGACAAAACTTTGCTCGAAGATCTCTGGCAAAAAGGGGAGGCTCCTTGGAAAATATGGAGATAACAGCCTTTGGAGATCTTTATCGTGGCCGCCGCGTCTTGCTGACAGGCCACACGGGGTTCAAGGGCAGTTGGATGGCGTTGTGGCTGCAACAACTCGGAGCCCACGTCTGTGGCCTTGCTTTGGATCCAGACACTTCTCCTTCCCATTGGGAACTGCTTGGTCTTGACATCGAGGAGAGCCGCATCGACTTACGCGATCTTGCCGCTGTACATCAAAGCGTTGGGGCATTTCGTCCTGAGATCGTCTTTCACATGGCAGCCCAAGCCCTCGTCCGCCGTTCTTATCGAGATCCGCTCGATACTTGGTCCACCAACGTCATGGGCACAGCCAACCTGCTCGAAAGTTGTCGTGGCTTGCCTGAACTCCAAGCTGTTGTGGTCGTTACCACCGACAAATGCTACCATAACCGCGAGTGGCTTTGGGGTTATCGCGAAGAAGATCGCCTTGGCGGACACGATCCTTATAGCGCTTCAAAAGCCTGTACAGAAATACTCGTACAAAGCTATCGCGACTCTTTCTTTCGTCCCCATCACGGCCCTTTGATCGCCACTGCGCGAGCAGGAAACGTTATCGGCGGAGGTGATTGGTCCGAAGATCGGCTGTTGCCTGACTTGCTGCGTGCTGTCTCACAAGGCAAGGCGTTGGTCATACGCTCTCCTAAGGCCACCCGACCTTGGCAACACGTCCTCGAACCGCTTTCTGGCTACTTGCGACTTGGGCAAAAACTTCTCGAAAAAGATGCTTCGTGTGCGGAATCTTGGAACTTCGGCCCCAGTTCAGAAGGAAATTGCACAGTCGAGGATGTCTTGCACAAACTCCGATCTTCTTGGGATGCCTTGCGCTGGGAAGTGACGCAAGAAGCCCAACCCCACGAAGCCAGTCTCCTTCACCTTGACAGCACCAAGGCTCGTCACCGACTGGCTTGGCGGCCTGTCTGGACTCTTGATGAAGGTTTGGCTTACACGGCCTTGTGGAATCAATCTTATCTTACGCAAGGAAAAGTTCTGAGTCTGGAGCAACTGAATGCCTATCAATCCGCAGCAGCACGCGCTCGGGTCGCTTGGTGCTCCACTTCTCCTGCCAAAGGAGAAATATAATCGTGGATCTCTCTTCTACCCCGATTCATCGGCTTTATCTCGCAGCGACCCGCAGAATAGGCGACCATCGCGGCTCTTTTGCTCGGCTCTTTTGTGATGTCCAGCTTGCTGCGGCTCTCGAAGGGCGTAAGATCGTTCAGATCAATCACTCTCGTACCCTCGCAAAAGGCGCGATCCGAGGGATGCACTTTCAGTATCCGCCCCACGCCGAACTCAAGTGCGTGCGCTGCCTTCGCGGGCGGGTTTGGGATGTGGCCGTCGATCTTCGCAATGGCTCGCCCACTTTTTTGCAGTGGTATGCAGAAGAACTCTCCGCTGAAAACGAGCGGATGATGATCATCCCTGAAGGGTGCGCGCATGGCTTTCAGGTTCTCGAACCCGAAAGCGAGCTTCTGTACCTTCATACTGCACCTTATACCCCTCGTGCAGAAGGGGCCGTTTCTTATCACGACCCTCGAATCGGTATCCGATGGCCTTTGGAGATCACCGACGTCTCGATCCGTGATCAACAACACCCTCTTCTCACAGATGATTTTCGTGGAGTCGAGGTCTTCTGAACCACCCAAGGCTTCTGCTTTGGATCGTTCGGGCAAATTCGCAACGCGGAGTTCTTGTTTTGATGATCTGTCGACACTGCCGATCACCCCTCCAACATCTTTTCTTGGATCTCGGGTCTGCACCGCCCTCGAACGCTTACCTGACCGCTCAAGAACTCCGATCCCCAGAGAAGTACTTTCCTCTCAGGCTGTTCGCTTGCTCGGAGTGTTGGCTCGTTCAGACCGAAGATTACGCCCAAGCCGACGAATTGTTTCGACCAGATTATGCCTATTTTTCTTCGGTCTCTTCGGGATGGTTGGCCCACGCAAAAGAGTACGTCGACAAGGTCTGCGAACGATTCTCGCTTTCCTCTCGACACTTTGTAATCGAAGTGGCTTCCAACGACGGCTATCTGTTGAGAAACTTTTTGCCAAGAGGGATCCCCTGCCTAGGCATCGAACCCACAGAAAGCACGGCTTCTGCCGCCGAATCGCTTGGAATCTCTGTGCGCAAAGAGTTTTTTGGCCAAGCACTTGCGCAACGTCTGGCCAAAGAACAAAAACAAGCCGACCTTCTTTTGGGCAACAATGTCTACGCGCATGTCCCTGATATCAATGACTTTACCCAAGGTCTCAAAACGGCGCTCAAACCCAATGGGACGATCACTCTCGAATTTCCGCACTTGATGCAGTTGATCGCTCAATGCCAGTTCGATACGGTGTACCACGAACACTTCTCTTATCTTTCTCTTTCTACGGTGTGTCGTATGTTTTCTTCTGTGGGTTTGCGGGTGTGGGATGTCGAAACCCTTCCTACGCATGGCGGAAGTTTGCGCATCTACGGCTGTCACCAAGAGGATCCTCGCTCGCAAACAGAGGCCGTGCCCCTGCTTTTGGCCGAAGAACGACGGCAAGGCTTGCAGGATATTTCGGTATACCAAGGCTTCCAAATTTGTGCTGATCGAGTCAAAAATGATTTTGTGAAGTTTTTGATCGAGCAAAAACAACAAGGCAAGCGCGTTGCTGCCTACGGAGCTGCCGCAAAAGGCAACACGTTGCTCAACTATGCGGGCGTCAAACCCGATCTGCTGCCTTTTGTCTGCGATGCGGCTGCCTCCAAACAGGGAAAGTGGATGCCCGGTAGCCGCATCCCCATTTTTTCGCCCGAAAAAATGCGTGAAGAAAAACCTGATGTCGTGGTCATCCTTCCTTGGAATATCGCGCAAGAAGTGATGGCCCAACACGCCTATGTGCGCGAGTGGGGAGGGCGGTTTGCCGTCGCGGTCCCGTCTTTGAGATTTCTCACCATTTGATCCTTCAAGGAAAGTAGAAACGTATGTCCAAGATCCACTACACGAAGCCTTCTATTGGGGCTCTCGAAGTCGATTATGCAACGGATGCTGCCAAGCACGGGTGGGGAGCCCACTGCTACGACTACCTCCATCGTTTTGAAAAACTTTTTCGCGAGCATCTGGGTGTTTCTTATGCCCATGCAACGTCCAGTTGTACTGGCGCTCTCCACCTTGGGATGGCGGCTTTGGGCATCCAAACAGGCGATGAAGTCATTTTGGGAGATATCAATTGGATCGCTTCTGCTGCCCCGATTACTTACCTTGGCGCAAAGCCCGTGTTTGTCGATGTCTTGGAGGATACATGGTGCCTTGATCCAGAAAAAGTCGAACAAGCCATCACCCCTCAAACCAAAGCAATTCTGGCCGTTCATGTGTACGGAAATCTCTGTGAAATGGATGCGCTCTTGGATATCGGCAAGCGCCATAACATCCCGGTTATCGAGGACGCAGCAGAAGCCATCGGCAGCCAATGGAACGGAAAACGAGCCGGTAGTCTGGGGCGTTTTGGAACATTCTCTTTTCACGGAACCAAAACCGTGACAACTGGCGAAGGCGGGATGCTCACCACCGAAGATCCCGAACTCTACGAGCAAGTCACTACGCTAAACAACCACGGACGCGTCAAAGGCGAAAAGCGTCAGTTTTGGCCTGAGATGATCGGCTTCAAGTATCGACTCTCTAATCTACAAGCAGCCATCGGATGCGCACAGATCGAGCGCATCGACGAGTTGATCGCGGGAAAAAGGCGTATTTTTGCCTTTTATCGAGAACATCTTCGAGAACTCCCGCTCGCCATGAATCCCGAAAAGATAGGCACCATTAACGGATTTTGGATGCCTACCATCGTCGTTGATAAGAAAATCCCCTTTGATCGAGATGCCTTGATCGCAGACTTTCAAGCGGATCACATTGATGGGCGCGTCTTTTTCTGGCCTCTCAGTATGTTGCCGATGTTTGAGGAATGCCGTCAAAACAAAGTCAGCTACGGGCTTTATTCACGCGCTATCAACCTCCCCTCGTACCACGACCTTACGGAAGAGCAGATGTCTCGTGTCGTGGCTCATATCAGGCGTCGTGTCGAGGTTGGCACTTGAAATCACATTTCTCTTCGACGGCGATTCAGATGAAAAATCTCGAATCTTCAGAAATAATCTTTTGGGGTGGGACTGGACAATCTCGCGTATTAAGAGAACTATTTTTACAATTAGGTTGCCATGCCCCTCGCTTGGTGGCTCTCGTCGACAACAGGGTGATTCCTTCTCCTTTTCAAGATATGCCCAACCTCCCGATACTTCATGGACAACGCGGATTGGAAGCATGGCTGCGACAACGAGCCGAAGATCAGAAATACACAAGCCACACCGCTCCTCTGTTTTTTTGTGTTGCGATCGGAGGCGGACACGGAAAAGCACGTCTATCTATCTCTTTACAACTTCGCGCTCTTGGACTGCTGCCTTTTTCAGCGATACATCCGTATGCTTTTGTTGCTCTTGACGCCCAGATCGGAGAAGGTTGCCAAATGATGGCGAAGGCTTCGCTTTGTACTTGTGCCAGAATCGGCGATTATACGATCCTCAACACAGCGTCTTCTGTCGATCATGATTGTGTCATCGGGGCGGGTGTCCATATCGCACCGGGTGCTACACTTGCGGGAGAGGTTGTTGTTGGCGATCACGCTTTCATTGGTGCGGGGGCAACGATCCTACCCCGAATCCAAATCGGGGAAGATGCCGTTGTTGGAGCGGGAGCTGTCGTAACGAAAGACGTGGCACCGAGATGTGTGGTGGTTGGCGTCCCTGCGCGTCCTGTTGTGGGGCGATAAACTCTATCTGTTAGGAAAGTGAAGGCAAACTGTGAAACCACAAGAGACATTTCAAAACGAGATAAAAAAACAGATCGAAGCCCTCGGCCAAGATCGGGATATGCTGGATCTGACGCGGATCTGGACCCGCGACACACTAAAGCACAAATACTCATACCACTTTTCTTGGCTTGCTCGTCCCATTATCCAATATCCGCAGGATATCGTCGCGCTACAGGAATTGGTTTGGCGAGTTCGGCCCGATTTGATCTTGGAAACAGGCATTGCTCATGGTGGTTCGTTGATCCTGAGCGCGTCCATGTTGGCCTTGTTGGATTACTGTGATGCCGTCGAATTACGCCAAACTCTCAACCCCACGTCAACAAAGCGCCATGTTTTGGGCATCGACATCGATATCCGCTCCCATAACCGCGAAGCCATTGAGCAGCATCCGCTCGCTCACCACATTCAGATGCTTGAGGGTTCTTCTATCTCTTCTTCGATTATCGAAAAGGTCTATCAAATCGCCAAGAATTACCAGAAAATTTTGGTGATCTTGGACTCTAACCACACACACGACCATGTGCTTGCCGAATTGGAAGCCTACGCACCTCTTGCCAGCCAAGGTAGCTATTGCGTCGTCTTTGACACGGTGATCGAAGATCTGCCCGCGCAACAGTATCCTGACCGCCCTTGGGGGGTCGGCAACAATCCAAAAACGGCTGTGTGGGAGTATCTACGCCGCCTCAAAGAAGAAGGCCGACAAGCCAATGACGGCGTGCCTTTGGGCTTCGAGATCGACAAAGAGATCGAGCACAAATTGTTGATTACTGTGGCACCTGATGGCTACCTGAGGCGAATCTAACTTTGCGGCGGGAAACCTGATGGCCAATCTGAAGCAAAATGTTGTTGCCAACTATGCTGGGCAAGGGTGGCGGGCTCTTGCGGGTATCCTGTTTATCCCGCTCTATATCGATATTTTAGGAATGGAATCGTATGCGCTTGTCGGTATCTTCGGAATGCTTGGCGCGTGGCTCTCTCTCTTAGATGTCGGTATGTCTCCTACACTAAACCGCGAGATGGCTCGGTTTCATGCAGGAGCCCACACGCCGCAATCCATCCACAACCTTTTGCATAGCCTTGAACTTGTTTGCGTCGGGGTTGCTTTCTTGGCGGGGCTGTTGGTTTGGTTCGGGGCGGGGTACTTGGCGACCCGTTGGCTCAAAGTGGAAAAGTTGCCTGTGCCTGTTGTTGTACAAGCCCTGTCGATTATTTCTTTGGTGCTTTCGCTGCGTTTTCTTGAAGGTCTCTATCGCAGCGCTTTGTACGGTTTGCAACAGCAGGTTTGGTTCAATGCCGCCAGCGTCGTTTTGGAAACGTTGCGCCATGGCGGTGTTGTGTTGGTGCTATTGTGGATTTCCCCAAGTATACAAGCTTTTTTTGTGTGGCAATTGGCGTTGTCTTTCTTGTCTTTGTTTCTTTTTCGTTTGCGTGTCCACCAACAACTTCCGAAGCCTCCTTCTCGGGCGTGTTTTTCTGTTGAAGAACTTCGGCAAGTCTGGAAATTTGCGGGAGGTATGCTGGCGATTTCTTTGCTTTCTGTAGCGCTTGTTCATACAGATAAAGCGATTCTTTCGTATCTTCTGCCTCTTCAAGACTTTGGTTATTATAGCCTAGCAACCACCGTCACAAACGTGATGTATATGGCCAGTGGCCCCGTTGGATTGGCGGTTTATCCACGTATGGTAGAGCTTCAAACGCAAAGAGACGAGGAAGGCTTGATCTCTTTGTATCATAAGGCTGCGCAGATAACGTCTGTTTTGCTTATACCGTGCGCTCTGTTATTGTATTTTTTTGGCGACGGAATTGTCTATATGTGGTCAGGAAAAATCTTTCTTGCTCAACAGAGTTATCCGTTGATTTCTGCGCTTGCGCTGGGAACCTTGTTCAACAACGTCATGGGAACTCCTTATCACTGTATGCTTGCGCATGGATGGACTAGCCTAAACATCAAGCTGAATATCGCCGCTGTATGCTTGCTGGTTCCGTTGATGTTTTGGATCGTACCTTGGTATGGTGCTTTGGGGGCGGCGTGGATCTGGGCTTGCCTGAACCTCGGCTACATCACGTTCGGGATCTACTTGATGCACCGAAAGATCTTGCTTGGCGAAAAATGGCGGTGGTACATCTTTGATCTTTTTCTTCCTTTGCTAGGTGCGTTGCTTGTCGCGCCGATTGCATGGTGGGCGCGCCCGATCGGCTACACCAGCCGCGTGCATTGGTTCTTTTTTCTCTTCTCTGTAGGGATTTGTTTCGTTTTCGCCTGTGTTTTCTTTTCCAAACATCTGCGATCGGAGCTGTTCGTATTGGTTCGTTTTTTTCTTAAAAAAGATTTATATGGGAAAACAGATGAAAAAAGATAGAAAGTATTCGATTGTTGTGCCTACAAGAAATCGTGCAGATACGCTCTATTTTTGTTTGAAAACGTGCATGGCACAACAATATGACAACTTAGAGATCTTGGTTTGCAATAACAGCAGCGACACAAAAACCCAAGAAGTCGTCCAAACGCTACAACAACAGGATCCAAGGATCCGTTGCGTCACTCCGCCCAAAACTCTAGGTATGACCTCCAATTGGAATTTTGCAATGGAGCATGTTTCTGGAGATTTTGTTACTTTTGTAGGAGATGATGACGGGCTTTTATCAAACGCTGTTTCGTCGGTAAATCGTATTCTTGAGATCCATGACGTTCAAGCCGTCGTATGGCAACCGGCCACATTTGGCTGGCCAACATCACGCTCGGCACCCAATCGCATAGCGGTTTTGCTCAATCAAAAATCATTTTTGATGAATTCAAAGATTTTAATTACATTAATCGCACGGAACCTGACTTCGTGTGGTCGGGCTCCGATGGTTTATAGAGGGTTCGTTTCCACCGAAGCAATGCGCCGACTGAAGGTAAAAACAGGTCGTTATTTTTGGTCTTGCAGCCCGGATGTTTATAGTGGTTATGCTTTGCTGTCAGAATTTGACAACTATTACTATACATTCTACCCACTCGGTGTCCATGGTGCCTCAGGTCACAGCAACGGAGAGGCCTATTTGGATTCAAAAACAAACAAACAGCAGAGTACTTTTCTCGCAGAACACGACATCCCTTTCCATCCGAAGATGCGTCCTATAGCGGGGGGAATCCACTCGGGGTTCTTGGAAGCTTTGCTGGAAGCCAATGATCGCTGTTTTCAAGGAAAGCTTAGTATCGATATGGCCAGCCACCTCAAGGAGATCGTCAAACAAGTGTCTTTGGCTGATTCGGAACTGTACACCCGCGCTTTCGAATTACTCAAAGACTTAGACTTAGGAGATGATTTTCAGAAGAAAATCCTCAAATGGAAAAAAGAATTTTTTAATCCAAATCCTCCAATAAAAAAGCCCCCTCTGAAAAACGGCATCATGGATCGAACCGTCTTGATCGATACAACACAATACGGCATCGAAAACATTGAACAGGCTTGCCAATTTATTCGAAAACTGTTCCCTGATTACGAGGTTCCGAGATACGTTCCTTCTGTGTCCGTTCTCGTTTACGGGTTAACTCTGCTTCATCGAAAGTTCAAAAGTTTGCTGGATGCTTATCTTTTTGAATGAACGAAAAGACTGATCGATACGAGCTTAGACGATATCCGAAAGATCTGTGATCGAAGGGTAGGTGTGATCCGCTGTGATCGTCCTGTTTTTGGGCAGCCACGAGGGGCAGCTCCGTACATCTTTACGATCACACAACGGGCGGATTTCGTATTATTCGATAACGGGCGGATTTCGTATTATTCGATCAGAACGCCGACCTGCGGGAAGCGTGCAAAGACGGCTTCGTCGTGAGGGGCTTCGGGGAGTTCTTGGGTGAGATCTTGTCCGGCCCAATGCTCGTAGTGCATCCCGCGTCGCCAGAGTCGGCTTTCGGTGACATCGTAGATGCGGCCTTGATAGGCGACATAGATCTGCTTTTTGTCTTGTCCGTTGTAGAGAGCGAGTTGATGGCGTTTCAGTTGTTTCATCGTAATTTCTTTGCGTAGGGATGGGTTTTTTGTTCTGTTTGTTTGTTTTCAAGGGGAGTCGGGTAGGTAGAGCAGTTGGTAGAGTTGGAGCAGAAAGAGGAGTCGGTGCGTTTGGGGCGGATACAAGGCTTCGATCAGAGGGCGGGGAGCGTTTTTGAGATCGCGGTGTAGCTGAAAGAGGGCTTGAGGGTGGGGGGTGACGAGGGCAGTGATGCGAGCCGAAAGCGGTAGATCCGAGGGAAAGCTGGCGAGGCGTTGTTTCCAGAGCGAGAGCACGGAGGGAGCGTACACAAGGGGAGCGGTGGGAGAGAGCAAAAACAAGGGATGTTGTTGGTAATCATGAGGCTCAGGAGAGGGCGCGGTGTGGTGGCGTTGAAGGAAGATCCAAAGAGCAGCAAAGGGGCGAAGGTCTTCTTTAGAAGCGGCACGACCGAAGATTTGCGCAGGGGAAGGGTAAAAGAGTTGGATTTGTTCTTGTGAGCGCTTGTGTGGAGGTCGAGCAGGAAGAATGGAAAGAGCAGCGTGAAGGATTCCTGTGAGGCGGGAGGATTGCGCGATCATTTGATGCAGCGAGGTGTGTGGTATCTGTGCGTATCGAGGTAAGTGGCGTTCGAGTTCGATCAGAAAAAGTGCGTGTGGGCCGTGTTGTTGGAGGGTTTGAAGGAGCAGCGATGCGCGTGGATCGGAGATCTGCTGAAGAGACCAAGGTCCGGTGGTTTCGCGAGCAAAGGGCAGAGGTTGTGGATCGAGATCGCGCAAGCGGTGCATGGCAAGGAAGCCGTTGTAATCGAAGGGTTGCGCACGAAAGATCGAAAGGTAGCGCTTCTTGGCTTCGGCGGTTTTTTTACGCATCTCCGCAGAAAAGGCTTGCCAATACATCAGAGTGATCGGATCAAGAAGCGAGTGCTTTCCCGCGTTTTGGTGTTCTTTGTAGGCAGCGGAGAAGTAGGTGTGGGCTTTGCTGTATTGTTGTCGCCCAAGTGCGCTAAGGCCGAGGTATCGGGCTGTTTGCGCACGTAAGGCAGCGGCGCGATTGCTTCGCCAAGACTTTGCGCCAATTCGCAAGACAGGTTTCCATTTTCCTTGCCGCAAAAACGACTGCATCTCGGGGAGCATGAAGACGCGCCGCCAGTAGCTTGGGGCAGGGCGGATCGTGCGAAGTATGCGTTGGGCGAGGCTGCGTTTTTGATTTTGGAGGGCAAGTGTTGCCATCGCAAAGGAGAGTGTGGCGCGTGTGGGCTTCTCGGCTTCTTTTCGGGCTTGATCCGCAGCGTTCATGGCTTGTTTCCAGAGATCGTCTTGGAGAGCCAAACGAGCTTGGAGGGTGTCAAAGATCAGGCGTTGCGAAGAGGACAGCATCTCTCGGTGTATCCGAGCCAGAGCAGGGCGCATTACAGCGGTGGGAGCGCCCTGTGAGATCCAACGTTGGAGTCCGAGCAGCAACCAACGGCGCTCCGTTTCTGAGAAGGCAGAAGGGGAAGCGCGCAGCCAGTTTTGCAAGGCCGCGAAAGCATGAGGGCTTTGGGGGAATTGAGACCAGATGCGTAGCCAGAGCGTGTGTTGTGTTGCGGTTTCTTCGATGGATGCGAGGGTATGGAGTCCTTCGGCGATCTCTTGTTGGTAGAGCGCAAACTGGAGCCGTTGGGTGGGCTGGATCGGGATGGTGCGAGCGTATTTTTGCAAAAGCGTACGCGCTTCTTGGGCTTTGCCAAGTGCTGCAAGGGCTCGCCCGTGGCGCAAGTAGAGGATGGCTTTGGGGAGGGGTGACTCTTCTTCTTGGGCCAGTCGTTCGTAGATCTCGGCGGCTTGGGCTGCTTTGTTTTGTTGAAGAGAGCGATCCGCCATGTGCCATTCGAGATGCCAACGCAAGGCGTAGGTTTTTTGTTGTGTGCGCAGCGACTGATAAGCGGGGCCGGGAGCCGCTTGTTCGGCTTCTTGGAGGCAAGCCGTATAAAGGGAGGGAAGGCCGATCTCGGTGGGCGCTTGGGTGGTGGGTTGGGCAGGGCGGTTGTGTGGCGAGGTTGCGCGGGTTTGGGGCGTTTGAGAAGATCTCGGTGGGAGGGGGGTTGTGAGGCCGCTGTAATTCCAGAGCCACCACAAGAGCGCGCCGCCTGCAAGCATCCCGACGGTGACCCCCAACAGGGACTGAAGAAGAACACGCGGCCAACGGGGCGTTGAGGGAAGGGTATAGGCTTGCGCGAGTGCGAGTGTTTGTTTTTGGCGGTTGGCCTCGTTGCTTTGTCCGCTTGGCATGTTTCGCGCTTTTCGCTCCTTGCGATGGGATGTTTTTGCGATGAAGAGGCTGGGGGCTGTTTGTTGCGCTTTTGCCCTGCCGTCCGAATCCAGCCACCTTGTCGGAGGGAAATACTCGGCGGTGGGGCTTCGTTTGTTGTGCCCCAGTCTAACGCCCACCACCGTTCAAACGCAACCTCTTCGGCTGATCGCTTGCTTGGGGCATCGACCCTCCATCCCTTCGACGGCTGGTTTGTGATCTGGCGAAGCGCGATCTGTTGGATCAAGTTGAGGGATCATTGTCCGCAAGAAGAGCGATGCCAAGCAATAAGGCGATAACGCTCTAACATTTTGATCTATATCGATTCTTTTTTTACTTCCCCCCCATCGCAAGAACAACCACAGGATCGCAAAACTGTGCGTTGGATCACCAAGTCAGTTTGGGCAGGCAGAAAACTTGCCAAAATTAAACTGGCAAATCAGCAGGTTGCAATCGATTGTAATTTTTTTTGCATCTTTTTTTGACCCAGATCAAGCCCCCGCGTATCCTCCAAATATGTCAGCCAGCGTGCCTTCTTTGAGCGCCGTCGTTATAAAACGCTTGGGCAGGTGTTGCAGCAAAGAAGTTATATCTAATTGAGATATAACTTCGATACAATTGCGTATCAATTGAGATAACGTTTGCAATGAAACGTGGGCTTGTGCTACAAGGAATAGGCTTGGCTCTACACAGATCGAGATCTTGATCGCGGAGGACAGGATCGAGGTGTGCGGAGGTTTCGGTGAGTGCGAGGAACAACAGCGAGTCTGGGGTGTGAGGAGGTTTGGATGGATGAAAAACAGAAGTTGGTGAAAAAGCGTGTGGTGAATCGTTTGCTGCAAGTGACAGCGGATCGCACGCGAACAGGACGTCCACGTCGCGAAAAGACGCAGTCTTTGCGTCAAATCAAGCAGGAAGTGAAGCGTGAGCGTCTGGGGCCGGAAGTGGTGGCTTGGTTGGAGTCGATGCGTCCGCGTTCTCGCAAAGATTGCCGAGGACATGTGGACCCTTGCCCGCACGTCAGTTGTCGGTTTCATTTGTATTTGGATGTGAATCCTGAAACGGGTTCGATCAAGTACAACTTCCCAGATCAAGAGGTTTGGGAGCTGAAAGAAACGTGTGCGTTGGATATCGCAGAACGTGGTGGTGTGACGCTTGAAGAAGTGGGCACGCTGCTCAACTTGACGCGAGAGCGCATTCGTCAGCTTGAGGCGTCGGGTATGCAAAAGATGGCAGAGAGCAACAGTCTTCGTATGAGTGTTCCTTGGGAAGTACCCGAGGACTTTGTTGGTGTCCCTTTCGCGGGGGAGGAGAGCGATTAAGCGCGAGGCCCGGGTGGGGCCTGTTGTGCGAAAGATTGCGTTGGGTTGTATGGTTGCGTGCGGTTGATAAAGAGTTTGAAGTAGAATTCGATAGAATTCTTACTCATCAAGTCGAAGGCTTGGAGGATTAACGCCTCGGATTGATCGACTTTTACGATATCCGAGTGATGCGTACACAAGGCATCGTTTGTAGACGCCCGATTCTTGGGCAGCCACACCTGTTTGCCCCTACCTCTTTACGATAACGCAACGGGCGGATTTCGTGTGATAGTGAGTAAAAAAGTATATGTTTTTGTGTGTGACTGGCTGTGGTTTTGTACCACAGCTTTTTTTTTGCCTTGCATTCGGCATTTTCGAGCCGTTAGGTGCTTTTCAGCAAAGGGGCGCAAAGAAAAGGGGCGTTGTGTGAGGGGCGGAGAACCCTCCCACAACGAGGGGAAGATGGTGAGGTGAGGCGGCAACGGGGTGTGAGGCGTCTTCACCAAACTGTTTTTTTGTACAAGGATGAACGATTGATACAGCGTGTGCAATCTTTCATTCATCGCAGATGTTCACCAACTTCTTGTTCAGTAAATAGCGAAGGTTTTGGATGAGCGCAAGTAAAATTTCAATTTATTTCTATCTGATTGAATCTAATGAAGATTTTCAGTTGATAGAATGTGGCAAAGTGTAGAGAAGAGGGATGTCACAACGTGACACGGCAGGTTTTTTGTGGGTGGGAGCGAGAGGAGACGAGGGCAGTCAGACGAGATCTGCAGGGTGCGTGATCGGGTTAGTAGCGGAGTCGAAGCCAAGTAAAGAATTCAAGTCCGGCGTGTGGATAGAGGAAGGGATCACCGGCGTCGTAGGTGGGGGAGGTGGGTCCGAGGAGGTTATTGAGTCGGAGGACGAGATCGAAGTGATCGAGGATGTTGACGAGTTGGAGGTTGAGGTGGAGGTGGATGTATCCATTGGCTTGGGGGTCGGGAGATCGGGGATCTTTGGAGGTTTCCCAAGAGGGAGTGTTTTGTGGGGCGGTTTGATCTTTGACGGTGTTGGCGGGGAGGACGCCTGTTCCGTTGTAGGCGCTGAATTGGGTGAGTTTTGAGCCCACATAAAGCAGTCCGAGGGAGGCGATCAGATCGGTTTTTTGGAAGACGCGTGTGCGATAGGTGGCGACGAGATTGGCGGAGAGAGCGGCAGAATAGAAGAGGCGCTCGGAAAAGACTTCTTTGGTTTTGGGATCGGTTTGTTCACGGGTTGCGAAGAAGACTCCGAAGCTTGCGAAGAGTTCGAATCCGCCGACAGGGAAGAGGCGGAAGTTGGCTTCTGCGCCCATCGAAGAATAGCCTTTTTCGTTGTTGATCAGTTGTTGATAAGGGCCGGAGGGTCGGTTTTTGAAGGGGAGGTTATCGAGACCTTCGAGGGGTAGGTTGGCGTTGCGGGATTCGTAGTCGATGGTGTTGTTGTAAAAGGAGGCGTATCCTGTGGCGGAGACTTGTAGGAGCTTGTCGCTTCGCCAGCCGATCTCGGCGCTGATGGTGTGGACTTCTTCATTTTTGAGGTTGGGGTTTCCGTAGCGTGTGTCTTCGAAGTGAGAGAGTTCGTAAAGAGAGGGGGCGCGATATCCCCAGCCGTAGTGGATTTTTCCGAAGATCCCTGCGCCGGGTGTGAGCACAAAGGCGGCTTGTGGGCTAAAGCGTGCGCCCCAGCGTTGATCGACGTCGAGGCGAAGGGCGGCGCTGATCTCAAAGATCTCACGAAAGGCGTATTGTGCTTGAGTCCAGAGTCCGAGGCGATAGTTGGTAAAGTCTGGGGAGCGCAGATCGCTGTCCGTTTTGGCGTCTTCGGCCCAACGGCTCGGAAAGTGGAGCATATTGGAGATCAAGTACTCGAATTCGCCGCCGATCAGCAAACGGAAGCTTTTGGCGAAGGTCATGCTGAGTTGCGTGCCGAGTTGGATGCGGTTGTCTGCGGCGCGGATCTCGCTGCGGTATTTGCCGTTGGTGCTGGTTTCGAGACAATCGGTGGCGGGGAACCAAACATTGTATTTTTGATCGGGGGTGACGGTCCCAAAAGGCTTTGGGTCAGTATCTTTGTTGGGTAGCAAAAGGCAAGCGTTGGTTTGAACGACTTCTTTTCCGTTGGCGTCTGTGGTTTTGACATTTTGGCGTCGGACGCAGCGAAGGCTGGCTTGGGTGCTTGGATCACAGGCAGGGAAGGTTCCGACAGGCTCGGGGGTATTGGGATCGGCGGTGGAGGGTTTTTGCAGGATGAAGTAGCCCGCGATGCGTCCCCGGGCTTGATCGGTTCCGACTTGGGTGTTGAATGGGCGGAAGACCACGTTGCTTCCGGGAGAAAGCTGTGCGCGGTCATAGCTTCCCCAGATATCCAAACGGCCCCAAGAACCGACGGCTCCGCCCCATCCGATGCGTGTGATCACGCGATCGGTCACAAAGCGGCTTTCGTCGCCCCCGAGCACGCTGTACGGATTCATCGGGGCGGTGGTCTCATAACGGCCTTGGCGGACGCTGAGATACAAGCCTTCCCAACTGATGCGGGTGTAAAAGTTTTGTGCATAGTTTTGATCTTGGAGGGGGGTGTAGAGGATGGGTTTGGTCAGGCGGGAGAATTCGTAGTTTGGGGCGAGGGTGGGAGAACGGAACATCTGGTTGATCGAGAGAGTGGAGTAGATCTCGACGCCCGATTGAAAGCGTTTTCCACCGCGTACCGTCATCAAGTGCGAGCCGCTAACAGGGCTGACGCCGAGGGTTGCGCCGATCCCGTTCATTTGTGCGCCGCGTTTGGTGATGATATGCACCACGCCGTGCATCGCGTTTGCGCCCCATATACCAGCCATCGGGCCACGTATCACTTCGATCCGTTCGATATCGTCGACGGCGATCCATGCGGGGCTGAGCAGATTTTGGTGAAGTTGCCGCCAAGACATATCGTATCCGTCGAGCAGAAACAAGATCCCCCGGCCTTTGCTGCGGCTGACGTTGACGCCGCGCATCCCGATATCAGGCCAGCTTCCGTCGTCGTTGACGTCCAAGGCTGCGCCATAACGAAGGATATCGGTTAAGGTACGCCAGCCGTGTTGGTAGATATCGTTGGCGGTGATCACAGTCACGATGCCGGGGGCTTTGTGCGCTTCTTGTTCGCGGCGTGAGGTGCCTGTGGTGGTCAGGGCCGTGCTGAGTTGTTCTCCCGGGCCTGCTTTCACGGGTGTGCTGTCTTTGCCGTCTTTTCCGTCCGTTCCGTCTTTCCCATCCTTGCCGTCTTTTCCGTCCTTGCCGTCTTTTTCGGGATCTTTGTCAGGATCGGTATCGCTACCCGAGAGGACGATCACTTGTTGGGGTTGAAAGATCGAGCCAAAGAGGATCTTGGGGCGTTGGTTGAAGTCCAAACCAACGACGTAATACTCGAATCCGGGGGGCTGAACGACGTTTTTGGGTAGCACCACAAAAAAGCGGTTGCCCTGCTGCTTGAGGCGAAGGGTGGTATAAGAGCCTTTGCTGTTGAGGGGGCGAAAACGAAACTCGGCGTAATCAAGATCGTCCATAAACAGGATGCGACCTTCGATGCGAAGGGGTTTTCCGCTACTTACCGAGTTGGGGGTGGGGTGGGCAAAACGGGCGCGTTTGTTTTGGGCTTGTGAGGTGGATGGGGCGGATGCAACGACAGCGAAGGCAGAAAGGAGAAAAAGAGAGCAAAGCTTTTGAGATAGACGCATGTTGATTTTCCGTATGAGCTTGGGCGGCTGGACCGCAGAGACGGAAGAAGAGAGATTGTTTTGGGCTTGTGGATACGCAGCGTTTCGGGTACAAGGCTTCCGAGGTGAGGGTGCCAGCGGAAGGAAAAAGCGCAAAGGTGCGTGATCGCGTATCGTTCGGCAACGTGTAGAGAAGCTTGTCCCGCACCGTCTGTCAAGTTGAAGCGGGGCGAGGTTGGCGGAGGGGCGGGGCGGACGGCACAGTCGATCGGCGCGATGGAGAAGGAGCAAGGCGAGGATGACAGCGATCCGAGTGCAAAAGTACGGTGGATCTTCGGTGGCGGATGTGGGACGGCTGTTGCGGGTGGCGGAGCGGGTGGTTGAAGCGAAGCGTCAGGGCTTTCAGGTGGTGGTGGTGGTGTCGGCGATGGGCGATACCACCAACCGTTTGATGAAGATGGCGCATGAGATCACGCCCGAACCACCGCGTCGTGAGTTGGATATGTTGTTGAGTACGGGTGAGCGCATCAGTATGGCGCTGTTGTCGATGGCGATCCAAGCACACGGGTACGAGGCGATCTCTTTTACGGGATCGCAAAGCGGGATCTTGACCAACGATCGGCACTTTGAAGCGCAGATCATCGAGGTGCGCCCGATCCGTATCCAAGACGAACTTGCGCGTGGAAAGATCGTGATCGTTGCGGGCTTTCAGGGGATGTCGTACAAGCGCGAGATCACGACATTGGGACGGGGTGGATCGGACACCACGGCGGTGGCCTTGGCTGCGGCTTTGGGGGCAGGGTCCTGCGAGATCTATTCGGATGTGGACGGTGTGTACGATGCCGATCCGCGAGTGGTCTTGGATGCAAAGCGCCTTGATAGCTTGGGATACGATGAGATGGAAGAGATGGCGCGGATGGGCGCGAAGGTGCTGCACGCCGAAGCTGTGCGTTTTGCGCGTGAGCATGGGATCGCGTTGTACGCAAAAGCGACCGCAGGGAGCGAAGGATACACCTTGATCCGCCGTGATCTGGACGCCGAACCCAAGACAAAGATGGCGATCACTTGCTTGCGTCCGTTGTGTTGGTTGTCTGTGCCGTACGCCGAAGCAGACGAGGCCGCTTATCAAGCGCAATTGGCGGCGCAAGGTCTGCATCCATCGTTAAGTTTTTGGGGGGGCCAGCAGATCGAGGTGGCTTTTTGGCGAGATGCGTATCCCGAGTTGGATGCGGCGGTTGCGCGCTTGCGTTGGCCCGCGATCGCAGAAGAAAAAGCGGTTGTCAGCGTGATCGGTTCCCAATCGGGCGATATAGCGGGGGCTTTGGTGCGTGCAAATCAAGCTGTACGCGGGATCTTAGAGGCTGCGCAGTGGCGCGTCTGGACGGCTCCTTTGCGGATGTCGTTTGCCGTCCCGTTGGCTTGCGCAGACGACGTGCAACGTGCCTTGCATCGGGCCTTTTGTGTCGAGAGCCTTGGGGCCTAGCCGCCGAGGGCGAGCGTCTGGAAAGGAGCGTGTCGGTGGCACACGAGATCAGTCGGCGTGAACTGTTAAAGGCGTTGGGTTTGGCTGGATTGGCGGGAGGGATCTCGTGGTGGGGGGCGCTGCCTTGGACAGAGCAACAGGCCCGTTTGCGCGGGATCAGCGGCGCGATCGTTGGGGATGATGTCGAAGTCGGCCATCGATGGCGGGATGGCGGCTTTGCTTTTCAAGAACAAGTACCCACAAAACAATTTGGCGTGGCGATCATCGGGGGTGGCGTATCGGGCTTATGTGCAGCTTGGCGGATGCAACAGGCCGGGATGACGGACTTTGTGATCCTCGAACGGGCTTCTGAGATGGGAGGAACCGCCAAGAGCGGATCTCGCGCAGGCCATCGCTATCCGTGGGGCGCGCATTACGTCGATCCACCCAGCAAAGAACTCCGCTCGTTGTGCAAGATCTACGAAGATTGCGGCTTGATCATCGGATACCATCCGAGCGATCAACAGCCGATCTGCGATCCTCGCCACATCGTGCGACTTCCTCATCGAAATATCTTTGCAAAGGGCGCATGGTCACAAGGCCGTTATCCGTGGCACTTGATGAAAGCCAGCGATTACCAAGATCTCGAACGCTTCGAGCAGATCGCTTCTCATTGGTCGAACTGGCTCGATCCTTCGGGCAAACGAGCCTTTGGCTTTCCTCTTGATTCGGTGAGTCGGGCCGATAGCGTTGTACGCCTTGAACGCATGACCATGCTCGCCTTTTTGCAAGAACATCGCCTTGATTCGGGCGTTTTGCGCTGGTCGATCAACGATCGTTGTATCGACGAATTCTCCCTTCCCATCGAATCGATCTCGGCGTGGGCTGGCTTGCAATACTACGCTTCGCTGGCCCCGCGTAAAAAAGTCCCCCCCGCCAAAGACTTTGCCCTTCCTCCCGAAGTCGAAGCCATCGACCCCACCGATCGAAAGATGTCTTGGCCCGAAGGCAACGCCTTTTTGGTGCGTCAGCTTTTGCGGCGCATCTCTCCTGCATCGTGTCGGACAAGCCAGATGGTTTTGCGGGTGCGCAATGTACCCGAAGGGGTGCGTGTCACCTTTTTGGATCTCAACACCCGTAAGATCGAGACGATCGCAGCGCGCTGTGCGATCTTTGCAGCCCCCAAATATCTCGCTTATCCTTGCATCCCCGAACTGACGGCGCTTGGACGTTCGGAGTTTCGGCAGATGCGTTATATCCCGTGGATCGTTGCGAATCTGCGTTGCCGTCGCCGCCCTTCTTTTCCGTCCAAGACTCCGATCGCATGGGAAAACTTTGGCTTTCGCAGTTGGTCGCAAGGCTACATCTACGCCGATGATCTGCCTACCTCGGACGCCGAAGAAGACGAGCAAACCACCCTGACCTTTTATGCTTGTTTTGCCTCTTCTCCCGATCAAGAACGACGGTCGCTTTTGCGCGAAGGATGGGACTTTTGGGCTTCGCAGATCCTTGAGGAGTTGACACGGATGCACCCTGAGATGCCCGATATCGTGACGCACATCGATATCTTCCGTTGGGGACACGCGATGCACGCCGCTTATCCCGGGTTTTTGTTTGGCGAAGACCGCCGAAAGATGCAACAACCTTGTGGGCAGATCTTGTTTGCGCATTGTGATGTCGGTGGATTGGCCGTTTTTGAACAGGTCTCGATGTACAGCGTAGGCATCGCCGAAGAAGCCTTGCGTCGTATCAAACACCCCTTTACTTCGATACAATAGAGGTTGATCTGTGAAACCACAGGCGTCTTTTTTTTCCGTTGGTGTGGTGGTGGCGGCTGTTGTTTTGTTGTTGCTCTTGGGGCGTTCGACTTTCCCCGTCCTTTGGGGGTCTTCGTCGCGTCATCCTTCTTCGCGCCCTTCGTCGCTCTCGGTCGAAGACACCCCCTTGATCAAGCGGCTTCTGTCGCATCCTTCGCAGGCCCTGATCTCATCGGAGCTTCAACAACGGATCGCTGCGTGGGTGCGTGATGGTGCGCGTCGTTTACCGTTCTACAAACAACTGACACCGCATCTTCGGGCGAATTGTGCGAGGTGCCATACAGAAGAAGCCTTGGACTTCCGCAAGTGGCAAGCTGCGGCGCGTCTGCCCAAGCTGATACGTCCGTACACATGGCCTGCTGTCTTTCATGCCCAAGCCATCTGGCTTGCGTGGGTGTGGTGTTTGGGAGCTTTGTTGTGGCTGTTCCCCGCTGTTCCGAGCGGATGGAAGCGGGCTGTGGTGGGAATTCCTTTGGGCGGGACGTTGGGAATCGCATGGATCGCACAACAACTTTCGCCCTATACCGTTCCGCGTTTGTTGCAGATCGCGGGAGGAGGCTTGTTGGTGTGGGGGGGGGTGGTTGTGGTTCGGTTGATTCTGGCTGCATATCCGCCATATCCGAAGAAACAAGAACTTGTCGGATGATCTGGGGGAGCGTACGGGAGTTTGGATGAGGCAGAGAAAAGTCCACGGAATACACGGAAAGAAGGCAGAAAAAAGACAGAGACTCCGAGAATCTTGTACCTTTTTCTCTTCTCTGCGCAGCGAACTTTGTGAGCGTCCGCTTGGAGAGGGGTGGCACGAAGTGTCGAGGCGAGGTAAAAATATTTGTCCACCCTATCAAAACAAAACCTAGTTTTTGTTTTCGTCTTCTTTGGGTCGGGCAGGTTTGGGAGGCGGGGTGTGCGCGACTTTGAAGAAGGCGAATTGGCCTTTGTGCATCAAGAGCATCTGGGTTTGGGTGCGCCCGAGATCGTAGGTCGCCTTGTGGCCGGACCCTGCGTACACAAGCGTGATCTGCTTTTCTGTTGCGGTCCATTTTCCTGTGCTACGCATCCGACCTGCGGGCGAGTTGTGATCGATCGTAAATTGCCCACCCGCTTTGATCTCCAACGTCGCTCGATCGCCTTCGTGCAACCAACGCCCCACATACAACGCTTCCATTCGTTTTGTCGCCTCGTCTTTTTTCTTCGGTGAGTCCTTGTCCGTTTTGGTGGGGTTCGGTCGTGGCGATGGCTCCGACCACGCCGTACCCATCACGCTGCACAAACCGATCGCGATCCCTCCCATCCACACAAATCGCTTTGCTTTTCTGCCGTCCTTCGGCCTCGTCCGTTGTTCTCGCATGGTCGCTTTTCCTTTTCTTGCCTAACCGCGCCTTTCGATGTCCGTTTCCACAACACTTCTCGCGGTACCATCGCTTGTTTGAAACACTCCTGCTCACCCCGCCCCTCTCGGGGTCAAGGGGCTTCGCTCCTTGCGGGGCGTGGGGTTCCAACCCCACAAAACCAAGCGAGATCCACCGCTCCTGTCTTCGCTTCTCGCTTGCCCCCTCCCTTCAAACAATGGCTCTGCACGCAGCAAACGCAAGCCGCAGACTGCTTTGACCATCTTGTGACAAAACATCGCTTGTGCTTTTTTGATCTCGCTGTATAACTTGTTTAACAAGTTGTCAGGCGTGAGACAGGAGCCGCAAAGAAGGAGCGCGAGCGTGGTGTCGATCTTTGAACCGATCAAGAAAGCGATCACAGTCCCCGAGCAGTTGGCGGGGGTGTTGCGGCGGCTGATTTTGCGAGGGGAGTTGGGTGTGGGAGAGCCGCTGCCAGCAGAGAAGAAGCTTTCGGAGCAGTTCGAGACGAACCGTGTGAGCTTGCGGCAAGCGTTGCAGATGTTGAAGGCAGACGGTTTGATCGAGGGTGGTCAAGGCCGATCGTGGCGAGTGGCGGACTTTCGGTCACAAGGGAGTTTGCGTCTGTTGCCGGACTTGTTTATGGCGCAGGGCTTTTCGGCAGAAGTTGTGGGTATCATTGATGATTTTATGGAGATCCGGGAGCCGATCTTGCTGCATGTGGTTCGGCGGGTGGGTGAGCGCAGTAGCGCGTTGCAACGTTCGCGGATGCGGTCGCGGTTGGTGGCGTTGCAAGGTCGGATCGATGGTGGCGCGCCCGAAGAAGAGATCTTTGTGGCGGATCTGGAATGGTTTGAGTCGTTGATCGACGCGGCCAATAGTTTGCTGTTGGGGTTTTTTTATCGACCGATGTCTGAGATCTACAAGCGTTCGGCTTCGTATGTTGCGGGCTTTTGGAGTCCTGTGACGTGTGAGGTGGGTGGTGATCTTTTGTCGTATCCACGGGCTTTTTGGCGGATTCAGGCTTTGTTGGAAGAAGGTTCTTGGAGGGAGGCGCAAGAGGTGATGCGGTCGTATATGCGTGCGGATCAAGCGCATTTGCGCGAGAAGTTGGCGTGGCTGTCTGGTGCGTTTGAAGGGCAAGAAGGCAAAAAGCAGGACAAAGAAGTTCGTTGAGACAGGACAAACAGGTTTGTGAAGAAAGGAGCAAAGCGATGTTGGGTTCAAGATGGTTGTCGCGTGGACTCGAATGGGGCGGGAGTTTGTTGCGAGCGTTGGGATTGGACGAAGGGTTGGCGTATCAGCCTGCGGTGCGCCGTCAGATGGAAAAGACGTTGGGCGAAGTGGCACAGTCGATGTTGCCGTCTGGGGGAGCGATCCCGTATAGCGCCGAAGAGACGGGCGTTGTGGATTATTTGATGGTGCGATTTTCGCAGCTTTCTTCGGACAAGCGCGATCTGGTGGCGGGAACGTTGTTGATGTACGAGTTTGTGTTTCCTGCGTTTTTTCGGCGTGGTTGGCGCTTTTCGAGCCTGTCTGCGGAACAGCGAGAAGCGATGATGCGGGATCTCGAATACACCGAGGTGTATGTGTTTCGGATGCTCAGCACGATGATTCGGGTGTTTGTGTGCATGGCGTATCTTGCGGATGAGCGGGTGTTGCGGGAGATGGAGTTTTTCAAGCTGAATCGTTACGAAAGCGATCCACGCGATATCGAGATCCGATCGGACTTTACGCAATGGTCGCCTGAGATCGCAAAGGCAGAACAATGGATCGAAGAGATGAGAGCGGAAGTTCGGGCAAGCACAAAGGCGGATGTTGCGCAGGTCGAACACGCGGCATAAGGGAGCAAAAAGATGGCGATGCAAAAGACAGAGGCGCTGCAAGGAACACATGAGCGCCGAACGCAGGTGTGTGTGATCGGTTCAGGCCCGGGAGGGGCGGTGGTTGCGAAAGAGTTGGCGATGCGCGGTGTGGATGTGATCGTGTTGGAAGCAGGACCGCGATTGAAAGCGAGTGAATCCACCCGTGATATCGGGGAATTTATGCAACGCTTTCTTTCGGAGAGCGGAGCCAACGCAGCGGTGGGCAATGCGTTTGTGACGATGTTGCAAGCCGAGTGTGTTGGCGGAACTTCGGAGATCAACTCGGCGATCTTTAAGCGCCTTCCCGAGCGGATCTTGAAGGAATGGATCGAAGATCGCCAACTCAAGGATCTGACCGTCGACGAGATGGACGAGCATTACGAAGTGCTCGAAGAAGAGATGGGGATGGAACCGTCGCAGATGCCCACGCAGGGGGAAAAGAATCTGCTTTTGAAACGGGGTTTTGAGCGACTTGGTTGGGACAGTCATCCTTTGCAGCGGGTGGTCAAAGGTTGCAAAGGAGCGAGCGACTGCTTTACAGGTTGCCCCACAGGCGTCAAGCAAACGATGGCTTCCACTTACATCTTGCGCGCTGTGACCAACGGAGCAGATCTGTATCCGTTGTGTCGTGCGACACACTTGCGCATCGAAAAGGGCCGTGCTTGCGGGGTTGAGGCGGATATCTTGCATCCTGAAACGCGCAAGCCACAAGGCCGATTGATCGTCCACGCCGATGCTGTGGTGTGCAGCGGTGGTGTTTTTTGGTCTCCGTTGCTGTTGCAGCGCGCCAAGATCCGCAATGCTCGGATCGGAAAAAATCTGCGCGCTCACCTCGGTGTGATGGCGATGGGCTTTTTCGATCAGGCCGTGTATCCGTGGTATGGGGCGATTCAAGGATGGGGATCGAACCTGATGGAAAAGCGCGGTCTTGTGATGGAGACTTTGTGGGCGCCGCCTGCGGTCTTTGCAGGCCGTTTGCCGGGGGTTGGACACGAACTCCAAGAGCGCATCAAAAACTTTAAGCACTGCACGACGATCGCGACCAAGGCTCGGGGCTGTTCGACAGGTCTGGTGCGTGAAGGCACAGGCGGAAAACCGATGCCGTTCTTTTGGATCCGCCAAGAAGATGTCGATGAGACGGCCTTCGGCTTGAAGTCCTGCATCGATGCGCTGTTTGCGTCAGGGGCGAGAGAAGTGTATGCGGGCTGTCACGGTGTCCCCAAAGTCATGCGCGATCCGTCGCAAAGTGAACTCTTATTGACCAAACGCTTTCGCCCGACCTCTTTCCAATTTGTCGCCACGCACTTGTTTGGAACTTGTGCGATGGGCGGAGATCCCCGTCAATCGGTCGTGGATAGCTGGTGCGAGTCGCACGATATCCGTGATCTGTATGTTTGTGACGCAAGTATCTTGCCCACAGGTACGGTGAGCAATCCCCAAGAAACGATTATGGCCTTCTCACGGCGCGCAGCGCTGGAGATGGCTGAACGCTATGCAGCCTGAGAGGAGTTTGTTTGATGAACGCTTCGACATCGCAATCGATCCCCCAAACTTCCCGACGGGCTGGGGTGTTGCATCGTTATTTGACTTATTATCGTTTGGCGCAGATGAGCAACACAGAGCTGGAGCGGCTGTTTGCACAAGGCACCCATCCTCCGCTCGAATCGCTCGATGGGTGGGAGTTTCGCGGATGGAATACCAACCCGCTGACTCGCCCCTTGATGATCCGCAAGTTTCGCAAAGGCTTTTGTTTTCAATCGGGCCTTCACGCAGAAGGCGAGATGATCGGCTACAACGTGTCGGTGCGTCAAAACGGGATGCGCGATCCGCACCTCGCTTTGCCCAACGAACTCGATGCCTTTCGCCACGGATATTTCTTGGTGACGCCCTATACAGGCGGAGGACTCGAACCCCATCGCGATGCGCTGTTGCTGGATTACCAACGCGGTCCGATCGGCTCGCCTTTGCATCCCGGGCGAGTCTTGAAAGACTTTGTTGTTCAGCTTTTGCCCGATGATCCCGACCTTTTGCTTGGAAAAGCCTACGCACAGATCGGCCCCCTCTCTGTGTTTGTGAGTTTCTTTGTGCTAGAACGCTACAACCGCGCTGGACGGTGACTGTTTGGGCTTTGTCCAACGCGGAGCAGAGCATCAACGGAGAGCGAATCACCCTTTGTTGATCAGAAATGATCCGCTTTGAAGGAACAGGAAAACAGATGGCAGAAAAAACAGTGGCTGTAGGTGTTTTTGATCTGGGTCCGAAAGAGGGTTGGCTACACCTGAACACATGGAAGCAAGGGCTTTTTTCACGCCTTGGTCACGACTTGTTGTTGTCGGTCGAAGATTTTGCGATCCACGTCGAACATCCGAGCGAATCGGCAGATATCCGCGTTTCTGTGCGCGCCTCCGAAGCGGCATTTGTCGTATTGGGTCCAGAAAGCTTGTCCGAAAAAGACAAGGCGGAGATCAAAAGCAATATCAAAGGCCATCTCAAGTCTCCCTTAACTTTTGAAGGGACGCTCAAACATAGCGGGCAGGACTGGCTTTTGAGCGGCCAGTTGCGTTTGGGCAAAGGGTCTTGTGCGTTGCAGATCCCGTTGCAACAAAAAGCGACGATGGTCTCAGGAAAAGCGCGGATCTCTCACGCTGCTTTGGGGATCGAACCGTACAAAGCGCCTTTCGGTTTGTTGCAGCTCAAAGACGAGATCGACCTTTCTTTTCAAGTGGATATCGCTTCGTTGTTGCGGTAGAGATCGCGGGATTCGGTAGAGACAGGCAAAAGAGGCGGGGGATATGCGCTTTGCTTGACCAATGGAAGGGGTTTCGCTAGGATTGCGCGCCGCAAAATGGTTCTCGAAAGAATAGGAGCAGCGCATGGCCACCCCACCCCTTCGGATCGATGATCCGCGTTATGAACCCAAAGAGCATTATGGTCCCATCGATCGGGCTTTGCTGTCGATGATCAAAGATCCACGCGATCTACCCTTCGCGCAATTTTGCCTTCAAGCCACCGTGTTGATCTTGCCCTTTGCTGCGATCCTTTACATCCCGGGTGTCTTTCGTTGGTGGCTTGGGGCTGCGTATCTGATCCTCAACGTCTTCTTCTTTATGGATCGCTTTATCTTGATGCTTCATAACACCAGCCATCGACGCTTGTTTACTCGGGATTATGCGCTGCTCAACCACTACATCCCTTGGGTCTTGAGTCCCTTTTTTGGAGAGACGCCTGAGACCTATTACGCCCATCACATCGGTATGCACCATCCCGAGAACAATCTTCCCGACGACCTGAGTTCTACAATGCGCTTTGAACGCGACAACCCCTTGCATTTCCTTCGCTATTTTTTGCGCTTCTTCTTTTTCTCGGTCTTGGAGATGGCGCGCTACCACTACAAACGCGGTCACCTCAAAATGTTGCGCTTGATGTTGATTGGTGAGTTGGGCTTTTATGCCTTTGTGATCGCGATGTCTTTTGTGAACTTTTACGCTACGTTGGTGGTTTGGATCATCCCTTTTCTGATCTGCCGTTTTGTGATGATGGCTGGAAATTGGGGACAACACGCCTTTATTGACCCCGCAGATCCGGCCAATTGCTACCGCAACAGCATTACATCGATCAATTCCCGCTATAACCAGCGGTGCTTTAATGACGGCTACCACATCGGACACCATCTCAAACCCGGTCGCCATTGGACAGAGCTTCCTGTGGAATTCGAAGAAAGCCTCGATCAATACGCGAAAGAAGACGCGATCGTTTTTCATGGGATCGATTTTGTCGGTGTCTGGGGGCTTTTGATGTTCCGTCGCTACGATAAACTCGCAGAGATTTATGTGGATGTCGGCCAACCTTCCCGAACCAAAGAAGAATTAATGGCCTTTCTTCGTGTACGCACACGTCCCATCCCCGCTGCTTTGGTTTCTGAAACCGCACCGCAGGTCGCCGTATAATCTGATATCCGAGAGACGTGTGATCCGTCTACACGACTCGCTGTAGACGCCCTATTCTAGGGCAGCCACAGGGGGCTGCCCCTACCTTTTTACGATCACACAACGGGCGGATTTCGTATGATACGATCTCCGCGTAAGGTATGATCGCATGATGTAGGGGCGGTTCGCGAACCGCCCTATTCTAGGGCAGCCACGGGGGGTTGACCCTACATTTTTACGATCACACAACGGGCGGATTTCGTATTATGCGTGTTCGCTAGGGTTGGGTGTATTGTCAAGGATCTTCCAGTTTTCGCTTGGATAAGCGCGCATCTTGCCCGTTGCTACGGCTTTTTCAGCATCGATCTCGCGAGTCCGAAACACCCAGTCCCACAAGCCCGTACTTACGCCAAAACAGGCATCGGGATATTTGAAGTGGTGGAGCATGTGGCGACGGCGCTGCGTTTTTTCCCATGAGAAGCGGGGTTTGACGTGATGGGTTGCGTAGTGCGTCCAGTCGTAATTCAGATACCCAGAGGCAGTTCCGATGAAAAGAGGGAGAACTGCCCAAAGGTTGCCGCCTGTGAGGGTGTAATAAATCAACGTAAAGGCGAGCGCAGACAAAAAAGACGCACCGATCGGGATCACCAGACGATCAGTGTCGTTGGGAAATTGGTGATGGATGCCGTGGATCAGCTTCATGATGTGCTTGCCGATCGAGCTTTTGGCTTCGTAATGGAAAAGATAGCGGTGGAGCATATATTCCATAAAAGTCCAATAAAACAAGCCGATCGAAATCAAGCCAAGGTTCACATACCAAGCCATCGGACTCCAGCCGATCATCCAGATCGAAAGCCCAAGGATGGTGGGGATAAAAGCAAACAGGGGTTCGTAGGGATGCGAGCGCGACATACGTTCGAAGATATCGTTTTGATAGATCCGTGTGGGATCGTCAGGTGCGACTTTTCGTGGCAAGGGTGCCTCCTGTGTTCCCCGTCTGATGGGGGTTTGTGGACGGGATGCGATGGGGTGTCCCTGATCGCGGCAGAGTATAGTGCGGGTGATCGAGCGGTGCAAGATCGGCGTGCCGCGTGAACGAGAAAGGATGCGAAGAACAGAGAAAGAGGCGGTGGATGCGTGTGTTCGTGGTGAAAGAGGTGGTAGACGTGCGTGTTCGTGGTGAAAGAGGCGGTGGATGCGTGTGTTCGTGGTGAAAGAGGCGGTAGATGCGTGTGTTCGTGGTGAAAGAGGCGGTAGATGCGTGTGTTCGTGGTGAAAGAGGCGGTAGATGCGTGTGTTCGTGGTGAAAGAGGCGGTAGACGTGCGTATTCGTTGCGTAAAAGGCGGTGGTTAGGGCTTACAGGATTCGCCTTCGCAAGAGACGTGGGGCACTTGTTTTCCGCTGACGAGATCGGCCACCCATTGGTGAAACTTGGTGCCGTTGACTTCGTAGGTGTAGAATTCTTCGTAGGGGACGACGCAATGTTTTTGGCCTTTGGCGATAAAGCTGCGGAAGTTCGGGGCTGATGTTTTGATCTTGTCGATCATCGTGCGCATCTGTTTGTTCCACTCGTCCTTGTTTCCGCCGCCCATCGCGTTGAAGTAAAACAATTGGTTCTCGTCGTAGGCCGTGTTGTATTGGGCGAAGAGATGGTTTTTGTAGTGATTCGCGACGTTGATGTAAAGGACGCCGAGATCTTGCTCGGTGATATCGAACTTGTCGGGGGCAAGGCCCGGGATCCATGTGGGGATGACTTTTTCGGCTTTCCACGAAGGAAAGCTTTCTTTCATAAACGAACGCGTGACGATGCCTGCGCCGCAATCGCCGACTTGGTAGATCTTGGATTTTTTGTAATGCTCTGCGATATGCCCCGACCAACCGATCGAACCATACGAACCTGCGCTGCATCCCGTAATAAAGATATCCTCGGGCTTACTAAAGTTCGCATTCACCCAATCGAGTGCGGCGCGTGCGTTGACTGCGCCGCGATGGCGCATGGTGAACTTTTCGCCTTTGTCTGTGGTGTATTCCACGTCGTTGTCGCCCCAATGCAAGTCGCCTGTACAATAGGGGATAAAGACATGGTACCAGTTGCGGAATGGATTACGCTCGTCTTTGGTGTTGTAGATGCCTTTGTCGTAGCCATCCTTGAGAAGTTTCCGTACGTTGTCGATGCTGTCTTTGAAGATGGCATCTTTGATCGAGCAAGTGAAGGCGTTCCAACAAGCGCCGCCGCCCTCAAAGTCGATCACGACCTTGTTGACGCTGCCTTTGCGAACAAAGAAGGCGTATTTTCCGCCGCGAGAACAAAGGGTGCGACCGTCGGTGGGGATCTCGTTGTATTCTTCGGTGAGGAAGGTTGGGAGTTTGATGGGATCTTCGGCAGGACCGGTGCTACAAGCGGATGAAGTCAACAAAAGAGCCGAAAACAGGGAAAAAAAGCATACAAGCCAAAAGCGTTGTCGTTGCATAAAGCGACCTCCTTCGCGTAGGATACGGGACTTGGTTCTAGCTCGGCGATGGGTGCTTTGTTTGGGGTTTCTCGTCCGCCGCTAGGTCTTTTACAGGTGTTCACCATAGCACAACGTATTGAAAAGAACGCAAGATTTTTTGTTGAGGCGGATGTGTGCGGATGCTGTGGATGTAGAGCGTTTGGGTGGTTGTGAACGGGAAAGGGAACGTGCGTTGGATGCGAAGTTTGGGATGATTGGTTTGTTGGTTCTGGCGTTTGTGTTGCGTGTGTGGGTGGCTTGGGTGGGGGACTTTTTGTTGCATCCTGACGAAGTGTTTCAGTACCTAGAGCAAGGGCATCGGGTGGTTTTTGGGTATGGGATCGTGCCGTGGGAGTATCGTTATGGGACGCGCTCTTGGTTGTTGGCGGGGAGCATCGCGGTGTTGTTGTGGCCGTTGAAGGCGCTGGGGTGGGATCGACCCGATATTTACTTGTTTTGGATCAAGTTTGTTTTTTGTGTTTTTTCGATGAGCATTCCTGTGGGGATGATGATGTTTGCGCGGCGCTATGGTGGGGAAAAGGCGGCGTGTTGGGCGTTGTTGTTGGGTGGATTTTGGTATGAGTTGGTGGTGTTCGCGCACAAGCCGTTGCCGGGGATGGTGGCGACGGGGTGGTTGTTTTTGGCGTTGGGGATCGGGTGGGACGAGAAGTCCGTGAAAAGGGCGTGGGGAGTGGGTTTGTGTTTGGGGTCGTGTTTGGGGTTGCGTGTGCAATTGGCTCCGTTGGTGTTGGGGGTTGCGGTATTTGCGATGGCATCGGCATCATGGCGTGTGCGTTTGCATCTGTGTGCAGCGTCGAGCGTGGTGTTGTTGGGAGTGGGAGCGTTGGATGCGGTGACATGGGGGGGATGGTGGCATTCGTATCTTGCGGGAGTGCAATTTAATGTGGCGCATGGTGTGGCGAGCGGGTTTGGTGTGGAACCGTATTGGTATTTTTTGTGGGGATTGGGTGTTGCAAGCCTTGGGATGATCGGTGTGGTGTTGTTGTTGGTGTTGGTGCTGCGGCCTGTGTGGGGCTGGGTGGTGTTGATGGGTGTGTTGTTGGTGGTGGTACCGCACAGTTTGATCGCGCACAAGGAATATCGCTTTGTTTTTACGGCGATCCCGTTGTGGCTGTTGTTGGGGGCTTTTTGTTTGGGCGTTTCTGCGCGGTGGGTGCGGGGTGTGGTGGGAGTGGGGCTTGGCGTGGTGGCGATCTTGGGGATCTTGAATCGTCTGCCAAGTCAAGATCAGCTTTACGATGCGAGGCAGTGGGATCTTTTGCGTGCAAAAGGGCGGATCACATACTTGCCGTTTCGTTTTTTGGAGCGTCGTGCGGATCTGGTGATGGCGAAGGAGATTTTTTTTCGCCAAGATATCAAGGCTGTGTGGATGGCCGTCAATTCGTTGGCCTTTTCGGGCGGTTATACTTTTTTACATCGTCCGATCCCGATGTATGGTGTGCGTTTGCCTGATTGGCTGGGGGTTGAAGAGCTGGATCGCCATGTCACGCATATCGTGTGGAGAGAGGGAGCGTCACCCTATTTTCGTACATATCTCGAACATCGAGGATTTGTTGAAGAAAAGCGAATTGGCGAGATCGTGCTGTTTGCGAAAAAGTCGAAAGGAGCGGTGTATGTGTGGTGTCATCATACAAAGCACATCGCGCACCCGCCTGTGGACTTTCGATTTCGCCCGTTGCGGTGGCCACTCCCGACGGAGATTGCGGAAAAAAAACAGCACTGTGTGGGACACCAAGGCAGCGATGACGTGAAATATCGTTGGTTAGAGCGAAGTTGTCGGCTGAGAAAAGATCGCCGTCCGCCGTTGCATTGATCGGAGTTGGTGTGGAAAGATCGGATGTTGTGGGTTGCGCGAGGGAGCGTTTGTTTTGGCCTGTGTGGGCGGTCCGTTGTTGTAAGGCGAGTGAGTGGGTGTGTTGAGAAAAGCGTGGAGAGGATCGATGCAACAAAAACATTGGGTCTGGGGGCGAGTGGGGTTGTTGGCGAGTGTGTGGCTGTTGTTGTTGCCTGTTTTGGTTTTTCGTTTTTTGCCGATGACGGATCATCCGCAACATTTGGCGGTGGTTTCGATTTTGAAACATTTTGGAGAACCATCTTTCGACTTTTCTTCTTATTATATGTTGGATGGTTGGCGTACACTTTATTGGGGACCATACGCATTGACATATCTTTTTTCTTTTGTTTTTTCGCTTGAGTTTTCAGGGAGGTTGGTGGTTTTTTTGTCTTTGCTGTCGTATCCGCTGGGGGTCTGGGCTTTTTTATCGGTGCGTGGGGGAGATCCGCGATGGGTCTTGTTGACGTACCCGCTGGTGTATAGTCGGCCCTTTTTTTGGGGGTTTGTGAATTTTCTTTTGGCGGTGGGTCTGGTGTTGGTTTTGTGGGCGTGGTTATCGCGGCGCGTTGTGGGGAGGTGGAGTCCGTGTGTAGCGCTGGCGTTGGGGTTGTGTGTTGCATTGACGCATGTGTACGGGATGGCGTTTTTGGCGGGGGCTTTGGTGTTGTCGTGGTGTTTTGGTGAGCGCGAAGTGGCGCGTCGTGGTGTGGTGTGGTTGTTTCCGATGTGGCTGCTTGGAGGGTTATGGTTGCTGTTTCAGTCGGGTGCTACGGGATATGGGGCGTTGGGGATGCGTTCGTTGGGGTTTCGGTTGCGTCATCTTCCCGATGCGTTGTTGGGCGGATATCGCGATCCGAGTGAGTTGTTGTTGTTGTTGGTTTGGGTGTGTGGTGTCTTGGGCTTGGTTTGGAGAGTTTGGCGAAAAGAGGCCGATTCTTCGGACGATTCGCTCGATCGGAGGCAATGGAGTGGGGGGGGAGGCGAAGGATTTCGGGACGTTGCGGTGGGAGAGAACAAAGCAGAGTACAACAACGCCGAGCGTGAAACAGAAGGAGAACAGGCGGCGAACGTAGCGGAGCGTCGGCGATGGGGTCGGATTCTTTGTGTGTATGCGTTGTTGAACCTGCTATTGTATTTTGTTTTACCAGCGCACACAAAAACGGCAAAGTTCTTACATTTTCGCCATTTATTCTTGGCTTGTGCATTGTTGCCGTTGTTGGGTGCTTGTGTTTCACGCGAGCGCATCGGGCGCGGATGGATGGGGATCTTGTGCCTGATTGTAGGGATGAGCATCGCGACAGCTTGGTATCATTTGTGGGGATTTGATCGGGAGGCTCGGTCTTTTGAAAAGGTTATGATCGCGATCCCGCCGCGTTCAAGATTGCTGTATATTGCGGTGGATCGGGGAGGATCGTGGATGAGGACAGCACCATATCTGCATTTTGGTGCGTACATCCAAGCCGAAAAAGGCGGTGTTTTGGCCGTGACGTTTCCTCGATTTTTTTGGAATATCCCTGTGAAAATGCGTGCTGATCTGGCGTTGCCTCCCACGCCTCGGGACTTTGAGTGGGATTGGAGCCGTTTTGATGACGTGCGCTTTGGGTACGCCTATCCGTTTGTCCTGCTGCGCAAAGAGTCTTCGGCCTACGCGTGGCATTCGGCGTTTCCGTATCGTTTGTGGTACCACGTTGGGCCTTGGCAGCTCTATCGACGTTCGGTGGCACCCAAAAATCAAAGATAAAGTCTTGACGTGCAAAGAAAGCAGCGGTGCTATTTTTTCTCTGATCGAGAAGTCGCATGGCTTGTTGAGAGGAGAGGCGCATTTTTTCTCTGCTCAAGAAGTCGCATCGGCTTGTTGAGCGGGAGGCGCGGGGTGATAGAAAAGCCAAACAAAACAGGCAAGGTAAAGCGCGATGACCCACAGGGTAAGTGTTTTGTATCCAAACAACAGGGAGGAATATTCGAAGGCACCACCGATCATGGTGCCGATGATATTCCATCCAAAAGCCAACGGGCCGACTTTTGTGTCTTTGAAAAAATAGCCAAAGATCAAATTCGCAAAAAAGATCGGTGCAAAAAAGAGAAGCGATGCAAAAACGTAGCGCAATTCGAATTGTTGAATTGCAAGCAACGTTTCAGTTGGAAGAAAGTATTGTAAGAGGAGAGAAGAAAAGAGCAACAAAAAAAGAAGTGAAGAACGTTTGATGGAGATTTTATAAACGATAAAATTGGCAAACAAGACGGAGGAGAGTATCGCAAAAAAGACCAATGAATTGACGAGCCAAGTTGCGCCAAACAACAAAGAAAATTGGACGATGCTTTTGGTTTCGAGCAAAAGAAAAGCAGCACCCATCAGAGCAAAAGGCATATACTCTTTGGCTTGCGAAGGTTTGGCCTCACCGCACAACCAGACTCCAAAAACGCCGAAAGCGACGAACATGAACATAATGAGAAGGTAAACAGGAGGTAATGTCGCGTACTGCATATACAAAAAGGGCCAGTCGTCGGTTGCCAAGTCAACTCTTTTGGGTGGGATGGGCTTGCCTTGGAGTGTGGGGCCGATCGCCAAGGCAGCGAGTCCGCTCCCGTAGTGAACCACGACAGGAGGATGCCCGAAGACTTGCTCAAGCATTTTGGCGAGCTTGATGATCAGCCATCGTTTTCGGTAATAATTGTAAAGAACCAGTGTGCCGTTGGGTTTAAGCCTTTGCTTGGCTTGTTGGAAAGAATTCACAGTAAAAAGAAATGATTCGAGTCGGATATTTGCGAAATTAGAAAGTGACGCAAGAGAATCGGGCAAGGCAAAAAGAATCAGATCGTAAGTTGTCGTTGATTTTTCCATAAAAGCGCGCCCATCCGTGACAAAAGTACGTACTCTTTGATCGGCATAGGGTCGATTGGGATGGAATTGTTTTCCTGCGGCAAGGATCTCTGGATCAATCTCTACGGCATCGATGGAGCGCACACCGTGTTTGAGGGCATAGGAGACATCTGTTCCCGAGCCAGAGCCGATGATGAGAGCGTTTTCGTATCGCTGTGTGGGATGAAATTGAGGAAGCTTTTTATAAGGAAAAAAGTAAAAGGCTTCTTTTGTGCCGACGGGTTGCATCGTTTGATGACCGATGCCGTTGGCTGAAAGGTGATAACCTTTGGCGGGGGATTTCATCTCCCAAACTTCGATGCGTTGGTAGGGAGACCAGCGGGTAAAGTGTTTGGGAGAGGAAGCGAAAACGATCAGAATAAGCCCCGCCCCCATGACGAAGGAATTAAACCAATGCAAGTGTTTGGGGCGAAACAAAAGCAAGAGCAGAGCGGCAAATAAAAACCATTCGTAGGGGGGGCGGGCAAGGGCAGATTGGAGGGTGAAAGCGGCGATCCCTGCGAGGCTGCCAGCGATATCGATCGAATAAGAAGTAAGCGGACGAAAGAGGTGAAAAACACGTGCTGTTTCTTGGGCAATACCGAAAAAGATCAAAACGACCAAGAGAAACAAAAAAGGTAAGCAGAACCACAGAGGAAGGTCAAACGGTGTTTCACGATGTCCGAAAAAAAGCTGTCCGATATGTTCGCGCAAGTAGGTGGCGTCGATATGTGTTGTGACAACAAAAGCGACCAACAAAAGGAGCAGTTGGGGGACGTATTGAAAAAAGGTCCATTCGCGGTGAAAAGAGAGAAACCCAAGGCCGATCCCCAAGAAGACAGCGATCAAGATGAAGTTAGAAAAGTAGCCGAGATAGAGAACTTCGGCGCTGGTGAAGCGGATCAGGGCCAGTTCAAGGTAAAGCGTAAGGAAGGCCAAAAAGAAAAGCCTGATCCCTTCTTTTGGAGAGGGAGCGTGCATGGTTTCCTCCGGTGCATTGGGAGACGAGGTTCGTGCGGTTGAGGGTATGCTATGGGTGTTTTTGAGGGCGGAGTCTTTTTTTCGTGACAGGGGCTCCCGCTTCGATGGTGACTTCAAAGATCAGCATTTTGTTGCAAGCAGCCGAGCAGCACGGAGACTTGGCTCGGCTGGGAAGTGCGGTTAGCTCGGCGAGACGACAGATTTTAGGAGAAGTTTTCTTAGTATTTTATAAGTCGATTTCAGTTCAAGTTGTTTGACGGGTTCGATGGGGGTTTGAGGGGAGAGGCGGAGTTGTTCGCGGATCTGGGAGGATTGGAGGTTGGGGGAGTCGGCGATCATGATCAAGTCGGGGATGTTGTACCGAGCGAGAAGGCGTTGTCGGATATCGCGGATATGGGCGGCCTCGTCGGGGTTTTCCATATCGACGAAGAACAGGAAACTGGAGAGGTCAACGCCGACTTTTTCAAAGATGGAGTCGACGGAGGTTTCGGAGACTGCGCCATAGACGACAAGAAGGGAGTCTTGGCGGAGGGGGATGCGGGCGTACTCAGTTTTGGGAAGGTAAGGGATCTGGACGGTGGGTTCGCGTGGGATGCGGGAGGCTTGGGTTTGAGAGATCTGTTGGAGTGAATGGATGTATTCTTCGCGTCGGTCGCCACGCAAGCCAAGGACGATGACTTTGAGCCAAGCAAAAGAGCCTTTGGTGGTGTGAGGTGCGATCTGGGTGGAAGAAATGGTGGCGGGTTCGGAGAGATGAGCGTCACCAGCGTGGGGTTGTCCTTGGATCTCGATCAGGCCGGTTTGGAGGAGGATATTCATGGAGAGGCGAGCGTGCCGGGGGTCACCGGGATAATTTTTGAGCCATCGAACGAGAGGTTGTCGGCTGTCAAGGGAGCGCAGCCACTCGCGCCAGAGGGGAGGGATCTCTTTTTGTTGGAGTTCTTGCCAGCGTGCGGGGTTGATCTGGATGCGCATCTGGGGCTTGAGCGGAGGGGTAAGTTCGCTGAGCAGATGGAGCCATGCGGGATCGAAGGGTTGGATCTGCATACCGGGGGCTTTGCGGAGGTTTTGTCGGATGATATCCAAGAGATCATCGCGTTGAGAGGGGAAGGCGAACCAGTTTTTTGCGTGAGCGTGAAGTGCAGGGGGAGGGGTTTCTTGTTGGCCGAGGAGGAACAGATGAAGGTCGTTGAGGGCGGATTCTTCGAGTTGTGCGAGCAGAGCCTCGTCTTTTTGAGCGAGACCTTCGCCAAGCAAGACGATGGCGGGAGGGTTGTGTTGGAGCAGGGCGGGTGCTTGGGCTGGATCGAGCAGGAGGCAGACGCTATAGCCGGCTTCTTCGATGGATTGGAGGAGAGCATCGCGGCGGGTGGTATCGAGATCGAGCAGCCAGATATCGGCGTTGTAGTGTACGGAAGCAGCGCGTGCTTCGGGGGTGTGGGCGTGGCACAGCAGGAAACGCCCTTGCGACCAATTTTGAAGGATTTGGAGGGCGGGTGTGGCGAGGTTGTGTTGGTGATCGATGCGGGTGACTTGGCCTTCTTCGATGTGTATGGTGGCGCGTTCGTCGTGGTTGTCGAGAACAAGAACGGCGTCTTGTTGTGTGTTTGATGCGGATTGTAGGAGCTGTGCGATGGTGCCTTCTTCTATCTTGCCCAACAGTGGCATGAGCTTCTGCCGCCTCCTCTGACGTCCTTGGATATGATGCGGTGCTGAGGTTTGTTCATCTTGCGCGAGCGGAGCGGAGTGTCGTGTGTGGCGCGATGGTCGGTCTCAGCGGGGAGTGTTTAGATCCGCCCTTCATCGAAAGCCTTTTGGATATGGTGGTAGGCTTCTGTAAGGGTTTGTGAAGTTCGTGTCGCGAGTTGATATTTTTTGGGATCAGCCATATAGCGATCGGGGTGATGGAGCTTAAGAAGCTCGCGGAAGCGGTGTTTGACGTTGTTCATCTCGGTGCCGTAGGGGAGGTCAAGCAAGCGGTAGGACTCTTCGAGGCGGGGGTCACGTCCGAGGGCATAAGACCAGCTTACGCCCTGTCTGCGGCCTTCTTCGATAATCCACGTTCGCAGCTCGCGTTCGAGATCATGAACGAGTTGGCTGCCTTGAGACAACAACTCTTGGCGGATCTTGTCCCATTGAAGGGAGGAATCGCGCAGGTCTTTGCCGATCTCGGACCAGAGGTTTTTTGTGCGGAGGTGTGCCGCTTCAAACAATTTTTTCCCGAGATCTGCGAGGCTCATGAGCGTTCCTTCTCTTGGTGGGACGGAACCTTGTGCGGGATGCACGATCGCAAGGTTGTGCATGAGTATGCAAACAAGCGGTAGCTTATCTTTGCCAAAGCGTGGACACAAGAGCGTTGTGTGCTTTTTGGGAAGATCGCTGTGGTACGCCCAAGGTGGGCGCAAGATAATCTGGCAGAGGGGATTTGTCTAGCAAAAGAGCGTTGCGTGTTTGGGGGGAGGTGAGATCGACGCAAAAGAGCGTTGCGTGTTTGGGGGGAGGTGAGATCGACGCGAAAGAGCGTTGCGTGTTTAGGGGGAGGTGAGACCGACGCGAAAGGGCATATTGCCTTCGGGTTTGACGTTATTGTGGAGGCGGATCTGGAGGAAATAAGTCCCAGCGGCGAGGACTTCGGTGATCTGGCAATTTTTGTCGTTGTGGGGGCGGTCATCGTTTTTGGCGAGGAGTTTGCCTTGGGGATTAAAGAGGGCGCAAAGGGTGTCTTGGTTTCCGTAGGTGCGCATCGTAAACTGCCCACCTTTGGGGAGTTGGAGGGTATAGTAGTTGGTTCGGTAAGGTGGATAAAAGGCACCGTCGAGGGGTGTGTTGGGTTGGAGGGAGGGGGAGGGAAGTGTATCTGCAAAGAGGCGGTAGGGACCGACTTCGCGGTGGACGGAGACTTGGAGAGAGTAGAAACCTGCGGGGAGGATCTGTGTGAGCATACAGTTTTGGTCGGTGCCGCTGTCATCGTCTTTTGCGACGTGTTCGCCGTCGTTGTTGAGGAGATCGCATACGGTGTCGATACCGCTTTCGGTGCGAAGGGCAAGGATGGTGGGTTGGGGGAGAGGGAGGAGGTACCGGTGGGGCTTGCGTTTGTCTTTGAATACGGCGGAGATGGGTTGTCCGATGCGGATCTGGGGGACGGTGAGGGTGCGGCGCTGCACCCAGAAGCGACCGCCTTTTTGGCTTTGGACACGCACACGAAGTTTGTATTGCCCGGGCATCAGAAAGCGACTGATCTGGCAATTAAAGCGGTGGGCGGAGCCTTTGTCGTCGTTGCGGTCGATGGGAGTTTGTTTATCGAGCGGGAGTTCTGCGCGAAAGAGTTCGCAGACAGTGTCAAGAGAGCCGTGAGTTTCAAGGACGACGGTTTGTGGTTTGTGGACGTGGACCAAAAAGACGCTGTTGTGTCCGAGTTCGACAGGGCCGATTAGTCGGGGTTTTCGGTCTTCGAGTTGATTGCTTGACGCGGGCTGATAGGGAGCAACGGAGAGTTGGTAAGGTTGTTCTTCGCGTTCGAGGGGGTAGACTTTGAGGAAGTAGCGGCCTGTTTCGAGTTCGGCAAAAAAGGCGCATTGATCGGACTCAGAGAGATCCATGATTGGCGGTTTTTGTCCGATCTGATCGGAGAGTACGCAATGTGCAGAGCGTTTGTCGATGGAGAAGTGATAGAGTTGAGGGGTTTGGATGTGGATCTGGTAGATCTGGAGGGCTTGGTGGAAGGGAGGGAGGAACTCGCGCTGTGTGTGTGTGGGGAGGGAGGTGAAGGGGAGTGGCTCGAAACTGATCTGGTAGCGGCCTTGTTGGGCGGGTTTGTCGGTGCGGACGCGCAAGAGGTAGCGTTTTGGGGGAAAGGAGCCTTCGATCAGGCAGGGGGCATCGGGGGTATGCGAGGCGGCGATCACGTGTCCGGGTTCATCTTCGAGGGTGCAGCGGATCGCGAGAGCGCCGTGACTTTGGATGCGGTGGTATCGGTCTTTTGGGAGATCGAGTTGGTAGATGTCAAAGGTTTCTTCACGGAGGAAGCCTTCGTGGATCTGCCCGGCTTGGAGGGGACTCATCCGAACTTTTTGATAGGTGATTTTATAAGATGTATTGGGTTGATCACTTCGAAGATCAAAGAGGTACTCGCCCGGCTCAAGCAGTCGACCAAGGACACAGGAGCCGTAAGGCTGGCGGAAGGAGGGGTCGTACCGCCAAGAGGCTCCTGCTTTTTGAAGGATGCACTGGAGGTTGCCTTCGCCGGTGGCTTGGATCTGGATCATCCGAGGGGCGGGGAGGTGAAAGCGGAAGCGGTGTCGATCGAAGACGCCTTCGATGTGGCCTGCGGTGGTTCCGCCCGAGCGGAGGGTTACGTTGACTTGTTTTTGCCAAGCGACGCGATCCAGTTGGACGCGGAAAGGACCGATTCCATCGGTGCGGACTTTGAAGATGTGGGTTCCGCTGGGTAAAGCCCAGATCAGTTTGCAATTTTCGCTTGTGCCGCCGATATCGTTGACGGAGAGGGTGCGTTCTTCGGTGGGGGTGAAGTGGACAAGCGCGCAAAGCGTATCGAGTTTCCCGTGTGTCTCAAAGGCGTAAAGTCCGGCTTGGGCGACGGATATCTCGAAGCGGTAGACGAGGGCGGGGTGGTGATCGGCTTGGAGGTCGAGGTGGCCGGGGCCTTGGAAGCGGAAGATTTTTTCTTCGGGTTGAAGAGAGAGGGGGGAGGGGTTGTGTCGTGTTGGGGTGGTTTCGCAAGCGAGCAGTAGGCCGAGAGAGAACAGAAGGAAAAACGCGGTAGATACGGTAGAATAGGCGAAATGGGATGGAGAGGGTGTGTTTTTTTGCACAGCAAACCTTCCACGATGCGGGCCGCAGCCCGTTGGAGGAGGGATCATGTAGGCAAACTGCCGATGATCGGGGGGGAGAGCGTTCTTGGCCTGATGAGGCACGACCTCATTTGGGGGGCGTGCAGATTGCCTTATCAGACAAGAAGGCGCATTGATGGGATGATGTGATCGGGTCCTTGGATGTTCAAGGGTGTCTGCGTGATCCACAGATACGGAAGTTGGGTGATCGCGTTTAGAGAGTAGGAGTGATGGGTGAAGGCGCAAAGTTTGGAAGCGTTGTTTGTGGAGTTGGAATCGTTGGTGGAGCGTTTGGAGCAGGGGGAACATAGCCTCGAAGAATCGTTGCGCTTGTTTGAGCGGGGAGTTTGGCTGTGTCGAGAGGGCGGGCAGCGTTTGGATCAAGCAGAGCAAGATATCCGTCAATTGCTACGGGACGGACAGGGTGGGGCTTGGCTCCGTGAGCCTTGGAGCGATCCTTCTTCGCAAGAGGCCGGTGGGACGGCGAAGTTGGTTCAGGAACAAGGTGGTCAAAAACAGGACGAAGAAGACGGGGACGATGACGAAGATGACGATGAATCGTCTGATGCGTCGGATAATAGGGACTTTTGATGCTGTGTTGGGGGGATCTTTGTGGGGAGAGTTGGTTGTGGGCGAGAGGACGGTAGGCGCAGGAGGTGTGGGTTAGGGGTTATCTTTGAGGAGTTGGAGGAAGTGTTTTCCGGCTTGTTTGACACCGAGTTCAAACAATGCGATGGATGCGAAGATGCGGACTTTACGGGAAGGGTCTTCTTCGAGGGCTTGGCGAAGGGCTTCGATCATCTCTTCTTTGCGTTGGAGCCAAGTTTGGGCGCGGACGCCTTTGAGTCCGGGAGGTTCTTTCATCAAGCCGAGGGCGCGGGCGGCGTAGGCGCGAGCGTCATCGTTGGGGTGTTGGAGAGTGCGCGTGAGGATAGGGATGGCTTCGATATCGCCGATGCGTCCGAGGGCTTCGGCGGCATTTGCGGGGACGAAACCGTTTTCGAGGGCCGCAGCGAGCCAAGAGATCGCACGGGGATCACCGAGTCTTCCGAGCGCCCAAGCGATGGCGGAACCGACGAGAGGCTCTTCGGTTTGGAAGGCGGCGAGCAAGTTGGGTACGATCTTGGGATCGCCGACCTTTCCGAGGGTGACGGCGGCGTGTGCGACGACTTCGGGATCTTCGTGTCGGAGATTTTTGGCGATCTCGGCGAGAAGAGGATCACCGCCGATGCGGATCACGGCGACTGAGGCGGCTTGTCGGACAGAGCCATCAGGATCTTTTTCGGCGAGTTCTTTGAGGGGTTTGAGAGCAGACTTGATTTGTCGTTGTCCCAAAAGCTCCGCAGTATCCGCACGCATCAACGGATCGTTGTGTTGGAGGTTGGCGATCAGTTCTTGTTCGGAGGAGCGTTGGTTTTGTAAATAGCGGCTTGGCTGAAGCTGCGGATCAAAGGAGGGATCAAGTTGCGCGAGCTTTTCGAGAAGATTTTGGTACTGCGGATCTTGTTCGATGGGTTTTGTGGACATCTTCTGCCTTTTCTGCGCGGTGGCCTTTGAATGGGAGTGGGCTTCTGTCTAAGCAAGAAGCCAGTAGAGTACGCGAAGGTACATATCCAAAAACGACGGCCCTGCGAGGTCGTGAAACCTGCGGTTTTTTTGTCAATCAACCGAGATCAAAGCGCAAAATGATCTTTTTGACAAGGAGCGCACAAGAGGAGAGGTGAGATGGTCGAGGCGTTGAAGAAGCATAAACAAGGGCCGTTGACGCAAGGGCCTGTGGTGTTGGTGGTGATGGATGGTGTGGCGATCGGGCCGCAAGATGAAGGGAATGCGGTGATGTTGGCGCGCACGCCGCATCTGGATCAGTTGGCGCGTGGGAAGTGGACGAGGTTGTGTGCGCATGGTTTGGCGGTGGGGATGCCGAGCGACGAAGACATGGGCAATTCGGAGGTGGGGCATAACGCTCTTGGGGCGGGGCGGGTGTTTGCGCAGGGAGCGCGGCTGGTGCAAGAGGCGATCACGTCGGGTCGTTTGTTTGAGGGGGTTGTGTGGAAAGAGGCGATGGAACGGGCGAGATCGGGTGGGACGCTGCATCTGTTGGGTTTGTTGTCGGATGGGAATGTGCATAGCCATGAGCAGCACTTGTATGAGATGTTGCGGCGGGCAGCGTTGGCGGGTGTGTCACGGTTGCGGGTGCATATCTTGTTGGATGGTCGGGATGTTCCGGCAGATTCGGCGTTGGTGTATGTGGAGCGTTTGGAGGGGGTGTTGCGGGAGATGGTGTTGCAGGGACGGGATTATCGGATCGCTTCGGGAGGGGGGCGGATGGTGATCACGATGGATCGGTACGAGGCGGATTGGGCGATGGTGGAGCGTGGTTGGAAGACGCACATCTTGGGGGAAGGTCCGCACTATCCGACGGCGCGGGCGGCGATCGAGGCGAGTCGCTCACGGGGGATCAACAACGATCAATATCTCGATCCGTTTGTGATCGCCGAGGACGGCCAAGCTGTGGGGCCTGTGCGTGATGGGGATGTGTTTTTGATCTTCAACTTTCGAGGTGATCGGGCGATGGAGTTATGCCGCGTCTTTGAAGAGCAAGACTTTACGAAGTTTGCGCGGGGTCCACGTCCTCAAGTGTTTTTTGCAGGGATGATGCAGTACGATGGGGATCTGGGTATTCCGATGCGTTATCTTGTCGAGCCACCCGCGATCCGCGAGACCGTGAGTGAGTATCTGGTGCGCAGCGGTGTGCGGCAGTTTGCGATCAGCGAAACGCAAAAGTTTGGTCATGTCACGTATTTTTGGAACGGAAACCGCACAGGCAAGTTTTCGGAAGAGCATGAGACGTATGTGGAGATCCCGAGTGATCGGGTGCCTTTTGAGCAACGGCCTTGGATGAAAGCAGCCGAGATCACAGATCGCTTGATCGAGGAGATCATGGCGGGTCGGCATCGATTTTTGCGAGCCAATCTGCCAAACGGCGATATGGTCGGACACACGGGGTCTTTGGATGCTGCGGTGATTGCGGTGGAAGCGGTAGATTTGTGCGTGGGTCGGATCTTGGAGGCGGTGAAAGCGGCGGGTGGTGTAGCGTTTGTGACAGCGGATCACGGGAACGCGGACGAGATGTTTGCGCACGACAAGAAGGGCAAGATCGCCTATACAGCGGATGGGAAGCCCGAACGCAAGACCAGTCACACACTCAACCCCGTTCCGTTCTACATCTTTGATCCCGTTGGTTCGGCCCATTATGAGATCGCGCAGATCGAAGCGGCGGGTTTAGCGAATGTTGCAGCGACGATTCTGACCTTTTTGGGCTTCGTACCTCCCGATGGATACGCGCCTTCATTGGTCAAGCGGCGGGAGGATTGAGTCGGTTTTTGTGAGAACACACGGTGAGATCGGGAGATCGCGGATGAGAGACACTTCAAAACAAAGCAGCGTGGTGAGGCGTGGGCAGAGGGTGTTGAGGGCGGAATCTGGGGGATTTCGAGGGAGCGCCCTTGTGTGGGGGAGTGTAGGTTTTCTACGCGGCTTGGTGGTGCTAGTGCTTCCAAAGCCCCGTTGGATCGGTGCAGTTGTGTGTGTGTGTCTGCTTTGTTTTTTGGGGGGGTGTCAGCCAGCTGTGGTGCGTGAAAAGCCGCCTGTTTCGGTCTGGAAGGCTCCGCAGCGTGTGGAGATGTTGCGTGGTTTGTGGACAGGCGATTGGCCCGATCGAGTCCAAGAAGTGCTTTGTAAGCAATGGCTGATCGGCCCGTGTATGCGCTTGCAGCGGTTGTTTTCATCCCTTGAAAAAAGTGGGCCGCAGATCTTTCTGTATGAAGACAACCAAGGGCCTTATCCTTGCCATCATCGGTTTTTCTTTGGCGCGTGGGGGTTGCAGAAGATCTCGACGAGTTGTCAAACGCGAACAAAAGCCCAGACCCAAGCGCTGTTTCGTCGTTATCAGCGTTGGTTGGGGCCAGCCAGTCGCCAAGCCGAAGAATCCGCTGTGTTTCAGTGGGCGGGGGAAAAGTATGCGGGGTTGTCTCATTCTCTGCACATCAAAGAGAGTTTGATCTTGACGGAACATCAGGATCTACGGATGAATTGGTTGTTCTTTCTTCGGCATATCGAGCCACAACGAGACTTGGTTTCTTCGGATTCTTGGGCACAATGGAGCCGCGTCGATCCGAGCATTCAACGCGAAGTGTTGCGGAATGTGGGTCGATTTTTGTACGCACTGGAGGCGCGGATCGGTGTGGATCGGGTGATGTTTCGGCTGGTGGATGGTGCGTGGACGCAGCCACAGGTGCCTGCGTGTGTGCAAAAAGCCCAACGGATCGAGTTTTGGAGCGAAGGCATTTGGAAGCAGTGTGGCTTTTTTCCCGATACTCCGAGCGCATTACGTTATCGCTTTCGTTGGGAGGTCGAAGCGCAACAACGCAAGCCGAGTCTGTTTTTTCGGCGTTCTGATCTGCCGTTTGTGTTGGAGGCGGAGGGGTGTGGTGTGCGTTTTCGTTTGCGTGGGTCGCGGATGGACGGGGGATTTGAAAACTTGCAGGGCTATCAGTTGAAGCGGATCGACACAGAGGTGTTGAGATAAGGAAGGCGGAGGCTGTGGAGATCAGCCCATCGCTTGTTCGCGGTCGCGCTGGTGTTGTTCGCGTTGGCGTTGACGGCGGTCTTCTTCGGGGTCGCGGACTTGGAGGTCTTTGATAAAGATCCCGCGATCTTGGAGGTTGCGTTCGAGGTCTTTGAGGTTTCCGTCCACAAACTTGCGGACTTCGCTGTTTTCGGCGACGAAGATGGCTTTGAGTTGGCCGTTTTCCATGCTGATGCGCATCTTCATTCCGCCGAGGACATCGCCTTTGAGGTCGAATTGGAATTCGGGAGCGCCGACTTCGTTGACGCCGACACGGGCTTGCTCCATCATTTTTTCCATCATGGCGGTGGGGATCTTGGCACCACGCACTTCAAATGTTGCGGAAGTGGCGATCTGACCGCTTTGTTGGATTTGACCACCACCTTGCAGGCCACCCATGCCGACGGCAAGATCGGGCTTTCCGTCGATGGACAGTTTCATCTCGCCTTCGGCACCAAGTTCTTTACCGATGCCCATACCTTCGGACTTTCCGTCGAGTCCTTTGCCATCGAGTCCTTTTGCATCGAGAGCCTCGGTCTCTGCGCCTTTTTGTGCGTCAAGACCTTTGCCTTTTGCGCCTTGTGCGCCTTCTTGTGCGTTGAGGCGGGCTTGGAGATCGGAGACGGTGCCTTTGCGACCCGAGAGGCTAAAGGATTGATTTTGGAGCAAGCGTGTTTTGGCGGAATCCGCGTCTTTGGTGGAGGTGGAGGTGCTGGTTTCGTTTTTGGGTTGTTGGGTGGGTTTGTTTTCGTCTTGTTTTTTGAGACGCGCAGCGAAGGCGCGTTCGGAGTCGGGTGGAGGGGCTTGGGAGTCGCGTGCTTGGTTCGCCTGCTGCGCTTGTTGCTGCTGTTGAACCTGTGATTCGTTGATACGCGTCATGGCGTTTTCTCCTTGTATGTGCCACAACAGAGTGTTGTTGTTAGGGTGCAGAGTTTGGGGGGGAAAGGAGCGGGAGGAGAGAAGGCGGGTTTATTTTTTGCCGAAGAGGAAGAGAGTGGTGGCGATCTCTTCTTGGGCCAGTTCCTCTTTGGCGGCCATCTCTTTTTTGTACTCTTCGAGCCACTTTTCCTTGTGTTTTTCGAGGGCTTTGACCTCTTGAGTGGCTTTGAGGAGTTCTTCTTGACACCAATCGACTTCTTGTTGCGCGAAGATGACGCGTTTGTCTTGTTCTTTGATCACGCTTTGGAATTCTTCGATCTCGCGTTCAAGGCGTTTGATGTACCGCTCGCCCATGTTGTAGTCTTTGACGCCGAGTTCACCTGCTTGCATCTTGAAAAAAAGCTCATCTTCTTTTTGTTTGCGGGTCTCGCGCATCTGCTTGTCTTGTTTTCGGAGATCGTCCGCTTTTTGTTGCTCTTGTCGATGCTTTTTCTGGGCTTCGGCGAGGGCGTCCTTTTTTTCTTTTTCGGTGCGTTCGCGCAAGTCGAGGAGAGTTTGCAGTCGGTAAGTCGGCATCGTAAAGGCTCCGATCTAGGGGGGTTGTTGGCTTAGAGGCCAAAGATGCCCGTGAGGTGTTCGATGGTTTCGTCCCAAGAGGGGCGATCGTGAAGACCTTGTTTGAGGAAGGTGTTGCATTCTTCGACTTTTTCGATGGCGTAATCGGTTTCGGGGTCGGTGCCGGGGGTGTAGGCTCCGAGGAGGATCAGATCTTCGTTTTTCTTGTAAGCGGCGAGGACGCGGCGAAGTTCGTTGGCGGCTTTGAGATGGCGTTTTTGGATGGTTTCCAATCCGGTCATCACGCGGCTGAGGGAGGGGAGGACATCGATGGCGGGCCAGTGGTTTTTGGCCCCGAGAGCGCGGTTGAGGATGATATGGCCGTCCAAGATCCCGCGCACTTCGTCGGAGATCGGCTCTTCCATATCGCCCCCTGCGACGAGGACGGTGTAGAGGGCGGTAATGGAGCCTTTGTCGTCGTTGCCGGTGCGTTCGAGTAGGCGAGGGAGCATGGCAAAGACGGAGGGGGGGTAGCCTTGGCGTGCGGGGGGTTCGCCGACAGCGAGGCCGATCTCGCGTTGTGCGCGAGCAAAGCGGGTGGTGGAGTCCATCATAAACAGGACTTTTCGCCCTTGTGCGCGGAAAAACTCAGCGATGGCGGTGGAGACAAAAGCGGATTTGAGGCGAACGAGCGAGGGAGTGTCGGACGTTGCGCAGACGACGACGGAGCGGCGCATGCCTTCTTCGCCGAGGGATTCTTCGATAAAGTCGAGGACTTCGCGTCCACGCTCACCGATCAGACAGATGACGTTGATCTCGGCGGAGGTGTTGCGAGCGATCTGTCCCATGAGTGTGGACTTTCCGACGCCAGAACCTGCGAAGAGGCCGACACGTTGGCCTTCTCCGACGGTAAGAAGGCCATCGATAGCGCGAACGCCGAGGGGAAGGTGTTCGAGGACGCGTTTTCGGATCATGGGGTCGGGAGGGTCGCGTTCGACGGCCCATTCGGAGAGACCTTCTTCGCGGGAGAGCGGCGGGCCGATCATGGCCTCGCCAACGCCGTTGAGGACACGGCCAAGCAAGGCATCACCGCAGAGGATGGAGAAGGGCTTTCCGGTGGGGATGACGACGGAGTCGGGTCCGACGCCGCGTACTTCACCGATGGGCATGAGCATGACTTGATCGTCTTGGAAGCCAACGACTTCGGCGCGCAGGTCGGGCGCGTGTTCGTTGCGGATGATCACCATCTCACCGACGCGAACGCCGCCAACGACAGCGCGGATCACCAGTCCGACGACTTGGGTGACGCGTCCTCGGCTGGTGACGGTGGTGAGGCTTTCGAGGCGTTCGTAGTATTTGGAGAAATCCAACAGGGAAGGAAATCTTTGCATGTCGTGTCGCATTCCAGCGGAGATGTAATCGGCGGTCATCAGAAAGAGCTTCCTTGGTTAGCCGCCAAGGAGGGCGCGTTCGATGGCTGCGAGTTGATTTTGGAGATTGGCGTCGATGGTTCCGAGTTCTGATTCGATGCGGCAACTTCCGGGGGAGATGTTGGCGTCGGGTCGGATATCGATATCTTGGGCGCGTGAAAGGCGCTCAAGCAGGATGGGCTTGTGTTGTTGGATGGTATCGTAATCGTCGGGGTTGACGCGGACATAGATCTCGCGTTGGTGTCGGACGTTACCGAGGGCTTTGGAGACGATCCCGACGACGGTTTCGGGTGCGATCTTGACTTGTTCGCCGACGATTTTTTCGGCGATGCGCATGGCGAGTTTGACCAGTTCGGGTTCGTAATGCTTGAAACGTTCTTGGTTTTGGCGGTTGAGATCGAGGATAGTGGCGGTCAGCTCTTGTTTTCCTTCTTCAAAGCCGGCTTGGTAGCCTTCTTCGTAGCCGCGTTGGCGGTATTCTTCGGCTTGCATGCGGATGCGTTCGCCGTCGGATTGGGCTTTGAGGATGATCTCTTGGGCGGAGCCTTGGGCTTTGACTTCGGCGCCAGAGATGACGCGGTTGGGGGCAGGTTGGCCGAAGGTACTGGGGGGAGTGCCGCTGTAGGCGCTGACGGCGGGTCTTGCGGGGGGGGGTGGGCCAAGCGTGGAGCCGCCACCTTTGATGACTTTGCTCATCCGTATTGCTCCTTGTCGTTTGTGGAAAAGAAGAAACGAAAACCAACATAACGCTTTCTGTTCGCGCTGTCATCCAGATCGAGTGTTGTGGGGAGCCGAGGAGGGTTTAGTTTCCGATATGGCCGGTGGTATCGTCATAATCGTCGCGTCCGCTTGTGCTTGGGGGATCGGGTTCTGCGGGGATGGGGGGCAGATCGATGGTTTTTTGGGCCCAAGGTCGGTGGATGCGTTGCTCGACGGCGAGAGATTGGAGTGTTTGGAGGATATCGTGGTGAAGGCGCAAGATATCGTTGGGGGTGAGGGGGGGTGGAGTATGGCGATGAAAGCGGATGCCGAGAGGATAAGGGAGGCGATAGGCGAGGGTATGGAGCAGTTCGCGGTGGCTGGTGTGAAGGGCGTTTGCGAACTTGTACATCCCGGCGCCTTCGATCATATCGCTTTGGGATTGGTGTTCATTGGAGATGGCGCGGATGGTGCGTTGGGCGGATTTGATGTGTTTGGCGTTGAGGGAGGGAAGGTTTTGGACGACTTTGAGCAGGTGTTCGGCGTCTTCGTTGCGCAAGCGTCGGCAAAGCTCCATGAGTGGGCCACGACCGACATTGCTGAAGGCGATTGCGAGTTCGCGAAAGCCGATCTCACGGATCAAAAGGATGAGTTCTTCGGAGGAGAGGTGAGCGAGGGCGGAGAGGTTTAGGGAGGCGGGGTCGTGTTCGGGGGGTTCAGGGAAACGTTGTTCGATGCGGAGTTTGATCTGTTTTGCGATCTCGGGAGCGACGGGGTTAAGTTGTTGGGGGATGCGTTGGGCGAGTTGTCGAGGGAGGGCTTGGTAGATGCGTTGGACAGAGTTGCGGGGGAGTCCTTGGAGGATCACGGCGATGATTTGGGGGGATTCGTGTTGAAGGAGTTCGGCAAGCCAAGCGGGATCGTGTTGTTCGAGTTTGCTGCGATGGCTGTCAGCGATCAGGCGTTTGATCTCTTGGACGAGTTGGGGGAGAAGCTGTTTGCGAGGGGTTTCGCAGAGTTGGCGGGCGATGGGTTCGAGTTTTTTTGCTTCGTCTTTGGGGAGAAAACGAAGAAGCGGGAGGTCTTTTTCGCCTTCGAGGGTGAGAAGCGTCAACAAGAGCATGGCTTGTTGTTTGGAGAGATGTTGGATGAGATGCCGCATCAAAGCGCCTCGTTTGGAAGGGAGAAAGGACGATCAGCCACGCAGCGAAGGGGATTAGTGCGATGAAGCAACGCACACAAGCCGAACACCAAGTCGGCGCGATTAGGCGAGGCCCCCTTGGGCGCGCAGTTGGTTTTTGAAAGAGGCGGAGCGCAAAAAGGACCACACAAAGAGGCCAAGAAACAGCATGATACAGCCACAAAGTGCGCCGATCACGATCTTGAATTTGTTGGCATCTGCGGCTGCAACACGAACGCCGAGGAAGTTGGAGAGATCGCCGCTTGCGCCGGCGTCATCGGAGGCTCCGTCAGGTCGTTGGGTGATAAAGATGACGTTCACGTTTGCGCTGGTCAGTTCTTCGAGGCTGCCGACCAAGAGATCTTTGACTTGTTTTTCCGTGATGCCGGGGCCGGATGTTGGGCGTTTGATGATCAAGACGGAGGCTTTGGGATAGACCTTGGGTTCGTCTTTGCTTTTGAGAATGCGATCTTGTGGGATCACGATGTGAACACGCGCATCAAGCACGCCTTCTACTCTGCGCAGGGTGTTTTGGAGTTCGCCTGAGAGGGCCATGAGGTATTTGGCTTTTTCTTCGGTGGCGGTGGGGATCATGCCGGTGCTTCCGTACACACCTTCAAAGCCTTTTTCTTGGGAGAAGGGGAGGTTGTGTTGTTGGAGGATACGGATGGCGCGGGCGTTGTTCGATCCGTCTACTTGGATCGTCCATTTGACTTCGCGGCCCGATGTATCGGCAAGTTTGGTAGCGGTGATGTTGTTTTTGGCCAAGAGAACAAGGATCTCGTTGGCTTGTTTTTCGGAGAGGCCATGTTGGATGGAGACAGTACAACCGACCACAAAGAGAGCCAACAGCAGGCTCAGGAGCACGAGTGCGCGGGGGCGATCGTTTCGAATCTTCATCAGATAAAGTCTCCTATTGGTTCGATGCTCGTCCGCCCGAGAGGACGGGCGTTATGTATGGGGGTCGATCAACACAGCGAGAGAGTTGTTGTTTCGGGGTTTGTTCGCTCCGAAGCGACGGGCGCTGCTCTTTTTGGTAGCGGAATAGATAGCACACGATCCCAAGGCTGACAAGAGCCTCGATCGCGTGGAGGCATTTACGGTGAGGAAGAAGAGAGGAGACGCAAGGGAGGAGACGCAAGGGAGGAGACGCAAGGGAGGAGACGCAAGGGAGGAGACGCAAGGGAGGGGGCGGATCAAACTTGGGTGTTCATGGCTTGTTTGATGCCGCTGGAGGCTTTTTCAACGACTTTGGAGACGAGGTCCATTTCAAGCGAGAAGGTCGACATTTTGTATTGAAGGACCAGCAGTTCTTTGTTGTTAAAGCATTTGCCTTGCATGGCTTGTTTCATCAGTTTGTCGACGTCGTTTTTGCGGTTGTTGAGGCCGTCAAGGAAACGTTCGACGCCTTTTGCGGAGTTTGGTTTTTGAGGAGCATCGGCTCCTTGGGTTTTTTGTGTTTGTGAGATCTCGCGGATAGATCGGGTTTTTTCAACCTTTTGTGTTTGGTTGATTTGGTTGACTTGTTGGGGTTGGTTGATCTGTTGGGTCTGCATACTTTGTTGGAACTTGGCGGCATTTCCGCCTTGTGTGTTCACTTGTTGGTTGGGTTGCATATTCTGCATCTGTTGCAGTTGTTGCATGGCGATCTTGGCAGCGCCGCCGCCTGCTCCAGCCAATGGGTTGCTCATGGTATCCTCCTGTGTTCAAGGTGCGTGTGTGGGTGAAAGAAAACGCCATCGTTGTTGAGGATATCTTCGGCGCTTTGTGGGAAAGGTTGCGTTGGGGTGGAAGAGGCGTTGTGTGAGGCGATCTGTAAGGCCGAAGTATCGGGGAGATATGTCGACGAGTGGTGCATCGGTATCTCGATATCTCGTTTGGGGTGAAATTCAAAATCGGCGTGCGCGGGGGGCTTGTTTGGAGGCGGGGGGTTCTTCGGGGGCGAGGGGGTCGAGTTCGCTGACGAGCTTTTGGAGTTTTTGGATAGCGCGTGCGTGAAGGCGGGAGGCCCACGACTTGGAGAGTCCGAGTTGTTCGCCGGCTTGTTCGAGCGTAAAGTCTCGATAGTAGTAGTATTCGAGGAGAGTGCGTTCTTGTTCGGGGAGTTTTTGGAGGGCTTCGCGCAGGAGTTTTTGGGCTTGTTTGGTTTCGATCTGATTGAGGGGATCTTTGTCTTTGTCGTCGTCTTCGATCTGAAGACCTTCTTGGGCGTCGAGGGAGGTGATGAAGATGGAGGCGAGCCCAGCGATGACTTCGCTGATCTGGTTGACTTCGTCTTGGACGGGGTGTTGTTCGTGGTTGGAGGCGTGTCGTTCGTTGGCGCTGGCGAGGTAGGCGTTGGCGCGTTCTTCGTAGCGGAGTTTGGTGTATTGAGATCGGGAGATCCAGCCCATGCCACGGAGTCCATCGTAGACGGCTCCGCGTATGCGGTAATAAGCGAAGGTCATAAAGTTGACTTTGAACTTGGGGTCGAAGCGGTCTGCTGCTTCGATCAGGCCGAGCTCTCCGTATCCAACAAGGTCATCGAAGTCCACATCGGGAGAGAGCGTTTTCATGATCTTGCTGACGATGTTCCGCACGTAGGGGCGGTATTGATGGATCAATTGCTCCCGTGTGAGGGGGGTCTCGGCTGTTTGGGACATGTGTTTTCCGAATGCTTGTGGGCGTCAAGGAACCAAAGAAGACACCACCGAACGAAAGAGCCGAACGTGCATCAGAGGGGAGGATACCCCGAACGTTGCGAAAGATCAAGGCAAGAAAACCAGAGGTTTT
>JAKLKB010000013.1 GCA_023150835.1 Myxococcota bacterium | reverse complement strand
TTCACGGACGGAACTCGTAGAAACTGTTTGCTTTGAAAAAAGCAGCCGTCAAAGCGAACAGTCCGGAGCAGAAACCTCGTTACGCAGGGAAAAAAGAGTCGTGTTGTCAGCGAAACGAATCGATTGAGTTGGTCCAAGTGGTGGGGGCAGTGCCCCCAAAAAACGGAAGAAGTAATACGAAATCCGCCCATAGTGTTACCGTAACGGTGTAGGGGCAGCCCCCTGTGGCTGCCCAAGAATCGGGCGATCACACATCGCTCGGATATCGTATAAGGCAGGAGCGAGGGAGAGAGTTAGAGGAGGCCGAGGACTTGGGCGTCGCGGAGAGAGAGGGGGGCTCCGTCTTCGCCGCGAGTCTGGACGGTTCCGTCGCGTTTCCAAGAGCGGGCGCAGCGGGGTTCTTGGCGGAGGTCATCGACTTGGATGTGGATCTGTGGGCCGATGTGGAGGGCGAAACGGCTGACGTTGCAGAGGTCGGGCATCTCGGGGGCGTAGGGAGAGATCTGGGCGTAGAGTTCGGCGGGGACGGTGGCTTGGATACCAGCGTCCATCGCAAAGGAGATGCCGGGGGTTTCTTTGGCTTCTTCGAGGGCTTTGAGGATCTTTTCGCGCAGGTCCATGAGGGCTTGCCAGTCGTTGGATAGGGCGTGATCGACGGGTTGGGCGGTGGGGAAGTGGGTTAGGTGAACGCTTGCGTCGCTGTCTTTGGGATCGAGGTTGTGCAAGGACAGCCATGCTTCTTCGGCGGTGTGGACGAGGATCGGTGCGGAGAGTTGGATCATGGCGACAGCGGTATCGTACATGACGGTTTGGGTGCGTCGTCGCTTCGGTGAGGAGGGCTTTTCGCAGTAGAGACGATCTTTGGTGGCGGCCATGTAGATGGCGCTCATGGTGTCGTTGGCGAACAGGAAGAGAGCTTCTCGAACACGTTTGAATTGGAGTTCTTGGTAGGCCGAGAGGATCTCGTGGGTGAGTTTTTGGAGTTCGTTGTGGGCCCAAAAGTCGATGCTATGGCGATCTTCGGAGGTGAGGGTGTAGCGATCGGTGTTGGGGTCGAAGTCGTAGAGGTTGGCGAGCAAGAAACGGATGGTGTTTCGGATCTTGCGGTACTCTTCGCTTGCGACGTGAAAGAACTTTTGGTCGACTTTGATATCGTTGGCGTAGTTGAGAGAGCTGACCCACCAGCGGCAGACATCGGCCCCGTGTTCTTTGAGGAGGTCTTCAACTTCGATGGTGTTGCCTTCGGACTTGCTCATTTTGCGGCCTTTGGCGTCGACCATAAAGCCGTGAGTGAGGACGGTTTTGAAGGGTGACTGTCCTGTCGCGCCGAGGGCGGGGAGAAGGGACAATTGGAACCAGCCACGATGTTGATCGGAACCTTCGAGGTAGAGGTCGGCGGGGTAGCCGATGTTGCGTTCGCGCAAGACGGCATTCCACGAAGAACCCGACTCGAACCAGACATCAAAGATATCGTTGGAGAGGCGAAGTGCGGAGAGTGCGGATTTTCCGCCTTGTTTGGCCCAAAGGGGAGCTTGTGGATCTTGGTTGGGATCGTAATCACCGAGCAGATCGGCGGAGTTGGCTTTGAACCAGAAGTCGGAGCCTTTTTGTCGGAGGGTGCGAGCGACAGCGCGGACGCTTTCGGCGGTCAACAGGAGTTCATCGTGAGCGTTGTAAAAGGCGGGGATGGGGAGTCCCCATGCGCGTTGGCGGCTGATGCACCAGTCGGGTCGGGCTTCGAGCATCCCGCGCAAGCGGTTTTCGCCCCACTCTGGGACAAATTGGATGGTTTCTTTCGCGGCCTCAAGGGCGAGTTCGCGCAAGGTTTTTTGTTTGCTTTGAGCGACGCGATCGACGCCGATAAACCATTGGTCGGTGGCGCGGAAGATGGTGGGGGTTTTGCTGCGCCAATCGTGCGGGTAGCTGTGCCAAAAGAGATGATCGTGGAAGAGGGCGTGGCTTTCTCGGAGGTGTTCGACGATGCCGGAGTTGGCTTTCCAGATATCTTTGCCTTGGAGCCATGAGGGGACGGATTCATCGTAGGTTCCGTCGGCGCGCACAGGGCAGTAGATATCGAGTCCTTCGCGCAAGCCGGTTTGGTAGTCTTCGGCCCCATGTCCGGGGGCGGTGTGAACAAGTCCCGTTCCATCGGTGAGAGTGACGTAATCGGCGCTGACGACGGGGCTTGTGCGATCGACAAAGGGGTGTTGATAACGGAGTTTGGCGTCGACGAGCGCGCTACCTTGGACGGTTCCAAGGCAGGAGATGTCGGTGGCACCGCCTTTTTGGAGGACGGTTTCGTGGAGGGCAGAACCGATCACGGCGCATCGGGTTTGGCCGTTTTGAGTAAAGCGGTAAAGTCCGTATTGTTCGTTGGCAGCGACGGCAACAGCGAGGTTTGCGGGGAGGGTCCATGGGGTTGTGGTCCAGATCATTAGATGGACGGGTGTGTCGGTGGGGGCGTGGAGTTCGGAGGGGAGAGCGTGGGGATCGGTGATCGCAAAGAGGACGTAGATGCTGATATCTTGGCGATCTTCGTATTCGAGTTCAGCTTCGGCGAGGGCGGTTTGGTTGGCGACGGACCAGTGGACGGGTTTGAGGGCGCGGTAGACGAGCCCTTCTTGGACGAGATCGGCAAAGACTTCGAGGACAGCGCCTTCGTAGGTGGGGTCCATCGTGATGTAGGGGTGGTTGTAATCGCCGAGTGTTCCGAGGCGTTGCATTTGTTGGGCTTGGACTTTGATGAATTTTTCTGCGTAGGTTTTGCAGCGTCCACGGATCTGAAGGGGGACCATCTCACGGGCCTTGTCACCGAGTTCTTGGACGACTTTGTGTTCGATCGGGAGGCCGTGACAATCCCAGCCCGGGACGAAGTTAACCTCGAATCCGGCCATGCTACGGGAGCGGACGACGAGATCTTTGAGGACTTTGTTGAGGAGGTGTCCGAGATGGATCGAGCCGTTGGCGTAGGGTGGGCCGTCGTGAAAGACAAAGGGTCCGTTGGGGGAGTGCTGGTTGCGGATGCGCGAGAAGATCTCGATTTTATCCCATCGTTTCTGGAACTGTGGCTCGTTTTGGACGAGGTTTGCGCGCATGGCAAAGCGTGTTTGCGGCAGGTTGAGGGTTTTTTTGTAGGGATCTTTGTCTTTTGTATCTTCTTGCGTCATCAAGAAACTCCGCGTGCTGCTCTGGATATCCAGAGGGGAATGAAAAGGGATCGAAGGCACTTCGTTGATCGAGGTGCTGCTTTGTGGAGAGACGAGAGCCAAAGGGTCGAGTTTGTTTTTCGGAGAGGATGAGGACTTACACGAAATCCGAGTGATGTACACAACAAAGGATAGTACGTAGACGCCCTGTAATAGGGCAGCCACGGGGGGCTGCCCCTACGTTTTGCGATCACGCAGCGGGCGGATATCCTAAGACCGGATGTCTGCGACTCGATTGTTCCATCTATAGGGGCTGCCCCTACGTTTTGCGATCACGCAGCGGGCGGATATCCTAAGACACCACGGACGTTGTATATCCTTTGGCGTGGAATTCGTGATCGTTCTCTCGAATTATCGTACGTCATCGCGACCGTTGTATCCGATAAAGCAGGGCGGATGGGTGGGTGCGATGGCCCCGAAAAGAAGGCGCACTCTAACAAGGGGGAAGTTGGTGTGTCAAGGCATATTGGAAGAGGCGGATAGATGGGAGAGATAGAGTTTGGCGGGGTCGATGATCCAAGCGTAGGTGCCGTTGGTGAGTCGAGCGCCACCGCTGATCGCGGGGTGTTGGAGATAACTGCTGCCGACAAAGACGAGTTCGGCCATTTGATCGGCGTGGATGGTGTCGACGTAGAGGGCGATCAAGCCTTCGGTGGATTCCATGACGAGATAGGAGCTGTGTCCGACGGATTGTTGGAGGGCTTGGTTGGGGGGGAGCACAAAAGCGTGGGGAGGGGTTTTGTGGGGTCGATGGGGTTGGAAGGAAGGGAGGCGGACGATCGGAAGGAGAGGTTCATCGTACCAATGGAGGGCGAGTTGTCCGTTGGTGTGGTAGGAAGTGATGGCTTCTTGGGCGGGGATGATATCGCGGACAGTGCTGGCGGGGATGAAGAAGTGGCTGCCGTAGCGAGAAAAGTGGCACCCAAAGAGGTATGTGGTGGGGATGGGGAGGTGGATGGAAAAGGCGCATCCACCGAGTTCTTGGCGGTGGTAGTGAAGGGTGGCGTCAAGGATCTGGAGATGTTTGCTGATCTGCACAAAGCCCATGCCTGCGGAAAGAGAGCGTGCGCCTTGGGCAAGTTTTTCTTCGAGCAAAAGGCGAACGATGCGATTTTCATCGAGTGTATCGTCTCGTTGGAGAAAGCCTTGTCGGCGGGCTTCTTCTTGGAGGCGTGGCCAGTCCAGTCCGCGTCCGTCGTCTTCGACGGTGAGGATCAGCAGGCGGTGCGGGTCGTTGGGGCCGCGTTGTGCGATGTGGGCGTGTATACGGAGCGTTCCGATCGGAGGCTTGTGGGCGCGTTGGCGTTCTTCGGTGGTTTCGATCCCGTGTTCGATGGCGTTGCGTAGGAGGTCGCGGAGGATCTGCTCGACGGAGCTTTGTTGGTAGAGTTCGACTTCACAAGCGTTGTCTTCGAGAGAAAGCGTGAGGGGGTGTTGAAAGCGAGCGGAGAGTTCTTCGATGTGGGGTTGAAGGCGGGCAAAGAGCCGACTGAGCGGGATCATGGAGAGCGATCGAACGCGTTGCGCGAGATGTTTGTGAAGTTTGCGCAGGTGTTGGACGATCTGTTTGCCTTCGGTGTGGAAGGGATGGAGCGTGGAGGGGTCGGTGTGTGGGGCGGAGGGGCTGTTTAAGGGGGTGTGGTCTGAGTGTGTGTGGGCGTGCGGGATGGCGTCGTTTGGGTGTGTGTGTGGGGTGGGTTCTTCGAGGGTGTGTTGTTGGAGTTGATGAAGCATCGCGCCCATTTCGCCGATCCATCCGCGAAGTTCGAGCATCTGTTGGTTGTCGAGGGAGAAGGTTCCGTGGGTTCGGCGTTTGAAGCGTTCTTGGAGATCGAGGGTTTTTTGAAGTTGGGCAGGGGAGAGCTTGCCTGCGTTGATCAGGCTTTCACCGAGGCGTTCATCTTTGGGTTTTTCGGCCATGACTTGGCGGAGGATGGGTGGAGAGATCAGGCCTTGGGTGACGAGCAGATCGCCGAGTGCGGGGACGCTTGCGCCTGCGTGCATGCGTTGGACGATCTCTTCTTGTTCGATCTGTTGGCGAAACCATTGGAGGATCTCGCGGTGTTGTTTTTTGAGGGTGGGGTGTCGGGCGAGTGGCTCGCCGAGATCGGTGCTAGAGGGCGGTGCCGAAAGCAGCAAGGCGTCAGGAGAGGGGGGAGGAGGTGTGGGGAGGTTGCGCAAGCGGATCAGTTCGCGCAAGACGCCGCCTGCACGCAAGAGATGGCGGATATCTTCGAGTTTGAGTTCGAGTTGTTTGGTTTGGATGTAGTCAAGAAAGGCTCGGATGCGCTGCAACAGTTCGAGTCCGGGGCGCAAACGCAGCAGCCAACCGAGTTCATGAACCCGCGCATAGGTGGTTTGAATGCGCTGCCAAAGAGCCTCGTTATGTGGTGCGCCTTCCATTTCGACGAGCTTTTCGTCGATGTATTCCAAGCAGTCCAAGGCTTCATCTTGGCAGTCTTCGAGTTCTTCTTGCGAGATCGAAGGAGCGGGTTGTGAGAGGATGGCGTTCCATGTTTGTTGCTGGACGAGTGGATCTTTGAGCAAAGGCGTGTCCTGCCCTGCATCCAAAGCGGGTAGCGGGTGCGTGGGTGAGCGTTCTGTTGTGTGTACATAGCCAAAAGTAGTGATTCTGTACAGAGGATCGGCGCAGATTTTTCAGACGGGAGAGCGGATCGTGGGTGGGGAAGGCCGTGTGTTGACGGTGAGGAAGAGATCGATAGAATGTGCCGCTGTGATGGGAAAGATTTTAGGATGCAAGTTGAAGGAGAGAGCGTTGGAGCAGCGTGTATCAAAGCAGGAGTTGTCGTCGTCGTCGCGTGTAGCGCGTTGGCAATGGAAGGTGTTGTGGATCTTGGCGGTGGTGGGGGTAGCGGGGAGTGTGTGGTTTTCGCGCCGTGTGCGGAATGGTGGGGAGAGTGTGGTGTGGTTGGGGGAAGGAGGGATACCGAAGCGATGGCGGGACGAGATCCAAGCGATGGCGCGGGTGAATCAGGATTTTGGATTGGATCGTTTGGTGACGATCGCGATCCAGTCGCCTGTTTCGCAAGATGTGTTGTCGGCGGATCTGATCGCGTTGAATCAAGCGTTGACGAAGGCGTTGGGCAAGATGGCAGCGGTGCAGCGGGTGATCAGTTTGCCATCGAGCTTATCGATAAGTGTGGAACAGCGGACGATGGTGGTGCGCAAACTGTTTCCCGAGAAGTTGTCGTTGTACACGCCCGAAGCTGCGAAGCGTTTGCGCGAATTGATGGGTCGGGATCCGTTGTTTCGAGGCACGTTGTTTTCGCCCGATGGTCGGGTCGCTGTGACGATCGCGGTGTTGAAGGAGGGGTTGGAGCAAGCCAAGCGTCAAGCGTTTGCAGTTGAGTTGTTGGGGGTTTTGGATCAGATTCATGGGCTTGCACCCGAAGCGCGGTTTGGTTTAGGCGGTCAGCCGATGATCGAAACGCTGATGCAGCGGTCGTTTTGGAGGGAGTCTCCTTGGCTGTATCCGATGGCGTTGGCGACGTTTGTGTTTGTGTTGTTGTGTTTGATGCGGTCGTGGCGGGTGTTGTTGTGGTGGTTGTTGTGGTCGTTGGCGTCAGGGGTGTCGCTGGGTGGGTTGTTGTGGTGGGTATTTGGGGGAGGGCATCCTGCGTGGGTGATCGCGCCGTTGTTGTGGTTTTGGGTGGGGCTGATGTGGTCGGTGGAGTACGTGGTGGCGGAGCGGCTATCCCGAGAAGATTATGAAGCAGCGCGTCGATATGTGCGGTCGTTGCGGGTCGCGCTGTTGAGTGCGGGCGTGGTGATGGCGGGGGCGAGTTTGTTGTGGTCGGTGTGGGGATGGGGGTTGATCGCGGAAGCAGCTTTGGTGGGGTTGTTGTCGTTGTGTGTGTTGACGTTGTTTGCGTGGATGTTGTGGCCGAGGCCACCGGGTACAAGCGCGGAGCGACGGGGAGAAGCGAGCCGACCATCGGAAGTGTTGTTGGAGGAGCCGGCGGGTTTGGGCGAAGAAGAGCGGGCTGAGTGGATGCTTCGAGGGGATCGTGTTGCGCAGTGGATGTATCGGAGGCGTCGGGTGTGGTGGGGAGTGACGATCGCTGTGGTGTGTGTTGCGGGGATGGGATGTTGGCGGATACAGTGGGGCCGAGAGTTGGTGGGATACTTGCCTGCGTATGGGCTTCTTGCGGAAGGGGAGAAGATGATGCGGGAGCATTTGGGGGGAGCGACGCCGCTGATCGTGCGGATGGAAGGGGACTTGAGGCATCCAGCAGTGTTGCGAGGGATGGAGCGCGCAAGTCGCCGAATGGAAGTGGATCCACAGATCGCGCATCCTCAATCGATCGCGGGGTTGATACGGCACTTGCATCGCGTGATGACGGGGAGTCCGCGAATTCCAAACGAGCGCAAACAGATCGAAGCGTTGTGGGTGTTGTTGGAAGGGCAGCCAGCGTTGGCGACATTGTTGCGCAAGGAAGGGCGAGATGGGATCTTGCAAGCGCGGTTGCGTTTGGAGGGGCGGTTGTCCGATCTCGATCTGAGTGCGCGGATCGACGGGTATTTGGAGGCGATCCCGCGACAGGTGGAGTCTGTGGTGTGGGAGAAGTTGTCGATCGAACAGCGTCGTCTCTTGGTGCAAGAGCGGGCGCGATGGGTGGCGGAAGGCGTGTCGTTGTGGAGTCGGCGATTGGGGGGGCCAGCGCTGGATGCGGATATCGAAGCGCGTCTTGTTGCGGTGTTTTTGTCGTCGATTCAAGAGGCCCAAAGAGCCGACTGGTCGGTGCCATCGTCGTATCGTTTGCGGATGTTGTTGCAGCGATACTTGCAGAGTGAGGGGTGTGATATCGAGTTGCCACGGGCGTTACAAGAGAAGGTGTTGGAGGGGTGGGTGTCAGCTTTGCCGAAGGGTCAAAGGATTACGATGGAACGAGTCAAAAGCTCGATGCTGCGGGCTTTGGCGGGGACTGAGGCTGCGCGGGATAAGGACGGGATACGCTATGCGACGGCATCGGTGGTGCAGAGGTTGGTTGCGCAATCGCGGGCGTTTCAACGGGAGCAGCTTGTGGATCGGGTGTTGCGGGAAGTGAAAGCGCAGCCCGAGTTTTTGCGTAGTGGCTTGGGAGAGGCCCTTGCAGCGGGTGGGAAGCGTGCAGCAGCGTTGTTGCGAGCGTTGGAAGCGGAGTTGTTTGTGGTGCAAGATCCGCATTGGTTTCGGACGGATCGGGGGGCGGGTGTGGTGCGGTTGACACACACAGGGCTGCATCGTTTTTGGTTGCCGATGATCGAGCGGGTGCGAGATCTGATCTGGCCGCTGTTTGGGGGGATGGTGTTGTGGGTGTGGTTGTTGGTGTGGTTGTTGTGGCGATCAGGGGTGGATGCTTGGAAGGTGGTCTGGCCGTTGGTGTTGACAGCGCTTGTGTTGATGGGGTGGATGGGTTGGTTTGGGATCGCTTTGGATGGCGTGACGCTGTTGCTTTGGTTCACAGTGTTGTTGTTTTGCATCTTTGGTTGGGTGCGTTTGCGGTATGCGTCGAGAGCGGTGAGACGGGCGTTGGCGCGAGAGCTACCGTTGTCGGGAGTGCGGATCGCGCCCGTTGTGGCGGCTTTGACGCAGCAGACGATCTTGTTTTTAACGCCGCTGTTGTTTTTGTGTTTTTCGGTGATCCCTGTGTTGTTTGAGGTGGGGTGGATGTTTGGGGTGGGTATGTTTTTTGCCGTGTGGATGGGGATAGGTACGTTGTTCTCCGATCTCAGGCCAAGGGCAAAGGCGGGGATCACCAGCGAAACATCGGATATCATGTAGTTTTTCATCTCGTGCGTGTGGGGGAGGAAAGGGGAACGAGGGAGAGTTCTTGCGCCCTTGCCTTGTCTTTTTGCCGCCACACCGCGTTTCGTGTTCTTTTGATCATGGATAAGGAGGTCCGGGTACGATGCGAAATGGATGGTTGGGCATTCGTTGGGGAGTGTTTATTTTGGCGATGGTTGGGGGTTTTGGTGGGACGGTGGAGGCGGGAGGAAAGGCCCTTCCGCAAGCGGATTGGTCGGGATTGTTAAACAAGGTGGATCAAGCCGAAGCGCAAGGCCGCGATATGAAGGCGCGGATGGTGATCACCTTGATCAACAAAGCGGGCCAAAAGCGCGAGCGGCGGGCGATTTTTTTTCAAAAGGGAACAGATAGTCGTCTGATCCAATTCAAAGCGCCCGCAAGTGAGGCAGGGATCAGCGTCTTGATCCGAGGAACCAGCGTCTTTTTGTATTTGCCGCAGCTTCAAAAGACCCGTCGCATCGCAGCCCACGTCAAGAATCAGCCGTTTATGGGAACGGATCTCTCGTTTGATGATATGAGTTCGCTCCAATACGGCCAAGAAAACGATGTGATCTCAGCGACGTTGGAGGGGGAGCATTATCAGATGACGTTGAAGCCGAAGGCGGGGATGTCGAAGTCTTACACGCGCTTTGAGATGAAGGTGCGCAAACATGACCATCAGATCGTAGAGATCCGTTTCTTTGATGCACAAAACCAAGAATACAAGCGGATGGAGCGCCTTGGTTTTCGTAAGTTCGGGGATTTCTCGATCCCCTCCACGATCCAAGTCAAAGACATGAAAAGCCAACATCGCACGATCTTGGATCTCCAAGATATGCAGCTAAATACAGGTGTGAGTGCGCGTCTGTTTAGCCTGCGTTATCTCAAGCGTGATCTCGAACTGTAGGCGCTTTTGGAGCCTCTGCGCAGCGCAGCCAAGAGGGCTTCGCCTTCCTGTGGGGAGTGGGACAAAGCCCCACACAAACCATCTCAACGGCGTAGGTCCTCTCTGAGAGGGCTTACGCGGTTGCCAAAAAAAGCCGTGTTCGCGCCCGTTCAAGCAACAGAGTGATTGTTTTGAAAACCGATGATCTTTTCGCCAAACACGGGGTTCATAGAGCCGGGCTCCCTTGTGGGGCGTGGAGTGAAACCCCAAAAACACCCTCCAACTGCGTAAGTCCTCTCTGAGTATCCACCGACTCCAAATTCTACATCAGGAGATCTTTTCGATGTTCACGTGCGATCGAGCGAGCGTTATGCCTTTTTTGTGTTTGAGATCCTCGTTGTATCGGGGACGTTTCTTTTGGATTGTGGCTGTTTTTTTGATCTTGGGTGGGGTGATTGGACCCAAACAGGCGTCGGCGGAACTCAAGCTGCTGTTTAGCGGTTCTCTCGAAAGTAACTTGTTTGTGGGATTGAAGCCCGAGACGACGCCTTCGATCTTGCCGGGTTCTACGACTTCGAGCAACTTGGGCCGTTATTTTGATTATCGCAACGCCAACAGCTTGTTTTTGAATCTTTCGGCCAAGGTGAGCAAGAATCTCTCGGGTGTTGCGCGGGTTCAGTTTCGCAATATCAATTTTTCGCGGGCGACGGTGTCCAACGATCTGCAAGACTACGGTCAGGTCTTGCCGTTGAGCGTGCGCCTGTATGAGATGTATATCGACTTTTTGGAACTGACGGAGTGGTTCGATCTGCGTGTGGGCCAACAACGCATCGCATGGGGCAAGGCGTTGGCCTTTAACCCAACGGACAACCTCAATCCGTTTAACTTGGAGAATCCGCTGGATTTTCAGGAGCGCTTGCCGACGCCCGCGATCAAGGCGTCGTTTTACATGGGTGAGCATGTCACGCTGACGTTGGTGGCGCAGCCCTATTATGTTCCTGCGGTGTTGCCGATCTCGCTGTTTCGGGATGTTGCGACGATCGACTTTGATTTTAACTCGTTGGTTCCGAAGGGATTCAAACTGGAAAAAGTCAATTCGAGCGAAAAAGTCCAGCAAGTCGACTTCAACATCGAGAATATGCAAGCCGCTGGAAAGTTATCTTTTGTCTTTGACAAGGTGAGTTTTGCGCTAAGTTATTTTTGGGGGCGTTTGTATGTGCCGATCCCTTCGTCTTCCAATTTGACGGCGACGAAACTGGGGAAAACCGACCCGGTGACGGGCGATATCAACGTGACAACGGATGTGGATGTGCAGTTGGTGTTTCCGAGGGTGCATGTGATCGGCTTCGATTTTTCGACTTCTTTGGGGCCTGTGGGTGTGTGGGCGGAGGTAGGTTTGTTTCTTCCGCATCAGAGCTTTGCGTTGGAGATCACGCAGAGCATCGCGCCAAACCTTGTGGCGAACGATCCTGAGCAGTCAAAGCGCTTGAATCCGTTGAGCAAAGAACCGTTTTGCCCTGCTCCGAAGGCGGGAGAAAAGAAAGCGTGTCCCGATTCGTTTCCGAGCACACCGTATCCGAAAGTGACTGTAGGTTTGGAATACACCTTTCCGGGCGGGTTTTACTTTAACTTGCAATACCTGTTCGGCTTCTTTAACGAACAAGCTCTCGATAAGCTCCATCACTTCGCCTTTTTGGTGATACGTCAACCGTTTTGGCGAGATCGTTTGATGTTGCAGATCACCTTGGGGGGAGAGCTGGATGCGACGCCGACATCGGGCGACAAAGGCGACGGATCGAGTGTAGGTTTGGCGTTTTTGGTCAACGCAGAACTGCAATTTCGGCCTTTTGATTCGGGGTTGATCACTCTTGGGGGTGTCGTTGGTCGCGGAAACAAAGGAACGACGTTGGCGCTATTTCAAGATCTCGATCAGGTCTTCTTGCGCTTTCGCTTGAGTTTTTAGTGCTGATCTTTGATCACGCAGCCTCAGAAGAACGTCGAAAATGACCTATTGAAGGGGGCGATAGAGAAAAAAGGCCACACGGTGCCCTATCGACGGAAGAAAAAGAACGAGAACAAGAAGGCGGCAAGCAAGATCAACGCACCCGTGAGGTAGGGCCAGATCTTGGCTTGTGGGCCTTGGTTGGTTTGAGCGGAGGGAGCGGTTTGAGCGGGTGGTAGGTGTTGAGGGGGAGAGAGGGTGCGTTGTGAGTGGAGAGGTTGGAGAGGAGCAAGCGAAGGGAAGGGGAGAGAAGCGGGCAGGGGTGATTTTTGTGAGCGTGGTTCGAGATGGGAGGTGGGTGTATTGATGGCGAGATCTTCAGCGTAGGGATGTTTGGCGTCGTCGGTGAGGGTGCGTTGTCGTTTGCCGAGGGCGACAGGGACGGCGCTTTGGGGAGTACCTTTGGCACGAAGAGTCATGCTGTTTGGTTCCCATGTTGAGGAAGCGAAGGGAAGGCGGTTTTCGGGTGGAGAGGAAGAGAAGACAGGGATATCTTCGGAGAGGGGTTCGTATCGGGTGGTCGTGACGTCGCCTGCGTCGTCGTCATCGCTGGAGTATTCGTTGGGTGTGTCGCTGCGGTGTGCGGAGGGGGAGTCATCGTTGGTTTGGTAGGGGGGCGGAGATATCGGAGGATCTTGAAGCTTTCGTTTGAGGTAGGTGTTGGTTGTTGCGGAGGGGGGAGGGTTGAAGGCGGTGGGAGTGGAGGGGGGAGGGTTGAAGGCGGTGGGAGTGGAGGGGGGAGGGTTGAAGGCGGTGGGAGTGGAGGGGGGAGGGTTGAAGGCGGTGGGAGTGGAGGGGGGTGGAGAGAGCATGGCACGCAGGGCTTGTGCGGCTTCGACGCTGCGGACGTTGTAGACGGTGGCATCGTCTTCACCGAGCAAGTCGTCGTAAAAGGCGGCGAGGTGTTCTTGTTCGAGGACGAGTTTGTGTTGTCGGAGGAGATTTTCAAAGGTGGTATAAACTTCGCGGTCGGAGTGGGGTCGGAGGCTGCGATCTTTGGAGAGCATGGTGTAGATGAGTTGATCCATCTCGGGCGGTATATCGGGGAGAAAGGTGATGAGTCGCGGTGGTTGACGTTCAAGTGTGGCGATCATCGCGGCACCAAAGCCGCCTTCGCCGACATCAAAGGGGCGTTTTCCAGAGAGCATCTCGTAGAGGAGGACGCCGAAGGAAAACAAGTCGCTGCGGTGGTCGAGTTCTTCGCTGCGGATCTGTTCGGGGGAGACGTAGGCGACGGTGCCTTTGAATTCGACGGAGCGGTTGTTGGAGAGGGTGAGGCTTTTGGCGATGCCAAAATCGATGAGTTTGATCAGGCCGTTGTGAGAGAGCAGGATATTGCTGGGCTTGACGTCGCGGTGAACGATCCGCAAAGGTGTGCCGTCTTCGTCGGCTTGGTTGTGGGCGTGTTCGAGTCCACGGGCGATCAAAGAGCCGATGCGAGCGACAATGTACCAAGGTACGGCTTTTTGGTATTGATCGAGGTGAGCGCGGAGACATTGGCGGAGATCAGCACCGTGGATGAATTCCATGGCGATGTAGACAAAGCGTTCTTCTTGTCCGACGTCGTAGAGTTGGATGATGTTGGGATGGTTGAGGCGTGCGGCGAGGCGTCCTTCGCGCAAAAGGCTATCACGGGCGGGGTCGGAGAGACCTTCGCGGTTTCCGACGATCTTGAGGGCGACTTGACGCCGAAAGCCTTCGGATCCCGTTTGTTCGGCTTCCCAAAGCTCGGCGTGTGCGCCCCGAGAGACGTAGCGGCGCAGGATGTAACGGCCACGCGCGATCTGTTCTCCGGGTGTAAGCTTGAGGGGCATCCGAGACCTTTCTTGGAAGGCATGCTTTGTTGTTGCGGTGGGGCTGATGCGAAGGGCGCTTGGTCTTGTTTGGACCCGCATACAAAGCATGACTGTTTGGGGCGCTGAGAAGTCCAAGATAAACGAAATCTGTTTTTGGACAAGAGACGCTTTTGAGAAAGATATCGAAACGCTCGGTTTGACCGATGGTTGGAGAACCATCGCTCTGTGGGTGCAGCGGTTTGATGGATGGGGAGTGGCAGAAGGCGTGGAGGCCGCTCTGGATGGTTCTGTGTGGGATGATCGAGCAGAGGAAGAAGTTGGGTTCACAAACAGGAGTGTGGTTGGATGAGATCGGATCGAGATCAAGTCTTTCGCCCAGCGCGACGGGCAGAATTTTTTTGTCAACCGGGATTTCATGTGGTGCTGGTGGAACCAGAGATCCCTCCCAACACGGGGAATATCGGGCGTTTGTGTTATGCAACAGGATCTTCGTTGCATTTGGTCGAGCCGTTGGGCTTTTCGTTGGATGAGAAAAGTGTGAGGCGTGCGGGTTTGGATTATTGGGAGCATCTTGATCCGCAGGTGTATCCGAATCTTGACGCGGTGATTGGCCCGCGACTTCGGCCTGAGCGGTGCTGGTTTTTATCGACGCGGACAGCGCGGTCATTTTGGGATATCGCGATCGAACCCGGGGATGCGTTTGTTTTTGGGAGTGAGTCTTCGGGGTTTCGGCCCGAGGTGCATACACGGTTTGATGCGCAGATGTGCCATCTGCCGATCCTGCCGGATACTGTGCGTTCGATCAACATCGCAAATGCCGTTTCGGTGGTGTTGTATGATGCCTATCGAAGGCTATTTGAAGCGCGATCAGCCATGTGATGGACGTTTTCAGAAGGGCGTGTGGGAGACAGATGTGTTCATGATCTGAACGCGATGCGCAAAAGCCGGACAGTCAGAGAAGATCCGCAACGGTGATCTTTTGAGGGGGCGAGAGAAAAAACATGGATGGGATGAGGGGGTTAGGGGAGAGCTTGGTGCTTGGCATTGTCTTCGCTCTAGGGGGCTGCGACTGCACAAGATGTCCAGTCAAAAAACAGTTGTGAGCGAAAAACAAAGCAAAGCGCAAAGAAGCGCAAATAGGAGAAGGATCATGAACGCAAAGAAATCGATGTTGCAAGGGCTAGTGATGACCGTTGTTTTGGGAGTGGCGGTGGATGGATGGGCTGCTGGAAAGGCTGGGTTGGGAAAAGCCGAGGTGTGGGAGAAAGCGAGTCGTCGAGGGGTGATGGGGAAAGCGAATTCAAATGCAATCGGCCTGTTGTCGGGTCGTTGGGTAAGTGATGGTCGTGGTTTTCGCGGAGATGATGGGGGGACGGATCGCTATCATCGCGAAGATCGCGGAGGTGATCACAGCGGATACGATCGGGGCGGCCAAGATCTCCGCCACGAGCAACAAACTGTGCCGGGGCCGAAACGCATTGAACTGGCAGGGCCGTTGTTGTTGAATATCTTTTTGCCGTTTGCGATCGGTTCTTGGGTGGCGGGCGATTATGTGGGCGGAACGATCACGTTGGCGTTGCAGTTGGTCGGTGGTGGATTGGGAGCGCTGATCTTCGGTGGATTGGGAGCGCTGTTGAGTTTGGCGGGTTGGATCACAGGGATCGTGATGGTGGTTGTGCATGTCAGCAGCGTGAACAGTCGGGCCGAACGGGCTTATCGGGCGCAGCCAAGCTATCGGGCTCCTGCAAGGCCCTATGATGACGGTGGGGATCGCTCCTTCCAAAACAGTGCTTCTGTGATGCGGTTTGCCTTCTAGGGTGGTGCGGAAGGCCCTCTGTTTCAATCGAGGTTGAAAGCGGCGAAAGATTCGGTCTTTTCGTCGCTTTGTTGTTTTTGGGGTGTTGAGTGGGTGGGTTTGATCGAGAGGGTGGGTGGGTTGGGAGGGGGGCGATTACTGGACAAGCGAACTATTGGCGGAGCAAGAGGGGGTGTGTTATGAAGGCGTGCGGAGGCATCTTGCGTCGAGGCGTTGTACAAGATCAAGCAGAAGATCTTGCGCGGTGGTGAAGAGAGGGCGTATGGAGCAGCAAAGCGCCCGAGAGGTCGAAGTGTTTGTAGAGCATTGTGGGAGAAGCGCGCCCAAAAAGTGGTGGTTTGTTTGGAGCGTATGCTTGGGGTGGGTGGTCTGGGGCGTATGCTTGGGGTGGGCGTGGGGAAAGCACGTTCAAGAAGACGATCGTTATTTCCTGTTTCTGGAAGGAGAGTCAGCCTATTTGGGGGAGGAGGGCGGTGAGCGATTGCGGCGGCTGTTGTCGTCGCGTGGTTTTTTATTGGTTGCAGGGATCGACGCTGCAACGATCCGCTTGCAGATCCAAAGCGAAGGGCATCTGACTTTTCGCTGGCGCAAGATCCAGCGGGTGTATCAAGTGCCAGAGCATTATCGCGAGAGTGGTCCGCGTGTGCGTTCGGTGTTGTTGTTTGCACAAGCTTTTTTGGACAGCTATCGGTCCGTTTTGCCCAAGGCACCGTCGAAACGGAAGGTGGTGCAGGATGTGCCGATCGTGCCGAAGGCGAGAGAGCGCACTCCGCCGAATGGGCGGGGGGTTGTGCGCTTTTCAAAAGAGCCGAAGGGACGGAGGGTCGCGGTCATACCGCGTGTGATCCCGACCACGAAGCCTGCGTTTCGACGGAGTTTCCCTCGGGTTCGGGGGGAAGTTGTGGGGGCGACAACGCGCCCGCGTCTAGCGTTGGCGACAACGCGTCCGATGGTACGGAGAGAGCCACCCATGTTGCGACGGCCCATTCTGCCGATGTTGCGACCGCCAAAACCGATGCGTCGATGGATGGCGGAGCAGGTCGATGTGGGTGGTGCAACGTTGCTTCGGCCTTGGTTGGAGCCACAGCAAGGTGGCGCGCTTTGGTGGGGTAGCTTAGAGTTCGGAGGGATGGGCGTTTTTGGAGTTTTCCCTGCGGTGGGAGTGGGCGGATCTCTGGTCTTCTCGGTTGGGCGGGGGCGTTGGTTGGGATTTGTGGGTGGTGGTGTGTGCGGATGGCTCGGATTATCGGAGGGGATGGGTTTGCAGATCCAGCCGATGGTGGGAGTGGGTGTGCGTTTGTGGGAAGGCCCTTTTTCAGGGGAGTTGCGTTTGTTTACGTTGATGGATGTGTTGCGGGTTGCGTTTCGCGATCGGCTGTTGTGGCGGTTGCGCGGGGGAGGAGGGATGGGGTTGCGTTTGGATTATGCGCCTTCTGAGCGTTGGTCGGTGTTTGTCTGGTTGTCGGGGGCGTTGTATCCGAGTGGTTTTACGTTTTGGCGAGGGGACGAAGCGCTCGCGACGGCGGGATATTGGCAAGCGCGTGTCGATATTGGTTTTCGGTTTCGATTGTTTGGTGGCTAGAACGGTGGTGAGGGCGTCGGTGGGTGGGGGTGTCAGGGCGTCGGCGGGTAGGGTGTGTTGGATCAGCCTTGGGCGTCGTTGTGATCTTTGTTTTGTTTTTGCATCTCGCGCATACGGCGTTCCATGCGTTCGAGTTTCTTTTCGAGGGTTGTGATGGTACGCCGCAGTTCGGCTTGTTCTTGGTAGGAGGCGATCTGGAGGCGTTCGAGCAAGCGCTCACGGGCTTCTTCGAGGTTTTGTTTGATCTTGAGGATCTCGCCGATGGAACGCATCATCGCGGGCCCAAGGGGGCTATTGAGAACTTTTTGTACGGCGGACATACCGATCTGGAGTCCTTGGTTGAGTAGGGTATCTTTGAGGTTCGCCACGATCTGATCTCCTATGGTTGAAGAGGGCGATGATGGTTGGGCTGCGAGCGAGCCGAAAAAGACGATCTGCGCAATATAGCGAATCAAAGGCAGATGTCTAGCGTGTGTGTTGTTCTGTTTGGGGCGCGGTGGTGAGGATACATCCATCCGCCTTTTACGCGAACGAGTCGGTGTACGCGGCGTTTTGTTAGGGGCTTGGTGGCGGGATTCTCAGGTCGTTGTAGAGGCTACGTTGAAGGATGCGTTGAAGGGCGAGTTGTTCTTGGTGTGGGGGCAGAGAGTGGGTGGGGAGTTTGATCTGCTGTTGTCGGAAAGCTTGGAGTATCCAGAGATTGCGGAGGCCATGAACAGACAGCGGCGTGGTGGAGGCGCTGGTTTGGGAGGGTTGAGAGGCGGAAGGTTGGGAGGTGGAAGGTTGGGAGGTTGGGGGTGGGGTGGGGAGTGGGGGAAGTGGGTTTTTTTCAGAGAGATCTTGGAGGGTGGCGAGTAGGCGCAGGAGCTTGGGTCGAGGCGTGGGGGGGAGTCGGCAAAGTGCGAAGTATCCGTCGCCTTGGCGGAGCCACGTCATCAGGGGAGCGATGGGTGAAGCAGGGCGCAAGACAAAGAAGTCGGCATTTTTTCTCGCAACGACAGCGATCTCCAATCGCCCGTCGTGTTGGCGGATCAAGAGATCGCCCGTGTCTACGGACTCTGCGGTGAGAAGCATACCTCCATCGCGTGCGCGTCCGAGTTCTTTTTTGGGGTCAAAGAGGGATTTTTCATGGATGATATCTTGGACCGTTTTTTTGGGTGTACCGATATCCTTAGAAAGGATAAAGTGCTTGTAGAATAGGATGCTTGTGAAGGCGAGTAGCCCGAGGACAAGAGTGGTTTTGGGGCTGCCGAGGATGCGCATGAGAGTGGACGTCGGTTTTTTGGGGTCACGTGTAAAGCGCCTTGGTGTGGGTTGTGCCACGGGAGCTCTCCTTTCGAGTGGTGGTATGGACAAGTGGTTATTTGTGTTTGCGAGAAGGCCGTTGTTTGGGAACAGATGTTTTGGGCGTGTGTTGAAAAGAGGTCTTTTGAGCGGGAGTTCGAGGCTTTGGAGAGGGTGGTCGAGATCGCGGAGGTGTGGTGGTTTTGGGCGGGCGCGATTGGAGGGAGGGAGAGGGCTTGCTTTTTGTGTGAGGGGGCGGAGAGGATTCTTTTGGAAGGGAAGTTGGAGCAGGTACCGTATTTGTTGGGGAGGGGGTAGTGGCGGGGTCTTGTTGGAGTTGGGCAAGGAGAAGTTGTGCGGCGTGTTGGGAGGCATCTTTTTTGGTGCTGCCTTGTCCTGTTGCCCGATAATCGGGTTCGATGACGGCTTCCATAAAGAACGTGGGAGTGTGTTCGGGGCCTTCCATCCGAAGGAAGCAGTATTGTGGGGCGGGGAGTTGTTGGTATGCAGCCCATTCTTGGAGTTGATTTTTATAGAGGGTGAGTTTGGACGAGTCGAGTTCTGCGAGGCTTTCGGCGAAGAGTCGGTTGCAAACGCGCAGGGCTTCGGTGAATCCGCCATCCACGTAGATGGCTCCAAGCAGAGATTCAACGGAGTCGGCGAGGATCGATTCGCGCAATGCGCCGCCGCGCCGTTGTTCACCGCGTCCAAGGCGGAGAAATCGGCCTAATTCGTGCTTTCGTGCGATCGCTGCGAGGGTTTCGCGTTTGACGAGCGAAGCGCGAAAGGCAGTCAATCCGCCTTCTGGCATAGAGGGATCGTGTTCCCAAAGAGCGCTGCTGATCGCCAACTGAAGGACTGCATCGCCGAGAAATTCGAGCCGTTCGTAGGAAGGGACAGGTTTTTGGTGATCTTCGTGGCAAAAAGAGCGATGAGTCAAGGCTTGTTGAAGCCATCGGGGATCACGAAAGCGGTACTGGAGGATATCTTCGATTTCTGCTGAGTTGGTTGTGGCGGTTGCATGGGCGCTTTGGGTGCGCGAGCGTTTTTGTTTTTTGGGAGAAGGAGGTTGAGGGGAAGTAGGGGAAGACGTGTGCGGGGTGCGTTCAAGAGAAGAGTCAGAGGGATCGAGGGGGAGGCGGGTGGGTTGTGGTGGCTGCAAGATAGCGATCCTTTGTGTCGTGGAGATGATTTGGCTAGGGTCAGCCGGGTGTTGCGTGTTGCTGTGGCGCGTGTTGTGTGTGCTGTGTTTCGTGAGTCGACTCGGCGCGTGTTGTGTTGCGGTCGAGTGACGTGGAGCAATGTAGGCGGAAAAGGGTTGCGGTTCAAGAGAAAGGCGATATCCTTTGGTGTGGTCTTGACGGCGGAAGGCTTCTATGGGAGAGGCAAGGGGCCTGATTGTCGTGAAAGTGAGGTGCGAAGTGCAACTGTCTTTGTCAAAGCGTGCGGGCGAGATGCCTGCGTCTCCGATCCGAAAGTTGGTGCCGTATGCCGAACAAGCGAAGGCACGGGGAATTCATGTTTATCATCTGAATATCGGCCAGCCTGATATCGAGACGCCAACGCCTGTATTGGAGGCGTTGCGGAACTTTGGGGAGCGGATCGTGGCGTACACGCATTCGCAGGGTTCGGCTTCTTACCTTGCGTCGCTGCGGTCTTTTTATGCGCGGGAAGGGATCCATGTGGAGCCTTGGCAGATCAACGTGACCAAGGGCGGGAGCGAAGCGATCTTGTTTGCGATGCTTGCGACACTCAACGAAGGCGATGAGATCCTTGTGCCGGAGCCGTTTTATACCAACTACATCGGTTTTGCGTGTATGGCGGGTGTGAAGATCCTTCCGTTGACGACCACAGTCGAACAGGGCTTTCATTTGCCTGACAAAAAAGCGATCGAGGCGTGCCTGACGCCGCGAACGCGTGCGATCATGTTGTGCAATCCGGGTAATCCGACGGGTGTGGTGTACACACGCGAAGAGATGGATCGCGTGGCGCAGATCGTACGAGAGCGCGGTTTGTGGTGGATATCGGATGAAGTGTATCGAGAATTTGTCTTTGAACCTGAACCCGATGCCTATGCCTCCGTCTTGAACATTCACGGATTGGAAGAGCAAGCGATCGTTGTGGACAGCGTATCCAAGCGTTTCAGTATGTGCGGAGCGCGTGTGGGTTGTCTGATGAGCCGCAATAAAGAAGTGATGGACGCGGTGCTGCGGATGTCGCAAGCGCGTCTTTCTGCTCCTCAAATCGAACAATACATCGCCACAGCGGCCCATCATCTGCCTGCCAGTTTTTTGCATGGCATGGTGGAGGTGTATCGAAAACGCCGCGATGTGGTATTTCAAGCCTTACAAGCCATGCCAGACGTTCTGGCAGGCCGCCCAGAAGGGGCTTTTTACACCATCCCTCGGCTACCGATCCATGACACCGAGGATTTCGCCCGTTGGTTGTTGACGGACTTTTCGCGTGACGGCGAGACGGTGATGGTGGCTCCTGCGGCAGGTTTTTATGCTTCGCCGGGTTTGGGGCGCAACGAGATCCGCATCGCTTATGTATTAAAAGAAGAAGCGTTGCAGCGAGCGATGCGCCTTTTGGGTGAGGCGATCCAAGAATACCGAAGCACGCACTAAAGAACTATTTTTATTGGAGAGCCGTTTCTCGTAGGCCGCCGCGTTGGGGCGAAGCAGGTTTCTGAGGAGGAGAGGTCGGGTGTTTGGGGGAGCATGAACGCATCGGATATCTTCAAGATTTGCAGGGTTGTTTTTTGTTGGTTGCCGTAGGACGGGCGCATACGTTGGTGTGGGCTTGGGCGTGCGGCAGATCGTATGGGAGGTTGTCGTGCTTACATCATCGCCGCGTGAACGGCGTAATTCAAAGCGTTTTTTTCAGGAACATCCGCCTGTTCCGCACGACGAGCTTCCAAGATCATCTTCTTTGCCCGTCGAGACAAGCATCGTAGAGTCCTCGTCTGAAGGCAGACAAGGCGGCGCTCCACCAAGCGGCGGCGGAAGTTCGCCCAAAAAAGCGTCCTCCGCCTCGATGGAGAGTGCGGAAGCTGGAGGGTTTCGAGAGATCGTTGTGTTGGCGTATCCTGTGGTGCTTTCAATGATGGCGCAATCTTTGTTGGGGATCGTCGACACGTGGTTTATGGGGTATGTCTCTACGGCGGCGCAAGGAGCGGTCGGTTTAGGTAATATGTTGGTGTGGGTGTTGTTTTCGTTTTTCTTTGGCGTGATCAACGGCGTGTCGACGTTTGTTTCGCAAAAAGAAGGTGAGGGCAAAGAATCCGCCCAACAAGAAGGCGCTGATCCAAAAGACAGCGAGCGGTCCTTTCATGAAGCAGGGCGTTACGCCAACTACGGTCTGATGATCGCGGTGGGATCGGGTCTTTTGCTGTTGACATTCCAGCCCTTGCTACCGTGGATGCTTTCGATGGCAGGGACCAAGGCGTCGCTTGCGGAGCCCGCGATGGCGTACAGTTCGGTGCGTTTGTGGGGCGGGATCTTGGCTTGCGCGAGTTTTTCGGTGGTGTCGTTTTTGCGCGGTACAGGCGACACGCGCACACCGATGTACGTTTCTTTTTTGATCGTATTTTTGAACGTGCCTTTTAACTACGTCTTCATCTTTGGATGGGGAGCGATCCCTGCGATGGGTGCGGCAGGTGCGGCGCACGCAACCAACCTCGCGCAGATGTTGGGGTTGATGTTGTACTTGTGGGTTTATTGGAGTCCTCGGGTACATAGGCGTTATCGGACTCGTGCGTGGTCTTTTCAAGGGCGAGAGCTGGGCCGTTTGAGTGCGGTGGGTCTGCCGATTGGTGTGCAGTGGGTGTTGGAAACGGGTTCGTGGACGGTGTTTACGGCGTTTGTTGCGCATTTTGGAGAGAAGGCTTTGGCGGCGCATCACATCGTGCTTCAGATGCTGCACCTTTCGTTTATGCCGGGTGTTGCGATCTCTATTGCTGCGACAACGCTTGTGGGCCAATACATCGGCGCAAGAAGAAAAGAAGATGCAGAACGCAGCGGATTTTCGGCGATCAAACTGGCGATGTTGTATATGGGCGTGATGGCGTTGATCTTTGCGGTGTTTGGTCGGGAGGTGATGTTGTTGTTTAACCGAGAGCCAAGTGTTGTAGAGCTTGGAACGACGCTGTTTTTGATGGCAGGGTTGTTTCAGATCTTCGATGCTTTGGGCATGGCTGCAACGGGTGCATTGCGCGGCGCGGGAGATACAACGTATCCGATGTGGCTGATGATCGCGGCCAGTTGGGGCTTTTTTGTACCGCTGGTCTACTTGTTGGGGCGATGGATGGGGGGGGGAGTAATCGGGGCTTGGTGGGGGGCGGTGTTGTATATCTTGTTGGTGGGGGTGTTGTTGTTTTGGCGTTGGCAACGCGGAGCGTGGAAGGATATCCACATCGGTTGATCGAAGGTATGCGTTGTTTTGGCGTTGGCAACGCGGAGCGTGGAAGGATATCGACATCGGCTGCTCAGAAGCATGAAGGATATCTACGCCGACAGGTTGAAGAGGTTTCGGTGAGGGATGGGGAGGTGGGGATCGTCGATGGCAATCCGGCCCGTGTTTTCGGTAGGAAGGGCGTAGGGGCGTGTGTCGTGTCCGAGTGAAACGCGCTGTCTTGTGTTGACGCAATGATCGTTCTCTTGCTAATGTAGACGCCGCTTGTGAAGCGCAAGAGGTCGTTTTTTTGGAGCAAGGTTTTTTTTTGGATGAAAAAGCAGTCGTTGTTAGACAATCGTTATCTGCTGAAACGAAAAGTGGGAGAGGGCGGATTCAGCCAAGTGTATGAAGCCGAACACGCGACGTTGGGCAAGACGGTCGCGATCAAGATCTTGACGCGGGGAGGGGAGTCTGCGCGCTTACGTTCGGAAGCACGGAGTCTTGCGCGTTTACAGCATCCCAACATTGTACACGTTTTGGATTTTGGGCAGGACGAGCATGGGTTGTCGTACTGCGTGATGGAGTACGTCGAGGGGCGTACGCTCAAGCAAGCCATCGAGCAAGATTTTCCGCTATCGCTGGGGTATATCCGCGATGTTTGCGAGCAGTTGTGTTCTGCGCTGGACTTTATCCACACACGGCACTTTATCCACCGCGATCTCAAGCCGTCCAACGTAATGGTGACCAAAGACAGCGACAAAAACCCGCAGGTCAAGCTGTTTGATTTTGGGATCGCCAAAAATCACATGGAAAACGATTCTTCGTTGATGAACTTGACACGACCGGGGTTTTCGTTGGGGACGCCGTACTATATGTCCCCCGAGCAGATCAAGGGAGATCCCGATCTGGACCATCGGACGGACCTTTACTCGTTTGGGATTATCTTGTTTGAGATGTTGGCGGGGCGCCCACCGTTTCATGCACCCTCGCGATTTGCGTTGATGGAGATGCACCTGCACCAACCCCCGCCCGATATCCCGGATCGTCGTTGTAGTCCAAGTCTGCAAGCATGCGTCAGTCGCTTGTTGGCGAAAGAACCCGCAGCGCGTTATGCAAGCGCTCTTGAGGTGTGGGAAGATCTCAAGGCCGCTTTTTTGGAGTGCGTGGCGTTGCGAGATATGCCGATCGAGCAGCAGCTTGGATCTGTGCCGGATCTTTCGGCGCTTTCGCAAGTTTCGCAGGATTCGGATGAAGCCTCTTTGATTCATGTCGATGCCTCGGCCTTGATGGAGCAGGGAAATCGTTCTGTTGCGGTCGATGTTTCAGGCGGACAAGAGGCGCGGGCGATTTCGTCGGCAGAGATCGGCGAAGCGGTGTCGTCGCGGCTTCGGCCAAGACACGCGGAAGATTCGGTGTTTGGGGAGGCGGGGCGTGCCTTGCCTTGGGTGGTTCCTGAGATCGCCTTGCAGCCCGAAGACGAAGAGGATACCGCTGTGCTGTTTATGGATGCGGGAGCCGAAGATCAGACGGTGGTGCGCGATTATGCGGTGACATCTTCGTGGCAGCGGCGCTTGAGTCAACCTTTGCAAACGAACTTGGATCTCGATCCGTGGCAGGCAGAGGGAGATCCTGTCGAAGCGGCGTTGGCGCTTGATGACGCAGACGAAAACGAAGACAAGACAAGGGTGCGCTATCAGTCGATTCCCCTCCAAACCACCGAAGAGACAGCCGTTCGGATGGTTCCCCAAGAGGATACTTCGGCGGAGCGTCGAGGGCTTCAGCGGCGATTGTCTGCCTCTCGCTCGGAGGAAACGCAAGTCGTCGAAGAAGAGGATTTGCTGGCGTCTTTGCGTTTGCAGATGGACCCCTTTGCGGGTCATCCGTTGGCGGCGATGTTGCGCAACGAGCCGCAAGACGACGATGAGACGATCTTTCGGCCTTCGCCGCCTGTTTTTGATGACGCAAAGCCTCTTGCGCCAGAGCATGCTCCCTCGGACGCCCCCGCCTCTGCGAGGGCATCCAACGAGCACGATAATTCGGATGAGATCCCGTTTCATTTTTTGCCAACGCCCGAAGGTCAACAAGCTGCAGCCGCTTCTTCGTCCGTGTTGCCCGTTCTTTCGGCCTCTGGACAAGCGCCGGCCCATCCACCTTCTGCGGGGGGGGCGTTGAATTCGAATCATCGGGCGTCTGCGGGGGCTGCTCCGAATACGGGTGGTCGGGTGCCGTCGTCGGATGCTACGAATTCGGGCAGTCGGGCGCTTTCGTCGGATGCTACGAATTCGGGCAGTCGGGCGTCTTCAGGAACTGCGCAAAATACGGGTAATCGGGCATCTTCGAGCGCTCATCCATTGCCCAGTTTTTCGCCGACGTCGGGAGGGACGGGCGGCGGGCTACCTTCCGTCCAAAATGGCCGACGCAGCGCCTCTTCTACCGCGATCGCAGTACTTTCACAGGAGGTCGAAAGGCCCGAGGAACCGTTGTCGATCGAGACGCAACGTTTTAAAGAGCGTGGGATGGGGTTGGTGGCTTCTGGGAAACTGCCCGAAGCGGAGGCTGTTTTTCGCGAAGCTGTTCGCAAAAACCCAAGCGATCCGGCCCCCTACTTTCATTTAGGCATCATTCTCGGCAAGCAGGCCCGCTATCGAGAGGCCGAAGAAGTGTTTCGAGAGAGCATCCGGCTTCAACCTCAGCGAGCGGGATCGTATTACAACCTTGGTCTTGCGCTTGGCAAACAGGATCGCTTGCTCGAAACCGAAGAGGCTTTCTTAAAGGCGATCCAGCTTTCCCCAAACAAGTCGGTGTATCACAACGAACTCGGGATCATCTTGGGTCGGCAACGACGTTATCGAGAAGCTGAGGAGGCTTTTTTGAAAGCGATCCAGCTCGATCCGTTGGATGTTTCTCCGTACTTCAATTTGGGTACAGCCCTCGGGCAGCAGGGGAACTACATCCGCGCCGAAAAAGTGCTCAAAGAAGCGATCGCGCTTGCGCCTCAAGATCCGTCGTTGTTTCATCAATTGGCCTACATCCTTAAAGCGCAAAAGAAGAATGACGAGGCGACCCGAGCGTTTTTGCAGGCGCAATCCTTGGCTTCGCGCCAACGCGAACGGGCGTCTGAGTGAACTTTCGAAGAAGTCGATGGGAGGGTGGTTAGGGGGTGTTTGTGGTCGAGGATGGATCAAGAACGCGCAAGATCGTCCATCCGCAGGGGGTGGGTTGGAGCAAAGCAAGGGTGTGTTGTTGTGGGTCGAGCGCACGGTAAGGGAGAGGCTCGTTGTGAGAAGGCGGAGGGACGCGCTCTTGGAAGGCGCGAGTTAAGAGTCCTTGGCGTAGGCGTTTGGCTTCTTCGTCAAAAAGTTGGAGGGCTGGAAGCTCGATCAGCATCGCGTCGATGGGGAGGATCGATGCGATCGCGGCGAGCGGATCTTGTTGGATGGCGGGGAGGGTGAGCGCTTGTTCGACGGAGAATCGGCCTGTTTGCGTGCGGCGCAGAGCGGTTAGATGAGCGCCACACCCGAGAGATTGCCCGATATCGCGTGCCATCGATCGGATATAGGTGCCTTTGGAGACGTGGCAAGAAAAGCGGACGTGCGGGAGATCGATGGAGAGAAGCTGGATCGAGAAGATCTCGATGGGGCGGGGGGAAAGTTCGATGTCTTGGCCTGCACGAGCGAGATCGTAAGCGCGTTGCCCTTGGATCTTGAGCGCGGAGTAGGCGGGAGGAGCTTGTTCTTGGGGGCCACAAAAGCCTTGGAGAGCGTGTTGGATCTTTTCTTCGGAGAGGTCGGTGGGAAGGGGCGATTGGTGGGTGATCGCCCCTTCGCTGTCGAGCGTATCCGTCTCGATCCCAAGGAGTATCTCGGCCTCATAGCGTTTGTCACTTGCGAGTAAGAATTGGGCGAGGCGTGTTGCTTGACCAAGGCAGATCGGCAAAATCCCCGTGGCGAGAGGGTCCAAGGTTCCCGTGTGTCCGGCTTTTTTTGCGCGAAGAAGCTTTTTGATGCGAGCGAGCGCTTGCATGGAAGTGAGACCTTGGGGTTTGTCAAGAAGAAGTAGGCCGTCCATGAGATGTTCCGTGTTGGGGTGAGGGGTTGTGGTGATGATTTTCGCGGCGGGATGAGGGTTTGTGTTGTGATGATTTTTGCGGTGGGGTGGGCGTTGTCGAGAGGTGGAGTTTTTGTGTGGAGATCAAGTGAGGGCTTGCAGTTGTGGGAGGAGCGAGAGAAGGATCGCTTGTTTGACTTGTTCGAGATCGCCTTGGATGACGGTGCCAGCGGCTTGTTGATGCCCTCCACCGCCGAAGTGACTTGCGACACCTGAGACGTTGACACGGCCACGCGAGCGCAAGCTGACTTTCCAGCCTTGTGGTTGGGGGCGCAAGAAGGCGGCGACTTCGACCCCTTTGATGCCTCGGCCAAAGTTGACAAAACCGTCGGTCATGCTTGCGTCGCTGTTGGTTTGGTGGAACATCTCTTCGGTGACGTGGAGGAACGCGATCAGGCCGTTGTTTCGGAGATCGAGGGTATGGAGGCAGAGAGCGAGCAGACGCTGGCGTTCGATCGGATTCGACTCGAAGAGTCCAGAAGAGACCTCCCAAGGATCGACGCCGGCTTCGAGGAGTTCGGCTGCTGCGCGGAGTGCGGCGGGGCTGGTTTTTTGGTAGCGAAAGCCGCCCGTATCGGAGAGCAGAGCGCAGTATACGGATTTGGCGATGGCGGGAAGAAGGGGGACATGGAGGCGCTGGGCGAGTTCGAGGATCAACAGCCCCGTTGCAGGAGAATTGGGGTTGTTGAGGTTGATATCGCCTTCGAGTCCGGAGGTGATGTGGTGATCGAGAACGATGAAGGTTCCGAGGCGTTCGCGGGAAGGGAAACCTTCGGGTGCGCGGGCAAGTTCGCCGCAATCGCAAAGGATGGTGGCATCAAAATGGGCGTGAGGATCAAGCGAAGTGGTGAGGGCGTGGAGGTTGGGGAGAAAGTCGAAACGCTCGGGGTAGGGGGCGCTATCGTAGAGGGTGACGTCTTTTCCGAGAGCTTGGAGGGTCGCATAAAGGCCGAGGGCGGAGCCGACCGCATCGCCATCCGGCCCACGATGTGCTGCGATCAAGAGGCGTTGGGCGGCGTGGATGGTTGTGGTGATCTGGGACCAGAGGTGATCGAGGTGAAGGGTGTTGTCTAGGCTCATACGCTGCCGTCCTCATCGGGTGGAGCATCGGTTTGTGTGGGGGACTGGAACTCGGGGAGTTGTTGGATCAGTTGATTGATGCGATGCCCTTCTTCGATGGAGTGGTCGAGTTGAAAGAGGATCGCAGGCGTGCGTCGGATGCGGAGGCGTTGCGCGAGTTCGTGTCGGATGAAACCTTGGGCGTGTTGGAGAGCGGCGATGCTGTCTTTGGCTTCTTGGGGGCTACCAAAGACGCTGACAAAGACAAGGGCTTGGCTGATGTCTTTGCTCACGCGCACACCTGAGACGGTGACAAAGCCAAGACGGTGATCTTTGATCTCGTTGCGTTGGAGCATGTCGCTGATCTCTTGGCGGAATTGTTGGGCGAGGCGGTCGGTGCGGTGGGCACTCATGGTTTGTGATCTCTTTCTTTGACGAAGTCCCGCCAAGCGGGCGGGATGGCGTCGTCTTCTTCGTTTTCGTCTTCGTCTTCATCTTCACCGCGTTGGAGCGCGGCTTCTTCGGCCTCGATATCCCACAGGGGATCTTCTTCGAGATCCCCGCTGTCATCGAGAGCGCCCTGCTGCCCGTACTCCTTGTGATTTTCGTCGTGTGACGAGGAGGAAGAAAGGGAGAGGATGGAGGCGTAGTTTTCGGAGTGGCCGAAGTCTTCGCCGTAGTGGGCGATCTCGATTTGGGGTTGAAGAAGGATCCCGAGTTGGAGGGACTCGATGGCTTGGAGGACGGAAGATAGGCGTATTTGGATGTGGGTGTGTTGATTCCCAACAAGGGCGATGCCAAGGGTTGCGCGCTGGTGCATATCTTGGTCGGCGACTTCGGCGATCGCGATCTGAAAGCGATTTCGGACGCGTTCGACGATGCGCCGCACGATCTGTCGTTTGCCTTTGAGCGAGCGGACACCTTGGAGGTAGAGACTGAGGCGACAGACCCCGACAACCACGATTAGCTCTCCAGTTTGGTCTCGATCTCTTCCAGTTCGTAGCACTCGATGGTGTCGCCTTCGCGGATATCTTGGTAGCCGTCGATCTGGACACCACACTCGTAGCCTTGGGCGACATCACGCGCATCGTTTTTGAAGCGCTTGAGTCCGCTGATCTTGCCTTCGTAGATCTGGATATCGTTGCGGTAGAGTCGGATCAAGCCGTTGCGGGTGAGTTTGCCTTCGGTGACGTAGCAACCTGCGATCTTTCCGACTTTGGAGATAGCAAAGACGTTGCGGATCTCGGCTTGTCCGATGGGTTTTTCTTGGATGGTGGGGGCGAGTTGTTTTTCCATCGCGGCTTTGACATCGTTGAGCAGGTCGTAGATCACGCGGTAGATACGGATCTCGACGCCTTCGGTTTCTGCGAGCTTTTGTGCTTTGGCGTCGGGCCGGACTTGGAAGCCGATGATCACAGCGTTGGTGGTGGCTGCCAAGTTGACGTCGTTTTCGGTGATACCACCGACAGCAGCGAGGGGGATCGCGAGTTCGATCTCGACGTGTTGGATCTTGAGCAGACTTTCGCGCAAGGCTTCAAGGGAGCCTTGCATATCGGCTTTGAGGATGATGTTGAGTTCTTTTTTCTCTTCGCCAAAGAGATCGCCAAAAGAAGTGCGTCGAACAGCGCCTGCTTGTTCGATGCGTCGGGTTTGTTCTTGGCGGTGTTCTGCGACTTGTTTGGCGGCTTTTTCGTCCGCTACGCAATCGAAGGATTCGCCGGGGTCGGGGAGGCCGGAGAGTCCGAGTACACGGACGGGCATGGCGGGGCCGGCTTCTTTAAGGGGGCGGTTGCTGTCGTCGAACATCGCACGGACGCGACCGTAGTGCGGGCCGACAACGACGGCATCGCCGCTGCGCAAGGTTCCTTCTTGGACGAGGAAAGTCGAGACGGGTCCGCGTCCTTTTTCGATGCGGGACTCCAACACGGTTCCTTTGGCGCGTTTGTTTGGGTTGGCGCGGAGTTCGAGGATCTCGGCTTCGAGTAGGACGCGCTCAAGGAGTTCGTCGATGCCTGCGCCTGTCATCGCGCTGACTTCAGCCATTTGGACGCTTCCACCGAAGGTTTCATCCAAGAGGTCGTACTGAGTGAGTTCGTAGCGAACACGTTTGGGATCGGCGCTTGGTTTGTCGATCTTGTTGATCGCGACGACGATGGGGACGCCCGCAGATTGGGCGTGTCGGATAGCTTCGACCGTTTGCGGCATGATCCCGTCATCGGCAGCGACGACGAGGATGACGATATCGGTGATTTGCGCGCCACGCGCTCGCATCGCGGTAAATGCCTCGTGTCCGGGCGTATCGAGGAAGACGATCTTGTGTCCGTTGCGTTCTACGGCGTAGGCCCCGATGTGTTGGGTGATCCCACCGGCTTCTTGATCGACAACGCGAGCCTTGCGGATGCTATCGAGCAGCGAAGTTTTTCCGTGGTCGACGTGTCCCATGACAGTGACGACAGGAGAACGAGGGAAAAGTTCGTCGGAGCTATCGGTTTCTTCGCGTTGGTGTAGGATGGCTTCTTCTTCAAAGCCAACGTCTTGGACGTCGTAGTCAAAGTCTTTTGCGAGGCGGGTGGCTTCTTCGATGGTCAAGGCTTGGTTGATGGTGGCCATGAGTCCTTGTTTGAGGAGCTTCATGATCAACTCAGTTGCTTTGACACCCATGCGATGGGCCAGTTCGCTCACGGAGATCGCTTCGTCGACTTTGATCACGCGCTTTCGTTCGGACATGGGTGCGGTGATGGGCTGTTGTGGGCCTCGCTGTTTGGCGAGCTTGCGGTCTTTGGCCTTTTTGGGCTTGAGAAGTTGCGAAGGAGCAGGGGCGTTTTTGGTCGGTCGTTTTCCGCGACCAAACTCGTCGTTGGTCGGGCTGCTGTTGGGTGTGCTGCGGTTGTGGCGTTTGCTTTGTTTGCGAGAACCGCGAAGGTCTTCGCCAAAGCCAAAGGCGTCCGTGGGGATCGGATCGAGGATGGGGATCTCAGGGGCGCGAGGTCGTCTGGGATAAGCGTCGTACCCTTGTTGAGGGCGATCATCTTGGCCTTGTGAGTAGGGTCGGCTCTGTTGAGGGCGCTCGCCTTGGCCTTGTGAAGGGCCTTGTGAGTAGGGTCGGCTCTGTTGGGGGCGCTCACCTTGGCCTTGTGAAGGGCCTTGTGAGTAGGGCCGGCTTTGTTGGGGGCGCTCACCTTGTCCTTGTGAAGGGCCTTGCGAGTAGGTTCGGCTTTGTTGAGGGCGCTCACCTTGGCCTTGTGAAGGGCCTTGTGGGTAGGGTCGGCTTTGTTGAGGGCGCTCACCTTGACCTTGCGAAGGGCCTTGTGAGTAGGGTCGGCTTTGTTGAGGGCGCTCACCTTGGCTTTGTGAGTGGCGCTCACCTTGGCTTTGTTGAGGGCGCTCACCTTGGCCTTGTGAGTGGCGCTCACCTTGGCTTTGTTGAGGGCGCTCACCTTGGCCTTGTGAGTGGCGCTCACCTTGGCTTTGTGAGTGGCGCTCACCTTGGCTTTGTGAGTGGCGCTCACCTTGGCTTTGTTGAGGGCGCTCACCTTGGCTTTGTGAGTGGCGCTCATTGCGACTTTGTGGATAGGGCGAGTTGGCGGCGGAGGAGCTTTGGGTGGAGGGAGAGGTTTGTTGTGGGTTGGATCGCGGGTTTTGGGGAGAGTGTTGCGCGGAGTGCGGAGTTGAAGGAGCCGAACGAGAGTTGGACTGTGTGTTGGGTTGGGAGGAGCGGGAGGAAGGTGACGGCTGTTGTGGCCGAGACGGTGGAGGTTGTGGGGCTTGTGGATCCGCAGGTGGGGGTGTTTGCGAGGGGGGCGTGTGCGCAGAGGATTGGGATTTGGGAGGTCCAGCCTTTTCGACGCGGTGGGGCGGGGTGGGGGTGGGGGTGGTTTGGGACGATGGTTCGGCCATGTGGGGTATCTTGAGCTCCTCAGGTTGGTGAGGCGGAGACGAAGTCTTCGGGGCGTCGATCTGACGGGAAGGCGTAGGCTCCTCGGTAGAGGTTGACGGTGTAGTCGTTTTTGAGGGACGAGTCACATCTTCTCCAGATGGACCAACAGGTTCCTGCGCGAGGGTTATGGTTTGGATCTTTCCTTCGGTGTGGGCCGGTGAATCTGCGGTCGTCGCGGTGGTGGGGGCCTTGGCAAGGTCACGCGGTTTGGGCTGCTCTGGCGAAGGATGTTCGAGTAGTACAGGATCGGTTTTGTGTTGTACAGGAGCGGGCGAAGAAATTGTTTCCGCTTTTTTGGATTTATCGGATACATGGGGAGGATCGTTGGTAGGTTTTTCTGCTATAGGGGTTTCTTTTTGTGGGGGATGTTCGGTGGGGAGAGTGTGCGTGGAGATCGGGGCGGGATTTGCGATCTCGGGTGGTGTTGAAGATAGATTGGGAGGGACGAAGGGAGGCGGAGCATCAGGCCGGATGCCAAGATCGAGGGACAAGAGTTGTGTGGGGAGGGAGGCGATGGTTTGGGGCATTTCCCAACGCGTGCGCTGTATCACGATCTCTTGTTCGCCTTCTCGTCGGGTGACGATGGTTTGGATATTGGGGGTGGCCTGTTCGGGGTCTGCGGTTTGGGCACGTCTGCGCAAGACGGTGGGGCGAACAACAGGTTCAGAAGTTTTGCCTTGCCCGAGTTTGAGTTTGAGTTCTTTGATCTCGTTGTTTTCCAACGTATTGGCGTGAGAGTTAATGTGTGAAAAGCCCAACTGTTGGGCTTTCTCGATGAACTCTTTGCTTGGTATCCCCAGTTCTTTGGCGACTTGGTGAACGCGAATCTTGGCCATCTAGTAAGCTCCTCGGAAAAGTTTATCTAATCCACAACAGCAAAAGTGCAGCGGTAAGTAACAAACGCATTTGTTTTGAACGGTCGGCTAAGGTTTGTGATCGTTTGGGGGCGGAGAGTCGGGGAGGGGTGACGCATCCGCATCCGCATCTTGATCTTGGGTGTGTTCCTTTTGTGTGTGGTCCTTTGCGGGAGGTGGCATGGGGGGAAGGAACCCTTGGGCGCGTATGGCTTCGCGTTGCAATATTTCTGCAAAGCCCGCCTCTGTGACGGTCAACAGGGAGCAGGAGGGGAGTCGCAGAGGGGAGCCAAGAACGTCTTTGGGAAAGGTTTGAAGGCAAGGGATGGAGAGGCGTGCGGCCCAGCGAGAAAACTTGGTGAGGATGCTTGGTGCAGCGTCCATCGCGATCAACATGAGAAGTGCGGAGCCTTGGCGCAGGGTGTGTTCGACGCGGCTGTTGCCGGCAGCGATCGCTCCTGCGCGCAGCCCCAAAGCAAGCAAAGAAGAGAGGTGACGGTTGGCAGCTTCGGCAGCTTCTCGGAGAAGGGTGTCTGCGTCAGCGATAACGGGCGCACGGAAGGCTTTTTTGATGCCACCTTTTTCGACAGCTTTGCGCAAGCTGTCACGGTCGGCGCAGACATAAGCGCCGCGTCCGGGGAGCTTGTGCAGGTAATCGAGATAGACGCGTTGTCCGCTTGGATCAAGGACAAGGCGCAACATCTGTTCGGGGGCAAGGCGTTTCCGCGTTGCTACGCAAGTGCGTAGGGGGCCTGTTTCTTCGGGTTCTTGGTTTGCCGTTTCCGTCAATCTCTTCTCCTTTGAGAGTGGAGTCCTCTTTCGGCGGTGGGTTGTGTGAGAACAAGCACCACGGGGGTATGCGTGAGAAGGCTCTGTTTGTGGAGTCATCGGGTGTTTCGGGGCTGTTGGGCCTCGAAACGTTCGTTGATTTGTGTTGTTTCGTTTTCTTGTTAGGAGTTGTCTTTGTCCACAGAAGGGGCGTTTTCGCTTTGTTCTGGGGGGTGGTTTGGTTTGTTTGAGGAGTCGTCGGCGGATGCAGACGAAGGCTGTTCGATGTGGTTTTCGTCGACGGATGCAGACGAAGGCTGTTCGGTTTGGTTTTCATCGGTGGATGAGGGCGTTGTGCGAGCTTCTGGGGTGCCTTCGACAGCGGCGGTGTTGGGTGTGGGTCGCAAAGGCTTTCGGATCGTACGGCGTTGCGCTTCGATCTCGCGTACCACTTTGGTTGCGGTTTCTTGGAGTAAGGTTGCGTTTTCTGTTCCGATGCCGGGGATGATCGCGAGGTCTTGTTGATCGGCTTTGACGATATCGTGGGCGGAGCGGTATCCGAGTTTAAACAAGGGCAAGAGCATCTCGCGGGTGACGCCGGCGCATTCTTGCATGAGGCTAACGGTGCGTTCTTGCTCGGCGAGGACGTCTTGATCCGAAAGGATATCGATGCGCCAGTTGGTGAGTTTTGAAGCGAGCCGAACGTTTTGGCCTTTTCGACCGATAGCGAGGGAGAGTTGATCGTCGGGGACGATCAACTCCATCGATCGGACATCTTCGTCGATGATGACGCGGCTGACTTGTGCGGGGGCGATGGCGTTGCAAACAAAGCGGGCGGGATCTTCGCTGTAGAGGACGATATCGATCTTTTCGCCGCGCAGTTCTTGGACGACAGACTGAACGCGAGCGCCTTTGACGCCGACGCACGCACCGACAGGATCGACGTCGTTGTCGCGTGAGGTGACAGCGATCTTGGCGCGTACGCCCGGATCGCGGGCAGCGCTGACGATCTTGACGATCCCTTCGTAGATCTCGGGAACTTCCATCTCAAAGAGTTTGATCAAGAAACCTTCGTCTGTGCGGCTGAGGGTGACGATGGGTTTGTTGTCTTCGTTTCTGACGTCTTTGATGTAGGCTTGGATACGGTCGCCGATGCGGACGTTGGTCTCTTTGGGGATCTGATCTTCTTTGGTGAGCAGGGCTTCTGCGCGGCCAAGGTCGATGATCCAGTTTTGCCGTTCGTGGCGACGGAGTACGCCTGTGACGATCTCTCCACGGCGGTCTTTGTATTCGTTGTAGACCAGCTCGCGTTCGGCATCACGAACGCGGCGGATGATCTCTTGTTTGGCGGTTTGTGCGGCGATGCGCCCAAAGTCCGATGTATCGATCTTTTCGCCGAGTTCATCGTCCACATCGCAGTTTTGGTCGAGTTTTTGCCGAGCTTCTTCGAGTTCGATCTCGCGGTCGGGATCTTCGATGGTGGAGACGACGCGCAACCAACGGAAGACCTCGACTTCGCCTTTTTCTTCGTTGTAGCGGGCTTCTAGATCGAGATTCATCCCAAGTTTTTTGCGGGCAGCCTTCAAGACGGCGGACTCGATGGTATCGATAAGGACAGAGCGATCGATGCCTTTCTCGCGTTCGATCGCTTCCAACACTTTTTTGAGCTGCAAGTCATCTGCGGCCATACGTTCTATTCTCCTGTTTCAATTTCGATGTGCGTCTTGGAAGACAGCGCAAGCCACGCGTCCATATCGGGATCGAGGTGAGCTTTGGCGATCAGGTGCCAAGGGATGTGGAAGAGGTGTCCGTCCATATCGAGGCCGAGATAATCGTCATGGATCTCGACGATGGCTCCGTACATGTTGCGGCTGGGCGTTGGAAAGTTCGGATCTTCGGAGCGTATCGGATCGAGGCTTTTGAGGCGGATTCGGCAACTGGCGAAACGTTGAAATTCCGATTTTTTGCGCAGGGGGCGTTGGATGCCGGGCGAAGAGACTTCGAGGTTGTAGGCGTGGGGGATGACTTCTTCGACATCCAAGAATGCGGAGACTTGGCGGCTGAGGCTGGCGCAGTCGTCTAGTGAGATGCCCTGCCCGGGAGCAACGCCAAGACCTTCGAGGATCGGGAGATCGGGTTTGTCGACGTAGAGTCGGAGGATCCATTGTCCTTCGCGGACGTATTCGATCTCCAACAATTCAAAACCCGCCCCTTCGATGAGAGGGTCAAGAAGCGCCCAAAGGGCTTCGATGACGCTGTTACGGGTTGCTGCACACATATCGAATCCTGCCTTTTGTGATGACAAGCGGAGACATGGGTCTGGAGGGGGGTGTCTGCGCTTTGGGTCGGGAGTTTCCTTGTACGCGGAGGGGTGTCGCAGGTTTGAACAAAGACGATCGGAAGGCCCCATAAACAAAAAAGCGGGCAACAAGACCCACTTTTCCCAAACACCTGCGCTGCGTTGGATGCCCTCAGCGGGGGCCTTTGAAGACCAAGAATCGGGCGATTTGGGTTCAAAAGGCGCTCTATCTCGAAAGGGCAGAACACTTATAGCAAAGGACGATCTTAGAAGCAACCCTTTTTCGTTGCGTCATCGTGTTGTTTTGAAGGGAGTGTTGTGCAGGGGGAGAGATGAGAGGGGGAGAGATGAGAGAGCGCGAGAGGGAGTAGGCGGGGAGGTAGGTTTATTTCTTGTCTTCGTATTCGGCGTCGATGACATCGTCATCGCCACCTGCTGAACCGCCCGATGCTGCGCCGTTGTCGCTGGCATTTTTGTACAGATCTTCGGCGATGGCGTAGGTTTCTTTTTCGATCTCTTCCATCAAGGATTTGATCTCTTGTAGATCTTCGCTCGAATCTTTGAGTTGACGGAGTTTTTCGAGCTTGGATTCGAGAGCCACTTTTTTGGGGGCGGCGATCTTGTCGCTGCTTTCTTTGAGCATTTTTTCGGTGCGGTAGAGCATGGTGTCTGCCGCGTTTTTGACTTCGATCACTTCGCGGCGTTTTTTGTCTTCTTCGGCGAAGCGTTCAGACTCATTGACCATGCGTTTGATGTCGTCATCGGAAAGCGTCGAAGACGATTCGACACGGACGTTTTGTTTTTTGCTGGTGGCTTTGTCGACAGCGGAGACATGGAGGATACCGTTGGCGTCGATATCAAAGGTCACTTCGATCTGGGGAATGCCGCGAGGGGCTGGCGGGATGCCTTCGAGGTGGAAGCGAGCGAGGGTGCGGTTGTGTTTGGCGAGTTCGCGTTCGCCTTGGAGGACGTGGATCTCGACGGAGGTTTGGCCGTCTGCTGCGGTGGAGAAGGTGTCGGACTTGCGGGTGGGTATCGTGGTGTTGCGTTCGATCAGCTTGGTAAAGACGCCGCCAAGGGTTTCGATCCCGAGCGAGAGGGGGGTGACATCGAGCAGGAGTAGGTCTTTGACGTCGCCTGCGAGGATACCGGCTTGGACGGCAGCACCGAGGGCGACGACTTCGTCGGGGTTGACGCCTTTGTGGGGATCTTTTCCGAAGATTTGTTTGACGAGTGCTTGAACGGCGGGGATACGGGTCGATCCACCGACGAGGATTACTTCGTCGACTTCCGAGGCCGAAAGCTTGGCGTCTTTGAGAGCTTGGATGCAGGGGGCTTTGGTTTTGGTGATCAGGTCGTCCATCAGTTGCTCAAGTTTGGGGCGGGTGAGCTTCATCTGGAGGTGCTTGGGGCCTTTTTGATCGGCGGTCAAAAAGGGCAGATTGATCTCCGTTTCCATGGCGCTGGAGAGTTCAATCTTGGCCTTTTCAGCGGCTTCTTTGAGGCGCTGCAACACCATCTTGTCGCCTGTGACATCGATACCACTGTCGCGTTTGAATTCTTTGATCAGATACTCAATGATCTCTTCGTCGATGCTATCGCCACCGAGGTGTGTGTCGCCGTTGGTGGAGAGGACTTGGATCACGCTATCGCCGACCTCGAGGATAGAGATATCGAAGGTACCACCGCCAAAGTCATACACGGCGATCTTGTGTTCTTTTTTCTCTTGAAGGCTGTAAGCCATCGCGGCGGCGGTGGGTTCGTTGACGATCCGTAGGACTTCGAGTCCTGCGATCTGGCCGGCATCTTTGGTGGCTTGGCGTTGTGAGTCGTTGAAGTAAGCAGGGACGGTGATCACGGCCTTGGTGACGGCTTCACTGAGGTAATCTTCGGCGGCTTGTTTGAGTTTTTGGAGGATGACTGCGCTGATCTCGGGCGGCGAGTGTTGTTTTCCGTCGATGTTGACGCGGGCGTCTTCGTTGTTGCCTCGGACCACTTTGTAGGGGACGCGTTTGATCTCGTCGGTCACTTCGTTGAAGCGGTTGCCCATGAAGCGTTTGATCGAGTAGATGGTGCGTTCGGGGTTGGTAATCGCCTGGCGCTTGGCGACTTGGCCAACGAGGCGTTCTCCTGTATCTGTAAAGGCCACCACAGAGGGGGTGGTGCGTGAGCCTTCTTGGTTGACGATCACTTTGGGCTCGCTGCCTTCCATGACCGCTACAACGGAGTTGGTGGTTCCTAGATCGATACCAATCACTTTACCCATAAAAAAATCTCCTCTAGCCGCAAGTGTGCCTGTCGAGAGGTTTTCGCGGTGCAATCAGTCCAGATAATGCGGGTAGATCGCCTTATTTGGCAGGTTTCATGTCCTAATGCGAGACAGAACATAACCACCACCCTCCCCTTGTCAAGAAATCATGCGCGCACGAATCGAAGCAAAAAAACATATTATAGAATAAATAGATAGAAGGCTCTTACGTTTTCGTGAAGAAAAAACAGCCGCATCAGAAGTCGTCGTCTTGATCACGGGCGAAGGGTGGCAGATCATCTGACTCGCGGTCAGGGGTGAGCGGAGGGCGATCCACCTCCAGTAGCCGGCAAAGGCTATCAATCGGGATGATATCTTCGATCTCTTCGAGGATGTGGTCGGGATGGAGGCCAAGTTGTTGGAGCAATCGAAAGTAAAATTCCATCTCTCCCAAATGGCCGAGGTTTTGGTCATAAATTGGGCAGCGGATTTGGGCGTCGCGCAAGAGTTTTTCAAAGAGGTCTGTGGACGGATCTTGGAGGAGTGGGATCACCCAAGATCGCACGACTTCACCTCGATACGTTCCCATCTCGCCGCGCTGCGCGTGGGTTCTTCGGCTTTGAAAGGGGCGACCGAGACAGAGAAAGCATTCTTCTGCGTCGATCTGTTCGTTGAAAAAGGCGTGGACTTCGTGCGCGCTGTCGTCGGGGAGCCACGAGCCAAAGAGCCGACGATACAGGTGGATCGGCTGATACACAAAGTAGGCTTGGTTCGGCTGCATCGGGTACGGTGGCTTGTTTTGCACCGCCGCAAGCAGCAAGTCAACGGGAGAGAAAAGCGCGGAGACGGTCGATTCTTGTTGATGAAACGCATCTCGGAGCCGCAACAGGCGTTGGAGGGCGTCGACATCCATCAAGCGAAGAAGCAGATCCCCATTTGTTTCTGTGTGCAAAGACAGGATATCTCCCTGTTGCCATCGACCAAACAGACTTTGTTGAAGAAGCCCTTGCCGCTGAGCAAGGGGACGGTTCGAGGCGATCTCTTGCCCTCCTGTCAGAGGTTCGTCGGAAGAAGATAACGTCGGATGCGTTGGACGAAGGGCCGATTGAGCAGGATCGGGCCAAGCGTCGATGCGCGGATGACGGCGTGATCCTCCTGAGGGGGCTGTTGGAAGGGTGATCTGTGCTTTGGCATCAAGGAAGGATATCTGACGTGGCGCGGTCGTTTCGGCGGATTGCTCGATGGGATGGTGCGAGTGGGTGTGTTTTGCGGATTGCTCGATGGGATGGTGCGAATGGGTGTGTTTTGCGGATTGCTCGATGGGATGGTGCGAATGGGTGTGTTTTGCGGATTGCTCGATGGGATGGTGCGAATGGGTGTGTTTTGTGGACTGCTCGATGGGATGGGACGGATGCCTCGCTGTTTTGGGTGGTGTGGTGGGAGGGACCGTATGATCGGGAGCGTCGGGCGTGTCGGCTTTGTCTTGAAGGGATTTTTTTTGTAAGGCATCCAAGATGCGCTTGGCTTCTGTTTCAGACACAGCGAGCGTGGGGCCAAAAGGCGTATCTTCGGCCATCTCCAACAGGCGTTCGAGGTAGGCCTGCTCGGAGGAAGAAAGGGCTTTATCGGCCATCAGCCACAGGCGTTCGGGGTGGTCTTCTGGGGTGTGGGGGTCGGTGATCAAGGCGTGAATTCGGTGCGTTTGGCCGAGGGCATAGCGCCCGTCGCGCTGGATCATGTAATAGTACCGTTGCATCGCAGGAAAACTTTCTTTTCGTCCTTTTGGCCGATGGTTCGGCGATTTACGTCTGGAGTGGTTATGTTGCCTTATCTTCATGTTCCCGTCTACAAGTTTGGGAACTTTTTTTCGGTGCAAGTGTTTGGGATCTTGATCGCGTTGGGGGTGGTGTGGGGGGCGCGTTTGGCGCGCCAGCGTGCGGAAGCGGTGGGGTTGGACGCCAACTTGACGATCGATACGATCTTTTGGGCGGTGGTGGGTGGCTTTTTTCTGTCGCATGTGTTTTCGGATCTGTTGTACTTTCCTGAGAAAGTCTTGGAAAATCCGCTGCGTTTGTTTGCGCCTTGGATGGGGATCTCTTCGTTTGGGGGATTTTTGGGGGGGCTGTTGGTGATCGTTGTGTACTTGCGTTGGCGGGGGGCTCCGTTGTTTCCGTATTTGGAGGTGATGTCTTACGGATTTTTGCCGGCCTTTTTTTTAGGGCGGTTGGGGTGTGCGATCGCGCATGATCATCCGGGGGTTTGGTTCCCGGGAAAGCCACAACATCTGGGCGATGTTGGGATCTTCTATCCCACCGATCAGACGGCGGTGTTGGTCGAGATCTTGCCGTTGGATTCGTGGAGGTTTTGGTTGGCCGTGTTGTTTGTGGGGGTGTGGCTGGCTTTTTTGTGGAGCCGATGGGAAGAACAACCTTTTTGGAGCGTTTCAAGTTTTTTTGTGGTCGTTGGTGCGGGGATGATGGCGTTTGTTGCGCATCCATTTTTGGGGTGGTTGCTCAAGGGCTTGACGCTGCATTGGCCGGTGCGATTTTGGGAAGACGCCACCCACGCCCAGATCGAGCAAATCCATGTCTTTTGGGCGGAAAATGCGCAATTTCGGACGCATCCGAGATACGATTTGGGCGTCTTAGAAGCCCTCTTGTTGGGGGTGTTGGTGTGGATCAACTTTCGAAGCAGTCGCGATCTACACCGAAGGATCGGGGCGTCTCTGGGGTTTTGGATGGTGGCGTATGCCCCGGTTCGTTTTGCGATGGACGTCCTGCGTGTCGATGAGGCCCGTTATGCGGGTTATACGCCGGGACAATTTCTTGCGATCGTCACAGGGGCTTTGGGGTTGTGGATCTTTTGGCGGATGCCTTCGCAGCGATGGGAGGCGTGGGTGAGGGATGCGCGCCCCGCAAGTCCGATGGTGTGAACTTCTGCCGCGTGAGGGGTACAAGGTGGGCGGCGTGTCTGTGGAGTGTGAAGAAAAGCGCGATATCGTTGACATTACATCGTTTGTCTTGCCGATAGCTGTAGTTGACAGGAGGGTGGTCATCTGCTACCACCAAACAGATGTATGTTGCCTGCGCGGTGGCGTGTGGTGGTTTCGATGAATCGGGCTGATCCGATACTGTTATTTGGGGCCTCACCTCGGCATCACAAAACACTTCGCTTGTTTGGATGGGATCGACCCAAGGAGGATGTCCATGTTGAGACGCTCGTCGAGAGTGTTTTTGTTGTTCCTTTTTTTGCCTTTTGCTTTTTATACCGAAGGATGCAATTGCGGGGATGTGGGCGTCTTCTCTTGCGTTGATGATGCGGAGTGCGTTGGCGAAAAGTGCAACGCAAACCGTTGTTATTGCGACAAGTCTAGCGGCCAAGGCGTCTGTAAACCAACCACCGATATCTGTAAAGAAGACAAAGATTGTCCGACCGGCCTTGTTTGTAAAGGCGGTCAATGCAAGCCCTCTCGTTGCACAAAAGATTCAGAGTGCGGACCCAACGAGATCTGCGACGTGATCTTGGGAACTTGCGTCCCCAAACCCTCGGACGGATGCACCGCAGACAAGGATTGCACAGGCGAAAAGATCTGCTGTGACTTTGGCAACGGCACCGGCAAAAAGTGCAACTTCCGCCGTTGTGTCGTCGACGAAGACTGCCGTGCAGGTGGCAAAAACACTTGTATCCAGCCCATCACCTGTAACGAAGGCATCCAACCAAGCTGCGTGAGCGGTCAATGTAAGTGCCAGCTACCTTGCGGTGGTGCCGATTGTGGCGAAGGGAAGTGCTGCAACGCGCAGCAAGATCAGTGCGTCAACAACCCCGCGCCTTGCGAAACGCTGACCTGTGAAAAGGGCTTCGATAAGCCCGATCCTACGCAGTTTAAAGTCGATCCATCAAGCTGCAAGATCACGGGACCCGATTGTCGGTGCGTGAAAAAACCAGCCCTTGAATTGGGCGAAAACGGCCTTTTCTCGGAGATCGGTCTGGTGAGCGGTCAGGTGGTGATCAGCGGCTACAACAAGACTTACGGAGATCTGGTTGTTGGCACTCGAAAAGCCGATGGTTCGTTTACTTGGGAGTTTGTCGACGGAGTGCCTGCCAACGGCACCGTCAAAGGTGCCGTCGATGGTCCTCGTGGCGGGATCGGCGATCCGGGCGATGATGTCGGCAAACATACCTCGTTGGCCGTTGGAACGGGCGGTACGCTTCACATCTCGTACTACGACGAGACCAACGGGACACTCAAATACGCACGCAAAGAAAATGGCACGTGGTCCCTCCACGTCGTGGACAACAACGGAAAAGGGGTGGGTCGCTTTACGTCGATTACGCTTGACTCCAACGGTGTCCCTGCCATCGCTTACTTCGTAAAGACCGATACTGCGGGCGATAGCGTCCTCCGCGTGGCGCGTGGAAAAGTCCCCGCTCCCAAGGCCGATGCCGACTGGTTGATCGCCGATGCTGACAGCGCCAAACTGCCCTCTTGTTCTGGAAAATGTGACGCTGCAAAAAAAGAAGTCTGTGTGAACGACGGCGGCCAAGCTGTTTGTCGCGCTCCCACCGCCGATGCCAGCAAATGCAAAACGCCTTGCGCGGCCAAAGGCGAGATCTGCTGGAATGATATCTGCCTCAAAACGATCGATGCTGATCCCAATCCGCCCTTGCCTCCGGGCGTTGGTCTCTTCCCCTCCATCGCGTCCATCGAAGGGGGCGGTGTGATCGTCGCTTACTACGACAACCTCAAGGGCCTGCTCAAACTCGCCAAACAAGAATCCGCCAGCGTACCCTTTACACCCACCGTTCTTTCCAAAGGCAAGCGCAACGAAGGGCAATTCCCCTCCGTCATGGTCGATACAACGGGGCGCATCCACATCGCTTACATCAACGCCACCGACACCGAAGTCCATTACATGCGCCTCGGCAAAGATCTCAAAGTCGAAAAAGAAGAACTCGTCGACGACGGTTTGCTCGATCCCAACGGCGGAGACAAGCGGATGCTTGCGGATTGTTCGTTGGCCGTCGATAGCCAAGGCGAACCCCGCATCGTCTACCAAGACGCCACCACCCAAGCCCTCAAGATCGCCATCCGTGAAGGCGACAATCAGTGGAAAAAGGAAAAGCTCGCAGGTGAGGATACGCCCTATCGTGGGGCCTTTGGCTTCTTTGCCGATCAAGTCATCGACAACGATATCTCTTACATCTCCAACTACAAAGTGAACCTCCGCGCCAACGACAACAATATCGATATCCGTACTTGGAAAAAATAAGCTTATCGGTGTTTTGTGCGGTGAGTCGGGGGAGATCAGGGGCGGAAAGAGATGGGGTAGCGGAGGCGAACGCGGCGGGTGATCTGGGGGAAGCGAGCGAGTAGAAAGGTCCACTGTACGCAGGCTTGGACGATCTTGTCTTCGAGGGGCTTGCTGACTTCGCCGAGGGTGACTTTTTCGACTTTCCCGTTGGCAGAGACGATCAAGAGAGCCTCGATATCGCCGCGAAGGTTTTTGTTGGCTTTCAGGCGGTTTCGGTAACATCGAAGGATGGTGCGCTTGCCTTTGTCCATCACCGCCGAGGTGGTTTTTGCGGTGTAGGTGGCGTCGTTCAGTCCGAGCTTTTCAAGGAGGTTGCGCAAAGAGGAGCGGTACTGGGTGTTTTCGGGGCTGAGCTGCATCAGCTCTTGGTACTCTTTGAGGGCGTTGGCGTAGTCTTCTTTTTGCGCGTAGGCTTGGGCAAGTTCGGCTCGGTAGGTTGGATTTTGCCCATTAATCCGAGTGAGACGCCGAAGCAGCGGGAGCGCTTTTTCAGGTTTTTGGGTTTGCATATAAAGCTGCGCAAGGAGCGTCAAACTGGGTTCGTGATCGGAGCGTTGTTTGACGGCCACTTCGAGAGCTTCGATGCCTCCTTCGCGTTTGTTCTTTTTGGCTCGCAAGACACCCAGCCGATAAAAGGTGAGAAAAAAGACTTGCGGGAGTTTGCTTGCACGCTCGTAGACTTCGAGGGCTTTGTCTTCTTCGTTGGTGCGTTCGTAGGCGTCGGCGAGAAACATATGCATTTTTTGATGTTGAGGGCGGATATCAAGGGCTTTTTCGAGGATCGGAACAGCTGCGGCGTATTGTTTGGTTTTGTTGTAATAGATATCGGCGAGCAGTTCGAGGGATTCGAAGTGTTTGGGTTCGATATCAAGACGCTTGTTAAACCACGATATCGCTTCGGCCCACTGTCCGCTGCGGTAATGGATGCGTGCCAAGCCGAGCAGCGCTTCGGGGTGGTTGGGAGATTTTGCCAGAACCTGTTGATAAAGCGCGATGGCTTCGGCATCTTTGCGTTGGTACTCTGCGAGGTTGGCAAGCCCAACCAAGGGGTCGGGGTGTTGAGGGCGGAGTTTTCGGGCATTTTCAAAGTCTTCGGTGGCGCGGTCCGCAACACGCCAAAAGGCGTAGATCTCGCCGCGTCCGATCATGCACCAAAATTGGTTGGGATTGACACGCAAACAGCGATCAAAGGCTTTCCATTTTTTTTGCGGATCTTTGAGCGCGTAGCCATGAAGATAATGCGCAACTTCGGAGTCGGGGGAGCGCGTCGATTGATCTTGAAACAGTTTGATCGCGTCGTAGCGTTTGCCATCGTTGATCTGTTTTTGGATCTGTTTGCGGCCCTCTACGATCGCAGTTTCGTTGTTTTGGGCTTCTTTGTTGTCTTTCGTGTTTTTATCGGTGGTTTCGCAAGCAAGACCAGTCACAATCAGCGAGCAAAAGGCGAACAGCACAAGAATTCTTTTTTGCAACATAGTGATAGGGGCCTCCTGTCCGTATAGGACGTTTGGGCGAGAACGGACGGCTGTGTGCGGCCTCAATCTAACGAACATCGAGCAAGAGAACAAGGGTTTTTTCAGCGACACAGCGGACGTTGGGGGTTGTGCAGTCAAATGAACGCCCTTTCGTTTTTTGGATGAGTGACGCCGCCACCCAAGAGTCTATTCCTTTGTGGTTGGGTCTGTTGTACACACTGCGGATGATCATGGGGCCGATCGGTTGCGTGTGTTCTCGTGGGTCGAGGAATGAAAGCGAAATAGCGGGATGGGAAGATGTGGTTGCGCGTTGTGTGTTGGATCGGTGTGCTGTGTGTGATCTTGGGCGGATGTTTGGCCGAGATCAGAGATATCGGTGCGTCTTGTACGGAAAACACCGTCTGCCAAGCGGGGATGTTCTGCGATCTCGGAGCGCCCGAAGGATACTGCACGATGGCTTGCTCGGCGGCCTTGCCTTGCCCAACACGCAGCTTTTGCGTGCGGATCGAAAGCATCCCGGATGGGCCCGTTGCGCCGATCTTGTTGCAGCGCTGTTTGGCCCGGTGTTGGGCCGAAGACGATTGCCGCGAAGGATACAAGTGCATCCTCCCCGACGATGAAAAACCCAAACCGCCCATTTCACAGCGCCGAGGATGCTTCCCAAAGATATCTTCTTGAAGTGCGATACCCCTCGATCTTGCTTTGATAGGACGGGGGGGGTTGATGAAAATCTTCGCTTGACGCGCACAAAGAAAAGTGAGTAGGATGTTTTCGCTGTGGTGGTTCTTCTCTTCGTGGACAAGGCGGATGGGTGCGTGCGTTTCGCTATGCCCACGCCGAGACACAAACGGTTTTGGACGGATCGCTGTTGTTTTTTGCCAAGCCCACCGCTGCCTTGATCCTTGCGGATAATCCACAAGATCCAAACAGGTACGAACCCACAACAAACGCACACATACGCATACACAACGTGCTTGACTTCTTTTTTCAGAAAGGTATGAAAGAAGAGGTTGTCGATACGAAGCCAATACGAAGCCTGTGACAAACCCACGACAGGAAGGCCCGCACCTTGCGGGATGTTCGCTTGTGGGTTTCTGTTGGTTCCGATTGTTTCGTCGGTTGCTTTCGCGCACAACATGTCGCCCGTGTTAGAGAAAAGGCAATTCAATCCCTACGGAGGTGTCTCTTGACCCAAAAGAAAAAAGGTTTACCCGAGGAAATCCCCGCTCCACCCACCGCATCCAGCAAATCCGGCGGAGAATCTTCCATCTCCGAGGAACAGCTGGAGGCACTCATCAACGGTGATGTGACGTTCCAAGATTTCTTCAACCTTTCCGATGATGTCCTCTTGGCATGGGCCAACCAAGGCTACTTCTTCTACAACCAAGGGAAGTACACCGAAGCCGCGACCATCTTCGAAGGTCTTGTCGCCTTGAACCCCAACGTCGCCTACTACCACACCGCCTTGGGTTCGATCCTTGAAGCCCAAGAAAAGTATGACGAAGCTCTCGAAGAGTTCAACACCGCCCTGAAAACGGACGCGAAAGATATCTGCGCGATGGTCAACCGTGGCGAGATCCGCTTGCGCAAAGGCCAAGTCCTCGAAGCTGCCGAAGACTTCCGCACCGCCATCACCCACGACGAAGAAAAAATGAACGCCCAAAAAGCCAAGGGCGAAAAACCCACCCCCGATCCCGCTGCACAACGCGCCCGCGCCCTCTCGATGGTCACCTTCGAAGTCCTTAAAGAAATCGAAGCCAAAGTTCGCGAAGCCCAAGCTCGCGGCGAGATCATCGAATAATCCTCCGCTCTCTTTCCTCTTCTTGCCTTCCGGTGAGATCATCGGATCATCCTCCGCTTTCTTTTTTCTTCTTGCCTTTCGGCGAGATCATCGGATCATCCTCCGCTCTTTTCTCGCCTTGTTCGCTCTGCTTTTTTTCTTCCTTTTCTGCTTTCTTCAACACACCCATTCTTTCCCCAAAAAGAAGCTATTTTCGTTTGGGAGAAGTTGGTGTATAGTGGTGCGCGAATCGGTTTCTTTGTGTTGGGCGTGGTCAAAACGCCCGTCGTTTGGCGCAAAACGTTTTGCTTCGTGCGCGGATATCTGGCAAGGCGTGCGCGTTGAGAGAGCCGATACCCAACACAAAACCACCTCACTCTATTCGGATAACCGTGTCGATATGGGCGTGTTTGTCGTGCTGACAGATGCGCAAGACACCCAAGCAAACGAGGATCGACGTGGCGAAAGACTTTAAGACCCAACTGATGGAGGGGACTTGGACCAACACCTTGACGCGTTACGCAGATATCGGTCTTGCGAGCATCATCGTGTTGGTTGTGGCGTTGATGATCATCCCCCTCCCGACGTTCATTATGGATATCTTGTTGACCGTCAACTTTGCGATCTCGCTGACCTTGGTGCTGATCGCGATCTATATGCCGTCAGCGCTGCATCTGTCGGCGTATCCGTCGATCTTGTTAGTCACAACGTTGTTTCGCCTCGGACTCAACGTGTCTTCAACGCGCTTGATCTTGCTGTATGCAGACGCGGGCGAGGTGATCACTTCCTTTGGAAACTTCGTTGTGGCCGGGAATATGGTCGTTGGAGCGATCGTCTTTTTGATCTTGATGTTGATTAACTTTATCGTTATCGCCAAAGGTTCCGAGCGGGTATCCGAGGTCGCGGCACGTTTTACGCTCGACGCGATGCCGGGAAAGCAGATGTCGATCGATGCGGATATGCGGGCAGGAGCGATCGATATGGACGAAGGCCGTCGCCGTCGTCGTGATCTTGAGCGTGAGTCTCAACTCTTTGGCGCAATGGACGGTGCGATGAAGTTCGTCAAAGGCGATGCCATCGCAGGGATCATCATCACCGCGATCAACGTCCTCGCAGGGATCGTCATCGGCGTAATGATGATGGGTCTGACCGCTGGAGAGGCTGCTTCAAAGTTTGCGATGTTGACGATCGGAGACGGTCTGGTGTCTTCGATCCCTTCGATCTTGATCTCCGTTTCTGCGGGGATCATCGTCACGCGGGTCGCTCCTGAAACGGAAGGATCGAACCTTGGTTCGGATATCGGCCAACAGCTTCTCGCCAACCACAAACCCTACTTTATCATCAGCATCTTGCTGGTCTTGCTTGCTCTGGTTCCCGGTCTGCCAAAATTACCCTTTATTATCTTGGCCGCAGGTGTTGGCTTCTTGGCGTACAGCTTGAAAAAAGTCCGCGAAGTCAAGTCCGTCGGAGGCGGTGGAGCCGAGGCCGAAGAAACCCCCTCCGCAGAGCTTCCCCCCGAAGCTCGTCCTGCCCCAAGCGCCGACAAAAAGAAAAAGAAAAAAGAGCGCGAACCCCAAGAGCTTGTCCCGATCGTCACACCGATCGCAATGGAAGTCTCCAACGCGCTCACACCTTACGTCGACTCCGCCACCGAATCGGGCGATCGCTTCCTCAACGATATGCTCCCCTTGATGAAAGAGGGCCTCTTTTACGAGCTTGGGGTCACTTTCCCCGGGGTCCGTGTTCGCGGCTTTTGCTCTCATCTACCCGATGACACCTACATCCTCAAACTCAACGAAGTCCCCGTCGCTGTCGGCCAAGTCCCGCTTGGAAAAGTTCTTGTCAACGAAAGTGCCGACCGTTTGGCGATTATGAACGTCGCAGGAGAACCCACCGTCAACCCCGCCAACGGGATGGATGCTTGTTGGATCCCTGCCGAGAAAAAGGAACTGGTCGAACAATCGGGCTACACCACGTGGGACACCCCGGGATACATGATCCTGCATCTTTCTAGCGTCCTGCGCCGCTTTGCTTACGAGTTCGTCGGTATCCAAGAAGTCCAATCTTCGCTCGACAAACTCGAACAAGCCTTCCCCGCGTTGATCAAAGAAGTCGTCCCCAAAGTCTTGTCCTTGCAACAGTTTACGGATGTTTGCCGACGACTTGTCGAAGAAGAGATCTCGATCGTCAACCTCAAGGCGATCATGGAAGCCCTCGCCGAATGGGCGCAGGTCGAAAAAGATCCCGTCATGTTGACCGAGTATGTTCGGATGTCGATGAAACGCTACATCACCTACAAATACTCCAAAGGCGGCAATACCCTCGTCGTGTATCTGCTTGATCCACAAATCGAACAAGCCATCAAGGACTCGATCCAGATCACCTCGTCGGGGAACTATCTCGCCCTTGAACCCGAGATCGCACAAGATATCCTCGACGCTGTGCGCGTTGAGATCGGTGACCTCCCTGCAACTGCCCAACAGCCCGTCATCTTGACCAACGTCGAGATCCGCCGTTACTTCCGCCAGCTGGTCAAACTCGAATTCCCCTATCTTGCCGTTCTTTCTTTCCAAGAACTCAACCCTGATATGAATATCCAACCCGTCGCACGCATCAGTGTCCGTCGCTAATCGAACCGATGTGACCCCAGATCGCGGCGCTCGATCGGCGTTCGCTGTTTCTCACGCCGTCTTTGCGTTGCTGTTGTGCTGAAAAAGCCGATGGGAGGCCCGTTGTTGGGCTGAGGAGGTGTTTTTTGCGATTCGATTTGAATGCAGACGCAAGCTTAATTATTGAACAAGTACGGGATTTTGCAAAAAAAGAGATGGCTCCGTTGGCGGCTGTTGCAGAACACGCAGAAGGTCTTGCTTCCAAAGGGATCGAGGCGTTGGGTTCGTATGGCTTGCTTGCGATGCGTATCCCCGAAGCTTACGGTGGTTCGGAGATGGACGCTGTGACGTGCTGTCGGGTCTTGATGGAGGTGGCTGCGGTCGATGCTTCTTTGGCGGTGGTTGCGGCGTTACAGAATGCTTGGTGCGTTCCGCTGCTATGCGCTGCGGCAGACGAGACGCAAAAAGACCGGTGGTTGGGCGCTTTGGCAAACGGTGCGTGGATGGCGTGTGGCGGAGAAGTCTTTGCGAAAGAAGCCGATCCTGCGGGCCGATGGGGTGGCTTGTTGCGCGCTGAGCGCGTGGGAGAGGCGTGGCAACTGCAAGGAGAAGCGCGGTTTGTCACTTTGGGCAAGTCCGCATCGCTGTTGTTGTTAAGCGCGGTGGATAGGGCAGGGAAGCCGCAATACTTTGTGCTAGAGGGAGCGTTGCGCGAGCGGGTCGAAGCCCGTGTGATCGAGGGGAAACTGGGTTTGCGGGGGGCGGAGGTCGCGCACCTTGTTGTTCCAGAGAGCATGATTCCTGAAACTGCCCGACTCACGGGCGACTTGGCTTCGTTTGATCCGTGGGCAAGCGGTCGGATCGCGATCGCCGCTTTGCAAGTCGGTGTCGCCCAAGCAGCACTGGCCCAATCGATCCGATATGCGCAACAACGCCATCAGTTTGGACAGGCGATCAGTGGGTTTCAAGCGATCCAGTGGAAACTGGCGGATATGGCGATGAAGGCGGACGCTGCGCAGCTTTTGGTTGATCAGGCCGCCGAGGCGTGGCAACGCGGCGCATGGGAAGAAGTCTCGGTGCTTGGGCGAGCCGCACGGCTTTTTGCGGGCGAAGCTGCCGTTTGGATCGGCCAAGAAGCGATCCAGATACACGGAGGATACGGCTTTATTCGTGAGTTTCCTGTCGAACGCCATTATCGGGATGCTCAAACGTTGCGCACACGGTGGGGCGGCGCAAGCGCCCAACAATACGCCCTCGCCGAAGCATGGTGGAAAAACGCACCCGAGAGAAGTTAAACTTTTCGGATGCCCTCGGATCGATACGGTTGGATGGTTTGGGGCTTTGCTCCACGCCCCACAAGGGAATTTCGCCCCTTGATCCCGTGAGGGGCGAAGAGAGCAGAGAGATTCCAATCCAACGGAACCGTCGCTTGAACGTCCGCGAACACAGGGTTTTTTGTTCACCGCGTTACTTCGATCCAAGTCGCCCCGGTCGTCCAAAGGGAGCAAGAGTCCCAAAAGAAGGCAACAAGGCCAAATAGGCCATCAAGAGGGAGGTTGTCGTATGTCTTGGCAGGGATCGTTGTCTGTTTTCGAGGATGCAAAAAAGCGGTGGTTGTTGATCGCAGGCTCTCATCTTGGTGCAACGAGCGGTGTACCGTTGCCTTTTCAACGGACTTCTTGGTCGCCGAGTGTCGCGGATCTGGTGCGCTACCATATCTTTCGGACGCAAAGTCGCGAAGTCGCCGACAGTGTGGAACAAGCCTTGCGTTCGGGCAAAGCGCCGTTGGGGTTTGTGGCCGATCAACTTCAAGAGCAGATCAAGTGGTTTCGCAATTACACAAACAACCTGCGTCCACAACGAAGCATCATCCGGCTTGCGGATCTGGCGCGCAGCGGGATGTTTGCGGGGGTGGTCAGCAGCGCGCCCGATGATCTGCTTGAACAAGCCTTCGATCAACAACACGTCGCCTACGAAGTCGTTTCGCTTGAAAAGCCCGCATGGTCGGGAAATGGACTACAGCTTGTCAAAGAGTGGGACGACCTGATCTTTCAAGATCGAGAAGATCGGCGAAACCGAGAAGCCATGTTTGTCAAGCAGCGTCTCCAAGCCATGCTTGACACCACGGACGGGGTAATCGTGGCGGGCCAACACCCGTATCCAAGTGATATGATGAATGGCTTGATGAAGCTTGTGGTCACAAAGCCCGAGATGCCGGTGGTTTGGATCGAAGATCGCCATTACGACGAAGTCATCGAAGAACTACCGACCGCACAAACATCGCTGCAATGGCTGACGCAGCACCATCAGACATTTGTGCGGATCGTCGCGGATGATGTCGGTGATGTTTTGGATGCCATCGCCCAACAGCGCGGTATCGAGCCGACTTCGCTCCATGATGCCGAAATCGTCGGACTGCCGGGCGGATTGAATGCGATCCTTAACCGGTCGATCGATCTCAAGCCGATCTTGGTCTTTGTCCCGGGAGCCAACCTGTTTTCGGGGCTGCTCGAAAAGCTGCCGCAAGTTTCTTTGCGCAGCATCCTCGGGGTGGTGTTTTTGATCTTTTTGATCATCAGCTTTCTAAACTATCGAGACTACGATCAATACAACGACAAGCTCGATACTGTACGAAGAAAGGTGGTCGTGGCTCGCTTGGCCTTGAGTCCACCAAATCCCTCTCCCAAAGCGGTCCTCAACGCGGAAGCTGCTCTCGATAAGGGGATGGCAGAGATCAAAAAGGCCGAAGTCCCGAAAGAAGGAAGGCTTTCTTTTCCGTACATCGGAACGTATCTCGCGCATCTGCGCAAAGGCACCGAAGATCAAGTCCAAACACTGCGCGCCGAACAGGTGATCCCAAGGCTCTATCGCCAGCGCTTGCGCGCACGGTTGGAGGCCCATCCTCTGCTCGATAGCATGGGCAGGTTTCCTGATATCTACGTTTCATTAGAACAAAGTGAGGAACAAGCCAACCAAGAGACGGATGCTTCGGCAGGCAAAAAGAGCGAAGGCAGCGGTAAGAAGGCGGACGCGACGGCATCCACAGGTGGCGGAAGTGCCGCTGCATCGGGAGGAAGCAGCGGAGCTACAAGCCCAAAGACCAAAGACGAGCTGGAGTCCTCACGTCAGTTGCGCCCGTTGGCAGAACACAAGCAGAAGTCGCAGATCGCCTTGCTTGTAAGCAGTTCGACTTTGTTGCAGGTGCTTGTTGCCCGAGAGATGCTCAAAGACACCCAAGCCGGGCGCTTGGCGATCGCCATCGATCTTTCAAAGCTCAAAAATGAATCGATCGAGCAAACGATCCAAGAGGCCGCACGCGACATCACGGGATACAATGGCGAACGTGAGCCGTTGTTTCGGTTTGAGGGACTGGAGAAGCTTTTCCAACAAGGAGCCGCCACCTTCTACTTTACGCAGATCGAACAGGCCGGCAGTCCCGCCAATCTCCTGCCGAAGGTTGTAGAGTTCGCAGAGCGTTATGGAAAAAGTCGTACGATTTTAGCCGTATACAAAGAACGCAGCCTCGCCGTGATCGAGTCGCTTGCACCGCGTTTTGTGCGCCTCAAGCAACAATCGTATGAAAGCCGCGTCGCAAGGGAGTTTTTGTACAAACAAACCTCTGCGCGCTTTTTTCGGGAACTGATGAACAATGGTTATTTGAGCCAAAATATCAGCCACCCTTTGATCTTGTCTTTGTGCGTTCAGTATTATTTGTTGGTGGGGCATGCTCCCCGTAATCTCGGCGTGATCTACGATCGACTGGTTCGTAATATGCTGGATCATGGGGCCTTTGAGATGACGCTGAAAATGAAGGTTTTGTCTGCATTGGCTTTTTTGAGCTTGCGCCAGAGAACGCCGACTGTGCGGCGAGATGATGCACTCGAACAGATCGCGCTGTTGGCTCGGCTTGATCTGCAACAGTCAAGCAAGCTGTTGCGTGAGATGGTGGACAACGGCGTCTTGCGTGTGCTGTCGGTCGGAGATGTGGGGTTTGTGGATCAAAGCTTTCGGTTGTTAGGGGCTTCTTATCAGATCGCACGCTTGCCTTTTGCCGAGCAAAAGCGGCTGTTGGTGCAGCAAGAACGCAAGATGATCAGCTTTTTTGCGGGGATCCAGTCTGAGATGTCGCGTCTTGTGGGGGCTTGGTTAGAAGACTATGACGCCATCGAAAAGGTGCTTGCACAGCGTCAGAAAAACGAGGATTGGGTGCATCCCTATCTGTACTTGTTGCCCTATGCTGCGCTTGCTGTGAACAATGGCGAGGTGCAGCAGGGGCATATCAAGCGCCTCGAATCGATCCTGTTTGCTTTGATGAAGCACAAACGCATCGCATTGTTCCGTTCTACCGTTGAATACGCCTTACGCAGCCTCTCGACACCGGGTGTTCAAGCGTGGGTTCTCCAAGGACTCGACGAAGACGCCGAGGACGACGATCGGCTTTTGGTGCTTGCGCGCTACGCGCCAAGTGATATCTATGTCTCCGCGATCCAACGATGGCTGCGGCGTTTGCGCACTCCCGCCGACAAGCAAGCCAGCCGTCATGCTTTTCCCAAGGCCGTTCCTGTCGCAGACACCCGCGCAACAGACAGCCCCGCACAGCCTCCGCAAGGCGGTTTGCGCGCAAAAACAGAACCGCATCGCCTTGAAAAAATCTCCTCGCCTCGCCGCGTACCCTATCGATTGAGAAGGTCGGTGGTTTGGGCGTATTACGCGCTCAGTCAGGTGGGCACACCAGAGGCGGTCGAGGTTCTTGTGCAAGCCGCCCTACAAGAAAACGATCCGCGCTTTTTGGGCACAGATTGGCAGATGTTGCGCTATCGTGCGATGTATATCCTGTTGACACGCGGTCATGCAGAACGGGCTTTGCCGATCTACAAGACGCTACTTTTGGGCAAGGATAGCGAATATTGGCAACCGTTGCTGTCTTATTTTAACTTGATCAATACCAAAGAAGCTGCCCAGCTTTTGCTGGAGTTCTTGCGCAAACCCATCCATTTGGACAAGATTAAGCCCTATTATGCGATGCAAGAGATGCGCTACAGTGAGCGAAGAAAAGACAAAGAGTACTCCAAAAAGCTTCATGCTTTGCGGCCTGCATACTACAAAGGTTTGCGGGAGTTCTCTCAAAAAGATCGACTGGCCCGCACGCTTGCGCGTTTTGATGCGGATAGAAGCATCCCCTTGATCAAAGGGGTTTTGCGCGATCCGACGTCTTCCGTTGATACAAGGCTGTTTGCAGCGTTGGCGCTCTCTTACACACACGACAACAAGTATTTTTCTTTGGTTTGGGAAGCTTTGCAAAAAGCGATGGGTTCGCCAAACGAGCCGTTCGCAGGTTGGCCGAAAGGGCTGCGGGTAATGTTTGCGCGCTATGTCTGCCAAGCTTTGGGGGCGTTTAGCTCGCAAGAAGCCTATCGGACCCTTGCGCGCTTGCTTTCGACGCCTGTGTGGTCCGAAGATCTGGAGCGCCAACTCACTTGGTATGTTGGGCGTTTTCAATCCACAGAGATCGAGGTCCACAGCATGGAAAAGCTGTTGTGTACCCCGAACAAGCAGTATGTCCCTTATGCTTCTTTTCTCAACGCGCTGGCGCGCATCAACACGACGTCTTCTCGCCAACATTTCTTGCAGGTCTTGAATATCTACCGAGGTATCGACAACCCAAGCTTGTACGAAAAGTTCTGTAAAAAGAAGCCGCACGCTGAGATGCACAAAAGTTTACGTGCGCGTGCTTCGTTGTCAGGGTTTGTTCGGGCGCTTCAAATATTTCAAAATCCCGTCGATCTTCCGAGGTTTGCACGATGGGCGCGTTCGGGCGAGCATTCTTATGTTCGGAATGCAGCGATCTATGCGTTGGGCCGTTTTGAGCGGCCCGAGGCCGCGTATGTGCTGTTGGAGCTTTTGGAAAAGGCAGGGGCTGACGAAAGCACCGTGTTTTTCGCGTTGCGCGCACAAAGAAACGCGGCGATCGCGCCTGCTTTGCTCGCTTTGCTAGAACGAGAACTACTGGTCTACACCACAACACGCAAACAGGGAGAGCGCCCACGAAGTGCTGCAGATGTTCGAGAACGAGCGAGCGATCTCTTCAAGAAGCTATCTCGTTTGCGCCGTCTGATCGAGCTTTGCGCGTTGGTGGCAGGACGCGAAGCGCTGCCTCTGATGGCAAGGCTCCAGCAAGCACCGCCCTTTGCGTTGACAGCAGGGCGAGGACTTCACCATGTCAGCCTGCGCCCTCAGGGTCAGTTTTCGCATGCTGCGGTGATCGCGGCACTTCGCGATACCAGCCTCCACACCCTGAGCGAGCCTGCAAACACAAGAGGGCCTGCGCAGGTGAGCAAACCACCCACACGCAAGCGATCCTTCAAACGCCGATCACCCCGAAGATAAAGCAGCAAGGGGCGGGCTGCGCCCGATCGAGAGAGTATGTCTAGGAAGAAGTTCGCGGGAGGGAGGGATTAGTCTTCGACGGGAGGGTGACTAAGAAAGCCGATGTAAGGGAGGTTTCGATAACGTCCCATATAATCGAGTCCGTATCCGACGACAAATTTGTCGGGGATCTCGAAGCCGAGGTAGTGAACTGTGACGGGCTGGATGTTGCGGGCAGGTTTATCGAGGAGCGAGCAGACGCGGATAGAACGGGGTTTTCGTGTTTGGAGATTTTCGACCAAGTAGTTCATGGTCAAGCCTGTGTCGATGATATCTTCGACGATGAGGACATCTTTGTCGACGATGGAGGTCGAGAGGTCGCTGGTCAGGCGAACGACCCCCGAGCTTTGGGTGCGTGTGCCGTACGAAGAGACCGCAAGAAAGTCGACGATCAAAGGCAGATCGATGTGACGGGAGAGATCGGCGAGGAAGAGGTAACTTCCACGCAAGACGCCGACCAAGACGAGATCTTTGTCTTGGTAGTCTTGGGTGATCTGCGCACCGAGTTCTTGGATGCGGGTATGGATTTGTTCTTGGGTGAGCAGGATCTCGAAGGGAGAGTCTTTGAAGATCGACACGATGATATCTCCTTGTGCGGGGGCCTTGGGGCGTGTGGCCCGCTTCTTAACAGAAGAGTCACCCGCCGTCAAAGGATTTTCGTGAGCAAGAGAAACGAAGGAAAAGGCGGATCAGACAGGAGAAAGCAGGGGAGTCAGCGCAGGGTGACGTGAGAGGTAGGCATTGAGGTGTGGTGCTAGAAGTAGGCGTTAAAAACAAAGCCGCCAGACAGGGTATAAAAGGGCGTGATATTTTGGGCTCCGATGAGCAGTTGGAGTCCGTTTCGGATGCGCAAACCGATCGAGATCTCTTCTTTGACAAAGTATTCAAATCCGACCGTCACAACGCCGCCAAAAGAAGTCAGACCTTCTTCGACAAAAGCCAGCGATTGCCAGACGCCGATCCCCAAACCGACGTAGGGACGGAACTCGTCGGTCAGGAAAAGATAGCGGATCTCGGTCATGGCGGCGAACATAATCGGCGTCGAGACGGCGCGTTCGCAGACCGCAGAGCCGCCTTTGGAGACAGGGGGATTTCCAGCGTTGCAGCTATGGAAAGAGATATGGGCATCGACACCCACGAGCCAGTTGTTGAGGAAGCGGTATTGGTATTCGAGGCCGAAATTGAAGTAGGCGATGCTGACGCCGTAGCCACGCTTGGCGAGCGCGTTTGGAGAGTTGGGATCGCCTTCGACGTTAAAGGTGTAGCGCGTTCCTGCGATGATGCCCAACCCGTGGTGTTTGAATTGTGCGTGGGCTTGGGAAGGCAAGGCAAGGGAAGCGCCCGAAAGAAGCAAACCAAACAAAGCAATTTGACGGATACAGCGAAGGATGTGGATCATCCCAAGCTCCTTTCTCTACAAGTGAGGTTGCGGCCTCAGGGATACAAAACGATTGGAGTCTACCATACCCATGCCGCATGGAGAAGCAAGCTTTGTGTTGTGGGGAAAGATTCGGGGGAAGTGGGGAGGTAAAAGTGGAAGGCTGCACCAAGACGCCAGCGCGTACTGATCGGGATCTCGACACCGAGAGCCGCATGAACGTCCGGTGTAAAGAATAGGCCGATCGGCGTGAGGCGGGTTTGCAAGCCAAAGCTGAGTTGAAGAAAGGGCATGATCGGCAACAGATCAAGGAGCAGATGTAGACCAAGCGCAGCCCGCGCCTCTTGCGCAACGCCGTGATACGCCCAATGCACCCACGCGCCAAGGTGGATCTGCGCAAGCATCCGATATTGATAACCCACGCGCAGTCCCGCCCCAAAAGGGGCGCGTGCGTCGCGAGAAAAGTCGACTTGTGCGCCCATCTCGATGCGATGGCGCAAAAGCATGGAATCTCGTTCTTTTTGTGCGGTGGGACGGGTACTTTGCGCGTGTGTGGCTTGCACTCCTGCCATCACGATCAGCGCCGACACTCCGAACCAACAAAAAAAACGCCCGAGCGGAATGGGCGCGTTGCAAAGCGAGCGGTATAAGGGCATAAAGGTTCCTTTTGTGAAGGAAAGGTTTGTGGTGATTGTCGGATGTTTGTATGATGCGGTTGCTTGTGCAACAACTCTTTCGCAAGTCACCGTCTTTTTCGAGCTGGACGATAAAAAAGCGAGTCGTGACCTGTCTATTTGAGCCGAGGGAGGCTTTTTGATGAACCCATTGCGGTATGCGAATATCGGGCAAGCGTGGCAAGATGTTGGCCGTTTGCGACAGATCATCACGGTGCTGGTGCGTCATGGTTTTGGCGAACTGGTGACGCGGATGAACCTGCAAGAAAATATCGTCGGGCGGATCTTGGTGGGAGAAGCCAAGCCCGATCAAGGGATGTCGACGCCCCAACGTCTGTGCATGGCGATCCAAGAGTTGGGGCCGACGTTTATCAAGTTGGGGCAGATCCTGAGTACACGGGCAGATATCGTCCCCGAAGAGTACATCGTGGAGTTTAAGCGCCTGCAAGCAAGCGCAGCGCCCCTTCCGTTCGAGGTGATCAAGATCCAAGTCGAGGAGTCTTTGGGAAAGCCGATCCAAGAAGTGTTTTTGCGTTTTGAGGAAAAGCCCCTTGCTTCGGCTTCGATCGCACAAGTGCATATCGCGTATCTGCCCGATGATACCGAAGTGGTGGTCAAAGTGGCTCGCCCGGGGGCGCGGGAGTCGATGACCAGCGATCTTTCGCTGATGAAGTTCTTGGCAAAGCAAGCCACACAGATCTTTGCAGACATCGAATTGTTCGATCCTGTGGGGATGATCGAAGAGTTCGAGAAAGAGATCTTAAAAGAGATCGACTTTACACACGAGCTACGCAACATCAACCGCTTTCGCCAAAACTTTGCAGACGCCGAAGGGGTGCATATCCCACGCCCTTATCCCGCCTTGTCGAACAAAAGCATCCTTGTGATGGAGCGGATCAAAGGTTCGAAGATCACGGAGTCTCTAGGAGATCGGGTACAGATCGTCAAGAATACACTTCGTGTGGTGTGTGAGATGATCTTTGTGTATGGATTTTTTCATGGGGATCTACATCCCGGGAACATCTTGATCGAAGAAGATCTGTCTGTGGCGTTGATCGACTTTGGTTTGGTTGGGCGGCTGACGCCTCGGATGAAAGATTACATCATCGATCTGTTGTTGGCGGTGATCAGGCGCGATTACGAAGGGGTGGCCGAAGTGCTGTACGAGATCGGTCGAAAACGTGCGCCTGTGGATTATGATCGATTTGTTTCGGATGTGATGTTGGTGATGGACAAGCACCTTGTGGGGGCGCGGATGTCCGATATCGAGTTTGGCGGGTTGTTGCAGGATATCTTGGAAGGTGCGATGCGGCATCGCATGGCGGTTCCCCCCGATTATACGATGATGTTCAAGGCGCTGATCACGGTCGAAGGAGTGGGCAAACAGATGGACCCCGACATGGATCTGATCGCTGCGATCGAGCCCTATGTTCGGGCGGTTGTCAAAGAACGATACAGCTTTGAATCGATCACCAACCAGCTTTTTCGGCAGTCTACACAGCTTCTTCGTCTGCTTAAACAATTCCCCGTTACCGCTCAACAGATCTTGATGGGCGTGGAAAATGGGCGGATCAAGTTCGGGATCGATAACGTCCAGTTCGAGGCTTTTTTGCGCGAGTACCGCAGGCAAAATGGGCGCAAGTTGATGGTTGCGATGTCCTTTGTGTTTTTGCTGATCGCGACGATGAATGCGGACTCTGGCACGCCTGCCTTGTTGGGTTTGTCGTGGTTCTCGTTTGGTGGTTATGCGTTGGGCAGCCTCTTGGGTTTTTTGGTTCTTTGGAGTCTTTGGCTTGAGCGCAAAGATTGAATAGAGCGGGTAGTCGTTCGTCTACGACCGCCGAACCTGCTCTCAGAGAAGCCCGCAGTTTTTCAGAAAAACAGCCTTCAAAAAACAGACAAAGGAGAAAGATTCGATGCGTTTATTCAAAGGACTGGTGCTGTGCGGTGCGTTGTGGATGGCGATGCTTGGCGTCGAACACAGCGCGCAAGCTCAGGCGATCAACGTGGTGTTGACGCCGATGGATGGGCAAGTGATGATGAATATCCGTGTGAAAAGGCGTGTATGGCGTCGGATGAGTATGCGCGGTGGCCGCTTTATGGTGCGCGTGTGGATTCGGACCCCTACGGGTTGGCAACAACGCCGGATCTTTCCGATGATGCGACGCAAATTCGCACGCAGCATCCCACTCGCACGCTTCTGTAATCCCGGTGAGTACGGCAAAAAGCGCCTTGCGGTGCAAGTGGGTGGAATCCGTGATGGTTTGTGGTTCAACCGCTTCACACGCACACCGCAACAAGCCTTTATCGCGCTGCAACAAGACATCACCACCTTGCGTTGCGGGTCCATGCCGATCGATTTTCCGCCCGGTAGCCCGCCCGCAGGCGCAAACACATCCGATGACGATATGCCCGCACCGAGCGGATCCCCCGTTCCTCCTCCCTCCGGTCAAGAACCTCCTCCTTCGGGTCAAGAACTTCCTCCTCCTGTGGTGGTTGTGCAACCGCCGCCTGTGCCGCAGATCTCGGTTGTACCCGAATCCCAAGCCCGCAGTTTTGCGGCAGCGTTGAGCAACCAAAGCTTCGATGATGCGCGGATGCGGATGTTGGGGAGTTGGCTTGCGGGGCTTCGCTCTCGAAATGAAGTGCTGACGTGGCGTTCGATCCGCCGCTTTATTCGGGTGTTTTCCTTTGACAAGAGCAAGATCGACGCCGCCCGCAATCTTTCGCGTTATGCGCTGCGACCGATGCGTGCAGCCCAAGTGGGTGCGATCGTTCGGGTGTTTAGCTTCGATAGCAGCAAACTGCAAGTGGTTGGCTACTTTTGCCAAGGCCTCGTGGATCGCGGAAACACCTACATCATCGCCAACGAATTCAGCTTTCAAGGCAGCAAAGATCGCGTGATGCAGATCTGCAACTAGCCCGTTTCCAAAAGGATAAAGAACCATGACAAGACAGACACAACCACAAGGCGGAAATCCCGGGTTGATTTTTTATGTGTTGTGGGGGGCGATGGTCGGATCGGGATTTTTGTATGCGCTGATCGCTTACATCCTGCGCGCACAGATGACTGCCGAACAGATCGCAAAGCGCGCCACAGAAAGCGCAGCGATGGTGAGTCTGCTCACCATGACATTTGCTGCGGCGAGCGTGGCGGTGGGTGTGTTGGCTTTGTTTGCGTTGCCGGTGCTGATGAAGTCCGCCCATCCGTTTATGGTGTTCATCCTCCGTCTGGCGTTGTGTGAGTCGATCTGTGTTTATGGCTTCATCTTGTCGATGATGGGGGCTTCTTTGCAGGTCTCTTACAGCTTTATGGGGGCGGGGATCTTTTGCTTGGTGATCTTGATGCCGACCCGCGAACTGATCGAAGCCGCACAAAAAGCCAACGAAGAAGCCAGAAATCGACGAAGAGACTCCGAATCTGCCGATTGATGGCGGTCTGGTGATGCTTTGCTGCGTCATACGATATCCAAGAGAAGTGTGATCGAAGGGTAGGGGCGATCCGCTGGATCTGCCCTGTGGTTGGGCATCCACAGGGAGCTGCCCCTACGTTTTGCGATCCGCTGGAACTGCCCTGTGGTTGGGCCCACAGGGGGCTGCCCCTACGTTTTGCGATCCGCTGGAACTGCCCTGTGGTTGGGCAGCCACAGGGGGCTGCCCCTACGTTTTACGATCACGCAACGGGCGGATTTCGTCTGAGTCCTAGCTTTTGTGAAAAGCGAGAAGCAGCGGGTTAAACGATGTATTTGTGAAGGAGCCGACCGACGGAGGGGACGCCTTCGCGGACGTGTTGGAGGGCTTGGGGGCGGAGTTTGTCGTAGGCACCGATCAGAAGTTTGTTTTTGGCGCGCTGTCGCCGTTGATCGGTGACGCCGATTAAGGCGTTGGCGACGGCGTCTGTGCGGTCTTCGACAAAGCGAGCAAAGGTGGGGCGGGCGGCTTCGTCGATCTGTTGGAATTGTTGGTAAAAGGGTTCCATGGCGTCGACAAACTCGTCGAGCAGCCAATCGATCAAGCGTTCAAGCGTGCCACTACCGACACCTTTGATGACTTTGAAGCCGCCTTTGACGACAAGCCCGCTGAGCCCGCCTTTTTTGTTGACTTCTTCTTCGAGGACGACAACGCAGTCGCGGATGACGGCTTTTCGGATGTTGGGATCAGCGATGTGTTCATGAAGGGTTTTGGTCAAGAGCTTGGGATCCTTTCTGGGAGGGAGAGCGATCCGATCCTTTGTGTGGGCGTGGGGATCGCGCTGTGGGGGGAAATGTGGTGTATAGTGTTTGCTTGTTTCGGGGTCGCGTGTCAACTCTGTATGTTTGCGTGTGTGTCAACTCTGTATGTTTGCGAAGGAGCAAGAACGATGGCGTATGGGATGTCAAGTCAGCGGGCAGCACAAGGGCGTTCCGCAGCGATGGCGGATAACAGTGGTCAAGGCGGTGGGATGGGAAAGATCGTCTTGTTGCTGGTAGTGTTGGGGATGGGGGTGGGGGCATTTCAGGGATACTTGATGATGGAGCGGAGTTTTTGGGTGCCAGCGGTGGATCGGGCGATCGCGGAAGCGATGGACAGCCAACAGTACGCGGCATTGGAGGCAGAGGCGGTGCGGACGCGGATCCGCCGCGAGATCGCCAAGATCAAGGACGCTCCGCGAGAGGTTGCGGTGTACGTGGGGGTCGGAACGACCGAGGAAGTTGCGCTGCCATCGAGTTATACACAAGGAACGTCTTGGCAAGGGCATGACAACGCTTACAAGGTGGGAATCGAGCGAGTGCCGGGGTGTAGTGTGCAAGATGCCGTTCCGCCCGAGTTGACGCTGCGCAGTCTTGCGACAGGGTCGGGTACAGGGACAGGTTTGCTAGATCGCGCCAAAGGGATCATGGACAACGACCCCAACGCTGCACTCGGTCGTCAGAATGACAGCAAGACGCCGCCTGCGTACCTTGTGGTCGATGTACTCGCCACCTTTCGCAAAGGCTGGATGAAAAGCCGCCGTTGGTTTCACCGTCGTTGCTTGTTTTACGGGGCTCGTCGCCCCTATCGCAAGCAAAGCCACAGCGCGACAGCGGACAAAGACACTTCTCTTTGATAGGGAGAACGCAGCGGGGTTTGTTTTGATTGGGTGGGGCTTTGCCCCACACCCCACAAGGGACGTTCGCCCCTTGACCCCGTGTTTGGCGAAACGAGCACTGCTTTTCAAACCAACGGCGCTGTCGCTTGAAGTGGCGCGAACACGGGGGTTTATGAAGAACTGTATAAGTCCTCTTTGAAAGACCTTTTGCTTGGGTGGGTTGGTTTGGGTATAGTACGCGCCTTGTTTTTTTGGCCGAGATGGGAAAAGCGCGAGAAAAGCGCAAGGAGTAAGTAAGCCGATGTTCGAGAAGCCCGCAGCGAGGGAGATCACCGCGTGTCCGCCGCCTTGTGAGAGTCCAGCGTTCGATCCAACGATGATCGAAGAAGGATGGTACAAGTGGTGGGAAGAAAATGGTTTTTTTCATGCCGAAGTCAACGAGCAGCGCAAGCCGTACACGATCATGATCCCGCTACCGAACGTGACGGGGGCGTTGCACTTGGGCCATGCGCTCAATAACAGCATTCAGGATTTTTTGATCCGCCATGCGCGGATGCAAGGGTATGAGGCGTTGTGGATGCCGGGGACGGATCATGCGGGGGTTGCGACGCAAGCGGTGGTCGAGCGCCGGTTGTGGGAAGATGAGCGTGTGACGCGCCATGATCTCGGTCGCCGCAAGATGTTAGAGCGGATCTGGGAATGGAAAGAGCATTATGGTGGGCGGATCTTGTCGCAGCTTCGGCGGATCGGAGCCTCGTTGGATTGGGAACGCACGCAATTTACGATGTCGCCCGAATTTACACATGCCGTTCAGTACGCTTTTTCTGAACTGTTTCGTGACGGCTTGGTGTATCGCGGAAAGCGTCTGATCAACTGGTCTGTGGGGATTCAATCGGCGCTGTCCAACGATGAACTTGTGTACAAGAATGTGAAAACTCACTTTTGGTTTTTTCGCTACCCTGTGATCGGCGAACAGGGCCGATTTATCGAGATCGCCACAACGCGGCCTGAGACGATGTTGGGTGACACGGCGGTGGCGGTGCATCCTGATCCTGCGGGAGAACTGCACCGTCGTCTGGAAGCGGCCATCGCAGCGGGGCAAGAGGAGCGCGTGGAGCTTTTGCGCAAGCGCATCGCGGAGGAGCTACCGCGTCTTGAGGGGTATGCGGCGCTGGTGGGCAAACAAGTGATGTTGCCGTTGGTGGAGCGCCCGATCCCGATCATCGCGGATGCGCTGTTGGCTGATCCCGAAAAAGGCACAGGCGCGCTCAAGGTGACGCCTGCGCATGATCCGAACGATTACGCCTGCGCACAACGCAACGCCCTCCCGATGATCAATATGATGACGCCCGATGGTCGGCTGAATGAACAAGCGCCCGCCGCGATGCAAGGGCTGACGATGGCCGAAGGACGGGCAAAAGTGGTCGAGGCCATGCGGGCGCTCGGTTATCTTGCGAAGATCGAGGACTTGGAACACGAAGTGGCGCATTGTTATCGGACAGATACGGTGATCGAGCCGTATCTGTTGAGCCAATGGTTTGTGAAGATGCAGCCGCTGGTGGAGATGGCACGCCATACGTACGAAGATGGCGAAGTGTTCTTTCACCCCGAACATCGGGGGAAAGATTATATGCGTTGGTTGGATTCGACGCCGGACTGGTGCATCTCGCGCCAAGTGTGGTGGGGGCATCGTATCCCGATCTGGTATTGCCGCGATTGTCACCCTTCGATCCAGATCGACCAAGAAGGCGATCCGATCGGCTTGAGCATCCCCGAAGAGGCTCAGCCGATCGTGCCAGAAAGCCGTGCGCGAGATGCCAAGCCCGCAACCTGCCCGACCTGTGGGGGCGATCATCTGGTTCAAGATCCCGACGTGTTGGATACATGGTTTAGCTCGCAGCTTTGGCCGATGGGAACGCTCGGATGGCCCGAACAAACCAAGGATCTCGAATACTTTTATCCCACGAGCACACTGGTCACAGGACGCGATATCTTGGCGCTTTGGGTGGCGCGGATGATCATGATGGGGATGAAGTTCTTGGGGAAAACGCCTTATCGAGATGTCGTCTTGCATGGAACGATTCAAGACGAACACGGCGATATCATGTCCAAGTCCCGAGGCAACGGCTTTGATCCCGTTCGGGCCATCGAAGGCGGCGGCGACGAGATCAAAGGAAAAGTGGCGTTGCGCGATGTCCCTGCCCACCGCAAAGAATATTACAAGCCTTATGGCGCAGACTCCCTACGATACGGGATGTTGAGCATGACAGCAGGGCAGTCCCAAGATATCAAGATGCAGATCTTGCGCAGCAAACGCTCCGAAAAAGAAGATGGGCTGGACGTTTTCGATGTGGAGATCCCCCGCTTTGAAGAAGGGCGGCGTTTTGGAAACAAGATCTGGCAAGCTGCGCGTGGTGTGGTGTTCCGTCAATGCGAAGGTTTCACGGTGGATGCGCGCATTGAGACGATCGAGGATCGCTGGCTGTATCATCGCTTGCATGAGACTTCAGCGCGGATACACGGGCATATCGAGCGCTTTCATTTGGGCCAAGTCTGCGAAGAGATCTATTCGTTCTTTTGGGATGACTTTTGCTCGTGGTATCTGGAGATCGTGAAGCCGCGATTGTGGGGGGCGCTTGGCGATGCAAGCAAAGCGCAAGCCCAAACCCACCTCGTTCGGGTGTTGGATGCGACGTTGCGTCTTTTGCATCCTGTGATGCCGTTTTTGTCGGAAGAGTTGTGGCAAGCCTTGCGCAAGATCCGCATCAAAGCAGGAGAGTCCGATCTTCCTGTGGCGTTGATTCGTGCGCCGTGGCCGATCGCTGCGGAGATTCCACGCGACGAAGAGGCCGCGCAGCTTACGCAGATGCTGCGTGAGATCGCAGGTCAAGTGAATCAGATGCGTGCGCAACAGCCCGCTGTGACGGATCAGATGGTCTTGCCGTCGATGGTGTTGTTTGGTGGAAACGCAAGCGTTCGTGCGAAACTGACGGCGGCTTCGACGGGGCTTTCGCGGTTTTTGCGTATCGAAAAGATCGAAGAGTGCGAGAGCTACGAACCCCCTGTGTTGAGTGTGCGCGGGATCGTGGGCGATATCCATCTGTGTTGCCCGCTCGAAGGGGTGATCGATCTTCATGCGGAGATCGCTCGTTTGGAAAAGCAGCTTGAGCAACACATCGCTTCGATCGAACGCATCCACAAGCAGCTCGGAAACGCGAAGTTTGTGGAGCGCGCTCCTGCCGAGGTGGTCGCCCAAACCCGCGAACGGCTCGTCCTCGAAGAGCAAAAACGCGATGGACTCCACACGCAGATCGCTGAGATGCGCGCTTTGTTGAAATAGTGGTGGAGGGTGAGGGTGGGTGGGGCTACTCGTTGAAAGGAAAGCCGAGGCGCGATGGAAAACTACATGGGAAGAGGTGGAGGGGGGGGCTACTCGTTGAAAGGAAAGCCGAGGCGCGATGGAAAACTACATGGAAGAGGTGGAGGGTGGAGGGGGGGCGGCTACTCGTTGAAAGAGTGGCGGATGGTGGAGGTGCCACCCGACTTGAGGTTGATGATCTTTTGGGCGGATTTGTCTTTCATTTGGAGTTGGATGGTGTAGACGCCCGGCCATGCGGTATAAGGTGGCATGGGGGTTTGGCCGATCTTTTGGCCGTTGATGGTGACGTCTGCCCACGGTTGGATGATGAACTTGATGCGGCCCTTTTTGAATTCGACGGCGACAGTTTGGTTGGTTTTGGGGGTGACCGTAAAAGTTTTGTCGAGTCGACTAAACAGCGAGGGGTGTTCGACGGTGACGGTTTGTGGGCCCGCAGGGAAACGGTGAGTGAGCGGGGTCTTGCCTAATTTTTTGCCGCGCCAACGCACGATGGTTCCGGGGAAGTTGCTGGAGATGGTGATCTCGGCTGCACCACGAAGGCGCACACCGTTTCGGTGAGCGGGAGGGGTGCCTCTTTGTGTGGATTTTCGGCGACGTTTGCGAGACGGCTTGGTTTGGGTTTCTTGGAGTTCGATGCTGAGGGTTTGGGCTTGTTCGGCGATGATCTCGATTTTTTGTTCGTCGTTGTCGAAGCCGTCTTTGGTGGTGGTGAGGATGTATTTTCCGGGAGGAAGTTGGAGCTTTTGCGGCGCAAGTTTGCAGACGAGGTTCGGTGTGGGGATCGTGGGAGAAGGTGAGGCCGAAGGGTCGGCTTGGATGGAGAGATTTGCGCCTTCGGTTTTGCACAAGATCTCGATCGTACCGAGCTTTTCGGTGGATGGTGGTGTGATGGGAGGGATGGGATCTTGTCGGGTTTGTGGGAGCGGATCTTGCCGGGTTTGCGGTGAAGTGGGCGGAGCATCGAGCTTTTGGAGGGTGTATTGGACTTTTTGAGTGACTTTTTCGCCCCGATCCGAGAGCGTAAGAAGAGCGCGTTGGGGTTTGTGCCCGAGGGCTTCGACGCGGAGGCTGTACTTGCGACCGACCACGAGATTGAGGGCGAGAGGGGTGGGTTGTGGCATTTTTTTGTTGTCGATCCAGAGAGTTGCACCCGTGGGGATGCTGGATATCTCGATGGCGCGGCGAACAACGGGAGCGGGTGGGGCATCAAAGAAGCCGAGGAAATAGGCTGCGGCAGTTCCACCTCCGCCCAAGACAACGAGCAACCCCAAGATGAGGATGATCTTTCCGCTTGAGGAGGGTTGTTTGACGATCGGAGGGGGAATGGAAAGAGACTGGGTTTGTGTGGCTTTGGTAGCGGTGCGTGCGCGATCTGGGAGCTTTTGTTCGAGTTCAAGTTCGAGCGAAGGTGTTGCCGTATGGCGAGCGGGCGGTTCGGCAGCAGGAGCGATGTCGAGGTCTCCGAATAGTTCGGCACTAAAGAGCGCTGTCGCGGATTCGGGAGCAGCCGCAAAGTCGTATTCTTCGCCTTCAAAGCGGGCGTTGGAACCCGTTTGAAAAGGGCTGCCTTGTTCAAAAGGACCGCCTGTAGGCTGAAAAGGACTACCCGACGGTTTGAAGGGACTGCCACTTTGGGCTTGAAAAGGATCCGAAGAAGGCGGGGATGAATGGCTGTAAGGCTGTCCATTCGTGGGATAGGAAGGTTTTTGCTTGTCAAAATCTTTTTTTGTCACGGCATGATCCATACAGCGATTGCAAAGGAAGCGATGGCAAGGGAGGTTTGTGCGCCGTCCCTTGTGAACAGGGCGCTTCGTGTGTAGCGTCGGCGATTATTTACCGATCGGGAAGCAAAATGCAACAGGAGAGATGCGTCCTTGTGTCGTTGCGCGGCGAATATAGAGGAGATCGTTGTGGTCGCAGGGTGTAGGTGAAACGCCGAAGGGCAGGGCGACAAGAGGAGGTGGTTGTTGGGAAGAGGGAGGATGATCCGTTCGAGCAGTACAGCACTTTTTTGACGAAAAGAAGGCGGGGGCTTGTCGATGCGGGAAAGATATCGTATTCGCAATGCGTGCATGGGATGCAAAGAAGTCGACAGGATGGTGTGGAGTGCAGCGAAAGCCATGCGAGAGGTTTTTCGAGGAGGCCCGAGAGTGTGGGGTTTGAGAGAAAGCCCGAGAGGCTTGATTTCTCGATAAAGTCTTGGTGTCGCGGTGTTTCAAGCAGGCCCGTAAATTCGGAGCATCGGGGTTGATGAGCAACCCGCGAGCAGATCGAGGAGCAAAGATGGCGGTCGTTCAATTGGAAGGCATCACCAAGCGTTTTGGCGAAGTGACAGTTGTGCGTCGAGTGGATCTGACCATTGCGGATCGTGAGTTTTTGGTATTGGTTGGACCTTCGGGGTGCGGGAAGTCGACGACGTTGCGGATGGTGGCGGGGCTAGAAGAGATCAGCGATGGCGAGCTGCGGATCGGGGGGCGTCGAATGAACGAGTTGGCTCCAAAGGACCGTGATATCGCGATGGTGTTTCAGTCGTATGCGCTGTATCCGCATATGTCGGTGTTTGAGAATATGGCCTTTGGTTTGCGCTTGCGAAAGATGCCACAACAAGAAGTGCAAAAGCGTGTGGAAGAAGCTGCGCAGATCTTGGATCTGACGCCGTACTTGCAGCGCAAGCCGAGCGCGTTGAGTGGGGGGCAGCGGCAGCGTGTGGCGATGGGGCGAGCGATCGTGCGCCAGCCATCGGTGTTTTTATTTGATGAGCCGTTGAGCAACTTGGACGCCAAGCTGCGCGTGCAGATGCGCACAGAGATCGCTCGGCTGCATCGGCGTTTGGGGAGTACGAGCATTTACGTCACACACGATCAAGTCGAGGCGATGACGTTGGCGGATCGGATCGTGGTGATGAAGGACGGCGAAGTCCAACAAGTCGGCTCGCCGATGGAGTTGTATCACCACCCTGTGAACTTGTTTGTGGCGACCTTTATCGGTAGTCCCGCGATGAATCTTTTGGAAGGCCAATTGCAACGCAAAGGCGATCAGATCTTGTTTCAACACAAGGCTTTTTCTTTGCCGTTGCCTGCGCCTCTTCAAAAAGCACTCACGACGCGAGAGGGCGGCGAGGTGATCTTGGGGATTCGTCCTCAACACATCGAACTGGTGGGGAAAAAAGAAGCGGCGGATCTGGCTTCTTTGCCGCTTGAAGTTTGCGAGCCGCTGGGTTCCGAAACCTTTTTGTATTTCCCCCTCGATCAAGGAACTTTGGTTGTGCGCCAAGAAGGCGCAGACGAGGCGCGCAAAGTCGGCGAGTCTTTTCACTTGCGTTTTGCGCCCGATGCGCTGCACTTGTTTGACAAACAAAGCACACGCGCAATTGGCGAACGTTAGGCTTTTAGAACGAACCATAGAGGAGAGCGATCATGGCGAAAAAAGTACAAAAAAAAGTGGCTGCAAAACAAGTGGCCCCCCAAGAGATGGCTGTTGCATCTGCCGATGCGATCGAGGTTTTGGAGGCGAATGCTGCCGAAGCATCCGATGTGGCGAATTCAGAAGAAAACGCGATCGAATCACCTGTTGTCGTCGAATCGATTGGGGCGGTGGATGCGGAAGTTGCGTTGACACCCGAGGAAGAAGAGGCGATGCAAAGCGAGCTGTATGCGCAGGCTGCGCTTGAAGAGGTACGCTCGGGTTGGGTGGAAGCGACGTTTGTGCGCTCGGAGAAGATGTGGGCGGGTTTGACGCATGGGATGGGGATGGATGTTCGCGTGACACTCGGGCTGATCGGCTTGATGCTTGGGGGAGTGGGGTTGTATCACCTTGTGCCTTTGCTGGCGCAGGTGGACTTTGGGACGAAAGCGCGAGCTTTGGTGCTTCCATTGCACAAATCTTTGATCCTCAAGAGCTTTTTTCTGGGTCTGTGGATCTATTTGTCTGTGCGGATGGTGACAGACGAGAGCGAAGTGCCGACATCGGTAAAGGGCTGATCGAGTTTTGCGAGTCGTGGGTTTTTGATTTGGAAGGTGGAGGAGTGCGATGATCAGGCGGATCTGTGCAAAGTGGTTGCTTGTGGGCCTATGTTTCGGATGGATCGGTGGATCGGCGCGGATCGCGTCGGCCAAACCAACGGAGCTTGTCATGTGGCATGCGTACCGTGCGGAAGAACGGCGCGCCTTGGAGGCTGTGGTGGAGCAATACCACAAAACGCAGCAAACGATCCGTGTGCGGCTGTTGTCGATCCCTTACGATGCTTATGCCGACAAGATCTCCGCAGCGATCCCGCGTGGTCACGGCCCGGACTTGTTTATCTTTGCGCACGATCGGATCGGAGATTGGGCCAAAAATCAGATCCTCGAACCGATCACCTTTTGGGTCGATGGGCCGTTGCTTTCGCGCTTTTTCCCAAAGACGGTGCAGATGTTGGCTTATGGCAACGCTCTCTACGGCTTGCCGTTGGCGTACAAGAGTCTTGCCGTCTTTTACAACACCAAGTTGGTCAAGACGCCACCCCGCACCTCTGCCGAGATGATCTCGCTCGCAAAGTCTCTGACCGACGCTTCCAAGGGGAATTTTGGTCTCGCTTACGAGGCGACGAATTTTTATCATCATGCCGCATGGCTGCATGGGTTCGGTGGGCAGGTCTTTTCGGGCGGAAAAGTGACGCTGGCCTCGGAGGCGGGGATCAAAGCCTTGGGCTTTGCGCGAGATCTACAAGACAAGCACAAGCTTTTGCCCGCAGAACCGACGAGCCAGCTGATCTCTTCGCTATTCAACGCTGGCAAGGTGGCGATGGTACTGAATGGCCCGTGGTTTCGAGGCGAGATCGAAACAGGCGTGCAATACGCCGTCGCACCGATGCCGATCGTGAGCGAGACGGGAAAGCCCGCTGCACCGTTCTTGACCTCGGAAGCTGTGTTGTTAAGCCGTCGCAGCAAGCACAAGCGCCTCGCCTTTGAAGTGATGAAGTATCTGACATCCAAAGCTTCGGCGATGGTGCGGATGACGGTTGGAAAACAACCTGTTGCCAACCAAGCATGCTATGCCACGCCCGAAGCCAAGGCCGATCCGATCTTGTTGGCGTTTCGCCGTCAGCTCGATCACACGGTCCCGATGGACAATACGCCTGCGATGCGGGTGGTGTGGGCTCCGATGTTGAATGCGTTGGGAAAGATCTTTCGAGGGCAGGGTACGCCCAAAGAGGCGCTTGATGAGGCCACACGCGAAGTCATGAGCCTGCTCAGCTCCATGAAGTAAAGCACATACAAAGCAGATGGGTGCTGTCGGGCTGGAATTGAGGATGCTCAATTCCAGCGAGTCTAGCCCATGCAACGCGAAAGCGACGGATACAAGGCGGATCTTGCGGATTTGGGTTCGGACGATCGAGCGGAGAGGGAAAGCGCATCGTGGCAACAAACACAACGCTGTCTTGGGCGAGGATTTTTGGGCATCGTGGGGTGGTGTTTTTTTGGCTGGGTGGTTTGATGACGCTGGTGTTGGCGCAGTTTCCGTTTGCGCCAGAGGCCGATCCTTCGGCCCAAGTCCTTGGGCAACTGAAAGTGACGGCGCGGGCTTGGCGTCAGGCGGTGCTTGCGGATGCTAAGAATGAAGCGGTGCAAGGATGGTTGTTGCGCTTCAAAAAGCAGATGCCTCGGGAGTTTTTGTTGCGCGATGCGTTTGTGATCGCCGAACAAGCGGGGGGGATGTTTGCCTTCTTAAAGAAGAAGGTGTTTGTGGCCCATACGGACGTCAAAAAGGTCGGTCAAGAGCTTCAAAAAGACAGCGCCGTCGACAAGGCATGGTTTGATTTGAGCGCAGAGGCCGAGCAAAAGAGCCAAGAAAAGCCGGACTGGTGGGTGTCTCAGACGGATGCTGCGCAGCGTCAAGTGCGTATCGTGGCAGCGGTACGAGAGGGCGAGCGTTTTCTCGGAACCATCGTACTTTCTGCGCAATGGCAACAAGATACGCAACGCCCGCAGATGCCGTGGTTGTTGTCGTGGGGCTTGGCGGCGTTGTTGGTGGGGTTGGTGTTGTGGTTGGTGCGGGGTGCGTGGGGCCATCTTGTACCGCTCGTCGGTATCGTGGCGATCGCGATGTATCCGTATGTTTGGCATGTGGACTCCTTGCAAAAGGCCCAACAAGCGCGGATGGATCGTGATACGCGCCTGTTGTCTTGTTTGGTGTCGGTCTCCTCGGCGGTTCCGAAAGAGTGGTTGACAAAAGTATTGCCAAACGCCCAAGCCAAGAGCGGATTCTATACACTCAAACTACAAGCCGGTCAGTCGGCTCGTTTGGAAGCCGCGAAGGTTCTTCCTTTGGTGACGGTTCCGTGGTTGCCGTCTTTTTGGACGGCGTTGTTTGCGATCTTGTTGTATGCGATCTATATGGTCGGATGGATGGGGCGTTTGGCACAGACGATCCACGATCACTTGGGCGCGTATCTGTATGTCACGCCTGCGATGGCGGGGATGCTGTTGCTGGTGTTTGCGCCGTTTTCGGTGGGGATCTTGCTGAGTTTCTTTCGACACACAGGGGGCGGGAACTATCTGTTTGTGGGGCTGCAAAACTTCCGCGATATCTTGTTTTCGCAGCTTTATCCGTTTCCACATCCGTTGAATTTTTACTTCACTTTGTTGGTGACGATCTTGTGGACCGTCCTCAACGTGGGTTTGCATGTGATCTTGGGTCTGGCGCTGGCGTTGTTGCTCAAGAATCCGTTGCTTCGGATGAAAGAAGTTTACCGTGTGTTGTTGATCTTGCCGTGGGCGATCCCGAACTACATCACCGCTTTGATCTGGAAAGGGATGTTTCACCAGCAGTTTGGGGCGATCAATGCGTTGTTGACGAGTGTTGGTTTGGAAGGGGTGAGTTGGTTTTCGAGCGCATCGACGGCCTTTACCGCCAATCTTGTGACCAACACATGGCTGGGTTTTCCGTTTATGATGGTGGTTTCGTTGGGGGCGTTGCAATCGATCCCATCGGATCTTTACGAAGCAGCGGATGTGGATGGGGCGAATCGTTGGCAAAAGTTTCGTTATATCACGCTGCCTTTGTTGAAGCCTGCGTTGTTTCCTGCGATCATCTTGGGCTGTATCTGGACGTTTAATATGTTCAACATCATCTACCTTGTGAGCGGTGGGGAACCGGGCGGGGCGACGGATATCTTGATTACAGAGGCCTATCGATGGGCCTTTCAGCGCGGGGAACGCTACGGATACGCTGCGGCTTATTCGACCATTATCTTTTTGATCTTGTTGGTTTATTCGTTGACTACGAACCGTTTGACACGCGCAACGGAAGGGGTCAACTAGCCGAGTTTGGAAGGTTTGCGCACGATGCGGAGTGTGGGTGCGTAAAAAGCAGAAGAAAAGAGAGTAAGCGGCGATGGCACCGAGCTTTTTGGATACAATTGATCCGTTGGTTTGGGTCTGGCGTGCGAGCGGTTGGTCGGTCGCGTGTTGGTGGCTGGTGTTGGGTTGGTTGGTGATGGTGTTGGGGCGGGATGCGCCGCGCTCGGCGTTGTGGTTGGGGGTGGTGGGGCTGAGTTCTGTGGCGATGGTGGGGGCGGGTGCTGCGATGGAATCGCCGTGGTGGTGGTTGGCGCTGTTTGCGTCGGCCTTGATGCTGTGGGTGGTGTTGTCGCCGTTGATCTTGTGGTCGGGTTGGGTGGGAGAAGTGGTGTTGATCTGCGTGGGATCGGCCTTGTGGATGGGTGATCTGTTGCGCGGGTTAAGTGGCTGGGTGGTGGATGCCTTGGGTCTGGAGGCGGGGCGGCTCGGATTGATCGAGCTTTTGGGGTTGGTGATCGCGATCTTTGCGGTCGGCCAGTTGCGTTTGCCCTTGCAGCCGTGGTTTCGGGTCTTGACTGTTGCGGGGGTGGGTTCGCTGACGATGTTGCGGGGCGTGGTGGCTTTGTGGGGCAGCAGATCGCCCACACCTGCGCAGGCTCCGCTGTTGTATTTGAGTGCGTTGGCGGGTGGCCTTTTTGTGATCTGGCTGTTGCAGCAGCTTGGGAGTCAAGAGCAGCCCGTCAAACGGGCATTTTCATATCGGGGTGAACCTTCGGACGGTTGGTTGGAGCGTTATCGCCCGTGGGCAGGGATGGGGGCGACCCATGCGTTTTTGATCATGTTTACGATCGCGACGCTTTATCCCGTCTTGTGGGTGGTGAAGATGGCCGTCACACCGACACAAGGCTTTAGCATGGGGTTGAACCCGATCCCTCGGCCTGTTGCGCTGTGGTGGCAAGCCTCTCGCGAAGGAAAGGCCGAAGTTGCGGCTTGTTATCGGCGTGCATTGTTGCAGAACTTTGGCGAGGTGACGGGACTGGGGAGTGCGTGTCTGGATCAGGTGTGCGAGGCGGTGCGTCATCGCAGCGAGCGGGGGTTGGCGGTCGAAGAAAAAGTCGTGAGTTATCGGGCGTTGTGTACGCCGTTTGTGCAGGCGTGGTCTTCGCCGAAGGAGCAGCGCCAAGCGGCTTTGGAGGGGTGGCAAGGTGCGGTGTTGGCGAAGGTCTCTTCGACGCCCGAACGAGCGGAGATGCAAAAGGTCTTGGTGCGGATCAAAGATCAGCACGACGAGCGGATCAAGCGGCGGTCGCTGTTTTGGCGGCAGCTACTTAACTCGGTGTTGATCGCGTTGGTGACGACGATCTTGGGGGTGTTTTTGGCGTGTACGGCGGCGTATGCTTTTAGCCGCTTTCGCTTTCCGGGCCGATCTGCGGGATTGATGAGCTTTTTGGTATCGCAGATGTTCCCCGGGACGTTGATGATGATCCCGTTGTATATCCTGATGTCACGGCTTGGTTTGTTGAATAGCTTGTTGGGGTTGACGTTGGTGTATTCGACGACTTCGATCCCATTTTGTGTGTGGATGCTCAAGGGCTATTTCGACACCATCCCCAAAGAGATCGAAGAAGCGGCCTTGATGGATGGGGCTTCGCGGACGGTGATCTTTTTGCGGATCATCTTGCCGCTGGCGCGACCTGCGATCGCGGTGACAGCGTTGTTTTCGTTTATGACAGCATGGAACGAGTTTATCCTTGCGGCGACGTTTATGAATGACGAAAAGCATTACACGCTGCCTGTGATGCTGCAAAGCTTCGTGGGTTCGTACAACACGGAGTGGGGGCATTTTGCAGCGGGAGCGATCTTGGTTTCGGTGCCGATCGTGTTGTTGTTTTTTGCGTTACAAAAGAACCTTGTGGGCGGTCTGACGGCGGGGAGCGTGAAGGGCTGATCGAGGCGGAGGCGGCCCGAAGTATGAAGGGTTGATCGAGGCGGAGGCAGATCGAAGTGCGAAGGGCTGATCGAGGCGGATGCGGCCCGAAGTATGAAGGGCTGATCGAGGCGGAGGCAGCCCGAAGTGTGGATATTTTGAGGCAGAGTTTGGAGGGCGCATGGAGCGGAGTGTTGCGTGGAAAGCGGGATGGGAAGGGCTTTGGGCGACGCATCATGCGTTGTTGTGGGTGCTGATCTTGGGGGGGTTGGTGCTGTTGTACATGGGTGAATCGCCTGCGTATGTGTATGGCTTGTTGTTGCAAGGATCGCTCGGAGGGGTTGCGCAGATCAGCGCGACGTTGAGTGCGTCGACGCCGTATTTGTTGTGTGGGTTGGCGTTGGCGTTTGGTTTTCGGGCGGGGTTGTTGAATATCGGCGCAGAAGGGCAGATGTTTGCGGGGGCGATCTTGGCGGCGCTGTGGGGGCGTTCGCTGGTTTGGTCGGGTTCGTTTGTGTGGTTGTTGTTGATCGCGGCGTTGGCGGGGGCGTTATGGGCGATGATCCCGGCGTTGTTGAAGGTACGCTTTGGGATCCACGAAGTGATCTGCACGATCATGTTGAATTACATCATCTTTGCGGCGGGGGCGTGGTTGGTGCGCCAGCCGCAGATTCGGGTGGATCCGACGATTCCGAGAACGGCGGATATCGCGTTGGCAGCGCAGTTATCGCCGCTTTCGGTGGGTGGGTTGAGGTTGGATGTAGGGTTGTTGTTGGGGGGTGTGTTGGCGTGGGGGTTGTGGCGTTTTTTGCGGGATGCGCGGCTGGGGTATGAGGTGCGGGTGGTGGGGCTTCAGCCCGAAGCTGCGAGGCATTCGGGTATCCCGATCGGTCGGCGTTTGATCTTGGCTTTTGTGATATCGGGGGCGTTGGCGGGATTGGCGGGTGGGTTGTATGTGGCGTCTCCGCAGCATCCGTACTTTGAGCCTGATTTTTCGCCCGGGTGGGGGTTTTGGGGGATCGCGTTGGCGTTGTTGGCGCGCAATCATCCGTTGGCGGTGGTGCCTGCGGCGTTGTTGTTTGGGATCTTGGAGACGGGGGCAAGCGTGTTGGATACGACGCGGGGGATCCCGCGTGAGATGATCCAACTGCTCCAAGTGACGCTGATCTTGTTTTTGTCCACGCGATTTTTCCAAGGAAAAGCAGGGGGAAGCGATGTTTGAGGCGTTGTTTTCGTTGTCTTGGGTGACGTTGTGGGGCGTGACGTTGGCGGCGGCTGCGCCGTTGGCGTTGGCGGCGTTGGGCGGTTTGTTATCGGAACGCAGTGGCGTGGTCAATCTCGGGCTCGAAGGGATGATGTTGGTGGGTGCCTTTACAACGGCGTGGGTGGGTTTGTTCGGTCCTTCGGGAGTTTGGGGAGCGATGTTGGGGCTGTTGTTGGCGGGTTGTGCAGGAGCGATGTTGGCGGGGCTGCATGGGCTGTTGTGCCTGTGGGGGAAAGCCGATCAGATCATCTCAGGCGTAGCGTTAAATATCTTTGCGAGCGAGATGACGATCTTTTTGGCGTTGTGGTTGTATGGAACCAAAGGCAGTACGGGGATTTTGGATGATACGTTGGCGGGGATCTCGTTGGGGTCGTTGCGGATCTCTTGGTTTTTTGTGTTGGTGTTGTGTGTGTGGTTGGTGTTGGAGATCTTGTTGTGGCGGACGGTGTGGGGGTTGCGGCTGCGAGCTTGTGGGGAGCATCCGCAAGCGCTCTATAGTACGGGGATATCGCCATACAAATTGCAGATCGTGGCGGTGTTGGCGAGTGGATTTTTGGCGGGTTTGGCGGGAGCAGCGTTGGTGCATGGTGCAGGGAACTTTAGCAAGAACATGACCGCAGGGCGCGGATACATCGCTCTGGCGGCTTTGGTCTTTGGCAATTGGCTTCCGCGACGTGTGTTGGCGGCTTGCTTGTTGTTTGGCTTTGCGTATGCCCTGAACTTTCAGCTTCAAGCCTTGCCTAGCAATAAAATCCCTTCGGAGTTTCTTTCCATGCTACCTTATGCGCTGACGTTGTTGGCGCTTGTCGGTTGGGTGGGGCGGACTCGTCCCCCTGCGGCCTTGGGCAAGCCTTTGGATATCTAGTGCGGCGGGTAGGCGGATGGATCGATATCGTGTGGTGTGGATGCGGATGGTGCTGTGGGTTTGGGGGTGGGTGGGTCTGTGGGTTTGGGGGTGGGTGGGTCTGTGGGCTTCGGCGTGGGGAGGTCTGTGGGCTTCGGTGTACGCGGATGAGGCGGTATGTGTGCGGCTATTGCGTAGCGAAAAGTACGACGAGGCGGTCTCGTGTATGGAAGCAGAGTACAAAGAAGCGCGTTCAGCTTACAACCTGCGGAGTTTGGCGTCTTTTTATGAAAGGGCGGGTTTTGCTTCTTCGCGGCGTGGGGACAAGCGGTTGGCGCGTTATTATTGGCGGTTGGCGATGCGCTCGTATCGGGATTTTTTAGAGCAAAGCGGCGAAAGCCTGACGCTCGAAGCGCGCAAAGACATCGAAGCCAAGCAACAAAACTTTTTGTTGTTTTGTGGTTTTGCCAAACTTTCGGTGCGCTCTAATGTGGCGGGTGCGCGGCTGATCTTGACGGGGTATCGTTTTCGTGAGGAAGGTTACGCGCCTGCGCAGTTTCAAGAGTTGGTGCCGGGGCCGTATCGTTTGCGTGCGGTGCATCCGTTGTACAGAACAGCCGAGGTCTCGTTTAAGCTGCGCCCACGTGCGACATCCGATTATGTGATCCGCCTTGAACCCAAACCACCAAGCGAAGCGCAAAAGAAGGTGGCGATCGCTCCGAAGAAGCCAACGGGTCCACGTCCCAAAGGGCCGGGCTTAACGCCTTTTTGGATCGCGCTGGGGGTGACAGCGGGTTTGGGGGCAGCGGCGGTCACGACGCATCTTTTGGCGCGCAACCGTTGGGAAGAAGCAGGTACACGCAGTTTGTTGGCGGGTTCGGGGTATCGGGAGAGTTTTGATCAAGCGCAAGGGCTTTACTTATCGAGTGTTAGTTTTTATGTGGGGACGGGTGTGGCAGCGGCAACAGCGATCGGGATGTTGTCATGGCATCTGATCTTGCCGCCCGAGGAGGAGGTGGCATGGCGCTTTGAGCCTAGAATCATGGGGCATACGGAGCATCAAGTTCGGATCTGTGTGGTGGGGTTTGTGGATGGATGTGCTAAGGTGCGTTGAGGGCTTCTTGGGTGTGCTCTCAAGCCGCAGACGGACGGGTGGATGAATGTGCTGATACGAAATCCGCCCGTTGTGTGATCGTAAAGAGGTAGGGGCAGCCCCCTGTGGCTGCCCAATAATAGGGCGTCTACGTACTGTTCTTTGTGTACGCATCACTCGGATATCGTATAAGGTGTGTTGAGCGGATGCGAGTGTGCTGATCAGGGTTTGTGTTGGAGCGCGGTTGTTGTGGAGTGTGTTGAGGTTCGGCAATGGTATGGCGAGGATGGATTCGTTGGAGTTGTGTGGTTGCGGTGTGGTTTGGATGCGTGGCGGCAGGGTGTTTGCTGGATGCGTACAAGCCGTGTGCGCCTTGTCGGGAGGACGGTGCGTGTCGAGCGAGCGAGCGTTGCGTACACGGCTACTGCGAGCCCAACGACTTGTTGTATCAGTGTATGGGGTCTTTGCCAGAGGGGGCATTGGACGACGCGGGGCCTCAAGAGTCCCTGCCTGAGCGTGTGTGTGTGCCCGGGCAAAGCGAGTCCTGTTATTCGGGGCCGCGAGGTACGGACGGAAAAGGCGTATGCAAGAGCGGTTTGCGTTATTGTTCGCGGGATGGCGTGTGGGGGGGATGCTTGGGCGAAGTGTTGCCCGAACAAGAACGCTGCGACGGGCGGGACAATGATTGTGATGGGGTCGTCGATCAAGGCTTTTCGGATCTGGGGAAGCCGTGTCGTGTGGGAGTTGGCGCTTGTGAGGCGAGCGGGACATGGGTGTGTGCATCTGATGGCAAGCGTGCTGTTTGTGCGGCCACAGTGGGCGAACCGAAGACCGAGATCTGCAATGGGATCGACGATGATTGCGATGGAAAGGTGGACGAAGATCTGATCCGCTCGTGTTATACGGGGCCTGCGTCAAGCAAGGGATTTGGTTTGTGCCGCGATGGCAAACAGACCTGTGAAAAAGGCGTATGGGGCGCTTGTGTGGGGGAGATCTTGCCCACGCAAGAAGTCTGCGATCAACGCGACAACAATTGCGACGGCCAAGTCGACGAAGATTGCCCGTGTACGGCGGGGGCGCAACAAGTCTGTTACAGCGGGCCAAAGGGAACCGAAGGCGTGGGATTATGCCGTGAAGGGCTGCAGCGTTGTGGGCAAGACAAGCGGTGGGGGCCTTGCCTCAACGGGATCGTCCCTGCATTGGAGATCTGCGATGGCCTCGACAACAATTGCGATGGAAACATCGATGAGAGTTTTCCCGAAAAGTCCAGAGACTGCCAAATCCCCCAACGAACGGGGCGATGCGCGCAAGGTTCTTATCTTTGCCGTGGTAATGCGCTGTTGTGCGTTCCGCGCTTTAGTGCTTCGCAAGAGATCTGCGACGGCCAAGACAACGACTGCAACGGCCTGATCGACGAAAGTTTCCCTTTGCAGGGCGCGCCGTGCGTGGTCAGCCAACAGCAAGGTGCGTGTCGAGACGGTACACAAGCGTGTGTGGGTGGACGGGCGACTTGTGTTCCTTTGCGCCAACCACAGCCCGAAGTCTGCAACGGCTTGGATGATGATTGCGATGGCAGCATTGATTTTGGCTGTGTGTGGGTGCTTTCTGGTGGAGGCGACGGCGAAGATACCGTATCTTCGGTCAAAGTCGATGCACAACGTCAAGTCATGTTGGCGGGGTCGTTTGCGCAGACAGCGCGTTTTGGTACGCTTTCGCCGTTGTTGGCCTCGGGAGCGCGCAATGCGTTTTTTGCGGGGGTGGCTTCACAAGGAGCTTTTTCTTGGGTGGTCGCAGCGCGTAGTAACCAAGCGAGCGAAGGGATCGGGCTGGTCGCCGATGCGATGGGAGGATTGTACGCGGTGGGCCATTTCCGTGGCGATCTTCGCCTTGGGACGCAGAGTTTCACGACTGCGGGACCGCAAGAACAAGCGGTCTTTGTAGCGCGGATCAATCCAAGCGGTGCGGTGACTTGGGCGCTTTCGGCGGACAGCGATCAAAACGACACCGTGATCGGCGTTCATGCCGATGCACAAGGCGTTGCGACCGCTGGAACCTTTCGCGGAACAGGGTTTCAGATCGCCAGCCGCTTGCTGTCCAACCCACAGCCCGGCACCGCGCAAGGCTGGATCGCTTACTTCGATCACAGCGGCGTTTTGCGATGGGCGCAAAAGATCGCTTCCACTTCCGCAGAAGTCCAGATCAAGGCGATGTCTCCTGCCTTGCGAGGAAGCGTGTTTGTCTTGGGGGCTTATACAGAAAAGTTGACCTTTGAGGACGGCACACAGCTTCAAGGCGTCAGTGGCCGTCGGACCGCGTTTTTCGCGCAGTTTGACACGACAGGAAAGCTGCTGCTGGCGCAAAGTCTTACAGGCGGCGGAGAGGTCGCGCCGTTAAGCCTTGCGGTCTCGGATGTTGGCGATATCTTGGTGGTGGGCCGCTTTGTCCAAAACCTGCAAACACCGCCCTTAGCAGGTCTGCAAAGCCCCTCCGAAGCATTGTTTGCCGCACAAATGGACGCCAAAGGACAATTCGTTTGGGCGCGTATCCTCTCGACACAGCCCGAAGTGGCGATCCAAGCCGCCCAAAGCGCCACACAGCGGTGGTTTTTGTTGGGTAGCTTTGCTCGCAGCTTTTCGTTGGATGGGCAATCTGTTCAAGCGCTACACCCCGAAGGAACGAAAAGTTTGTTTGTGGCGTACCTTGATGGGAAAGGGCAGGCTCGCTGGTTGACGAGCGCCAGCAGCCCAAGCGCAGAATCACTCGAACCCTCGGCGTTGTGGGCGGACACGTCTGGAAATGTTTATGTGGGTGCTTCGATGCGTGCAGAAACCCGATGTGGCGCAGCCACCGCCCAGATGATCGGAAAACAGCAAGATCTTTTGGTCTGGAAGATCTCGCGACCCTGAAAGGACTTACGCAGTTGATCTGGTGTTGTGGGGCGAGGTACCACGCCCCGCGCCCTTAGCACGGCTCCCTTGACCCCGAAAGGGGCGGACAGATCACTGTTTTTTTCAACTCAGCGACGCTCTCGCTTGAAACAGCGCGAACACGGCTTTTTTTGGCGACTGCGTAGGTCCTACCTTGCGAGAAAAATACAAAAGAAGGTGAGTCGATGGTACGGACACAAGGCAGCGAACGAAGTATGCGGCAGATCGGGCAACCTCTTTTGATCAGGTTGTTGGTGGGAGTGGGAGCAGTGGCCTTGTTGGTGGGTGCGCTGTGGAGGTGCGGACTCCCACCGCATCCGTGTGTGCGGTGTTTGGCGGATGCAGAATGTCCCACGAATGGTCGTTGTGTCGGTGGATTTTGTCGTCAAGAGGGGGATCTTCATCTGTGCCGTGCGGTTTCGTCTGAACAGATCGAGGATATCCCCGAAGAATCGGGGAACGAAGGAGTCTGTCGCCCCGGGATCCAGCGCGAATGTTATACAGGGCCATCGGGGACGTTGGCGGTGGCGGCTTGCAAGGCAGGCGTTCAGATCTGCGAAACCAACGGGCGTTGGGGAGAATGTTTGGGAGAGGTCTTGCCGCAAAAAGAAGTCTGCAACGATATCGACGATGATTGCGACGGCAACGTGGATGAAGGCTTTCAACAAAAAGGAGCGTTGTGTCAGGTTGGGCGTGGAGATTGCCTTGCAACGGGACGTTTGGTGTGCGATGCCAATGGCCAAGATCTGCGATGCGATGCAAAGCCCGGTGTGGCCAGCGCAGAGGTTTGCGACAACAAAGACAACGACTGCGATGGATTGGTCGATCAAGATGTCTTTCGCCCGTGTTATCAGGGGCCTGCTGACACCAAAGACAAAGGCATCTGTCGCTCAGGCGTCGAGATCTGCACCAACGGAGTCTGGGGGCCTTGTTTGGGCGAACGCACTCCCCAAGTCGAGCAATGCAACGGCCTTGACGACGATTGCAACGGACAGATCGACGAGATCGCTTCTTGCTCTTGTACGGCAGGGCAAAGCCGCGAATGTTTTGGCGGAGACCCCGACAAGATCGGAAAAGGTGTCTGCAAACGCGGTATCCAAGTTTGCGATCAGACCGCTTTGCGATGGGGGCCTTGTATCGGCGAAGTCACCCCTCAACCCGAACGCTGCGATTCTTTTGACAACAACTGCGACGGAAGCATCGACGAAAGCGACCCGTTGGTTGGGACGGCTTGCTTTTTGGCGGATCGAAAAGGCCGATGCCAAGAGGGAAAATGGGCTTGTGTGGGCGGCGCTTTGACATGCCAACAGGCCGTACAACCCACCACCGAGATCTGCAATGGCGTGGATGACGATTGCAACGGATTGACCGACGAAGACGACCCGCAGCGCGGCGACGTCTGCCAAGTCTTTAACCGCCAAGGCTTGTGCGCGCTCGGGCGGTTGCGTTGTGAAAAAGGCCAGCGTTTGTGCGAACAGATCTACAAACCCCAACCCGAGATATGCAACGGGTTGGACGACAATTGCGACGGCAAGATCGACGAACAATGCAGTTGGGCGCTTGCGGCGGATGGTGACGCGTTGCGCGTCGAGGATCTCCAGTTGCGTTCAAACGGCGAACTGGTCTGGTTGGTCAGCTTCCAAGAAAAGGCCACACTCTTGGGCCGCCCCCAAACCAACGCAGGAGGCCGCGCTACGGCGGTGATCAAAGTCACCACAGACGGCACGCTGCAATGGATCAACGTGCTTGGGTTGGCAAAGGCCCAAGGCGGCGGCGATACCGTGTTGCGGAGTTTGGCCATCGATGACGTCGGAAATCTCTATCTGGTTGGTTGGTTTACGGGACAGACCCAAATCGATCAAACCCGTTTGACCGCACGCGGCGACAAAGATGTCTTGTTGGTCTCCCTCAATGATCGCGGCAAGCTGAATTGGGCCCAATCACTCGGTGCGGCGCAACGCGAAGAAGCCACTTCGGTGGTGTGGGACAAAAAGGCAGGGCTGTTTGTGGCGGGCGTATTTCAAGGGCAAACCGATCTTGGAGGCCGCACGCTCAACTCGGGCAAAAACAGCGAAGATATCTGGGTGGCGCGGTTTTTTGGCCAAGGTCAGATCGATTGGATCAACACGGTCAGCGGAGACAGCGATGCAGCGGGCGCTTTGTTGGCTTTGGATCAAGATAGCAAACTGTACTTGACAGGAGAATTCGTCAATGTCGCCCGATTTAGCGAGGGATTCAACCTCAATTCTTATGGAGGCGCACAAGGCCGTGATGTCTTTGTTGCGCAGCTAAGCGCAGCAGGCGGGTTTTTGTGGGCTAAAGTCTTTGGTGGCGAAAAGCCCGATGCTCTAGCTTCTTTAAGTACAGGTTTGGGATCTGTGTACCTTGGTTTGTCGTTTGTGGACGATCTCAAAGTCAACGTCCAAACCACCTTCCAACAAAGCGGAGAGCACGCAGCCGTCTTGCTCGTGGACAACAAAGGCATCGCCCAATGGACCGCGATCTTTGGAGGAAAAGGCTCCTCGCGTTTGTTCGGCACAAACCCCGTACAGGGCGGGATGGTGGCGGTGGGGGTGTTTCGCGGCGAACTGCAAGTCGGAAGCCTACGCCTGAGCGGGCCGACAGACAAAGACGCCATGTGGTGGGCGCGCTTTGATGTCACAGGCGGCGTCACATGGCTGCGCATGATCCAATCCAGCCAATCGATCGAGGCGCAGCGCGTGGTCGTCGATACCGTCGGCAACCTCTACCTCACAGGCTCATTCTCCGGCAACGTCACCTTCGACAAAACCACCCTCCAATCCAAAAACAACGCCAACAACCTCTTCCTTGTGAAGTCCGCCCCCTAATCTCCACTCCGTTTTTGTGGGGGTGGTTTTTGTGGGGGGGGTTGTTTTTGGGGTTCCACCCCACGCCCCGCAAGGGGTCTTTGCCCCCTTGACCCCGTATCGGCGGGACAAACAGGCGTTTTCCAAACCAACGGCTGTGTCGCTTGGACTCGCACGAACACGGGATTTTGGCTACGGGTCGCTTCGGTGCGCGTATGCGTCCAAATGCTTTTGCTTTTCTGGATGCCTTCTTGCCCAACATCCGTTCGATTTTGATTCGGACGTATGAAGAACAAAAATAAAAGCCCGACGCACCTCTTCTCCACAGAGCATCGAAGTGGAACACTCCTTCGTTGATAGTAGCGTTTTGTTTGCGCTTTTTTGTGAACGCTTCATCTTCTCATCTGCATAACAGCCGACAGCTTTTTATCTGCTTAATGAATTGTTGGCGCCGCACATCATTGGAGGATTCGGGGCGGTCTCTCTACGTCATCTCATCGAACAAATAGAACAGAACTTCCAACCCTCTAATTTTCCGAACTTCACTTGCTACTGTTCTTTCCGAACAAACAGAACAGAACTTC
>JAKLKB010000180.1 GCA_023150835.1 Myxococcota bacterium | reverse complement strand
GATCCACCCGTTGTGTGAGCATAAATGTGTAGGGGCAGACCCCTGTGTCTGCCCGAGCATAGGGCGTCGAACACGAGATCCGCCCGTTGTGTGAGCGTAAATGTGTAGGGGCAGACCCCTGCGTCTGCCCGATCATAGGGCATCGAATACGAGAGCCGCCCGTTGTGTGAGCGTAAGGACGTAGGGGCAGACCCCTGTGTATGCCCGATCATAGGGCGTCGAACACGAGATCCGCCCGTTGTGTGATCGTGAAAGGGACTGACGGCCCTTGACCCCCTATGGATGGGACGAATCGAGGTTTTTAGGGCTTTGTGTGATGTGAGGAGCGACGGGGGATCAAGAGCAGGAGAAGCAGGCCAAACAAAAAGAACAGATGATCCGAAGAGGCGGGTGCAGGGGCATGACAGCCACAACCGCGAGCGGAGGAGCCGTCGATGCACTTTCCAGATTGGCAGATCTGCGTGGCGACACACTCTTGATCGGTTTTACAGGCTGTGTTGGGGGTTGTGGTTTTGCGGGGCCAGCAAGCGGTTTTGTCGATGCAGTCGTAGTCTGCGGGACATTCGGCGCGCTCGGTGCATCGGGTCGAACAGCGGTTTTCACCGTTGAGGGTGACGCATAGTCCGCTTTTGCAGTCATCGGGGCTTTTGCAGTCTTTTTCACCGATCTCTTTTTTGGAACCGCAAGGACGGTCGCCGTCTTTGCAGTCTTCGTCGATGCCGTTGCCGCAGATCTCGGTGGCGTTGGGATGGATGTTGGGATCGTTGTCATTGCAGTCTTGGGGGCCTGTGCAGGCCGCACCTACGCCATAGCCATCGCCGTCTTTGTCTTCGCAATTGGTCGGTGTACCGCAACCTTCGTCGACGGCACCGTTGCAGTTGTCGTCGATGCCGTTTGCGCAGATCTCGGATGCTGCGGGCAGGACTTCACCTTGACAAGTTCCCCATTTTCCGCCTTGGCAGGTTTGCTTGCCGGCTTTGCAGGGGCCGACGTTGGCGCGGTCGATCGGGCCTGTGAAACACTCCTGCGTTTGCCCGTCGGTGCATTGGCCGGTACTTGCGCAGCCTTCGTCGACTTTGCCGTCGCAGTTGTCGTCTTTTCCGTTGTCGCAGATCTCTTGGGCGGAGGGGGCGACTTCACCGATACAAGCAGACCATGAGCCGTTGGTGCAAAGCTGAATACCTTCTTGGCAGGAGCCGATGCCGAGGGTTCCTGCGGGGCCGCTGTAGCATTGGCGACTAAGTTCTTCGTCGACTTTACCATCGCAATTGTTGTCTTTGCCGTCGCATTCTTCGTTGGTGGGGGTGACGCTACCTTCGCAAGCGCCCCATTTGCCGTTGCTACAGGTGCGCTTTCCTTCTTTACAAATTCCCTTGCCACGGGCTTCTGCGGGGCCTGTGTAGCAGGCTTGGGTTTGACCTGCGGTACATTCGGGGGGTGGAGGCGGAGCGCCACCACAGTCCGAACAATCGGCATAATACGCAGATATCCAGCCTGTTTTGCCGTTGTGGGTGATCTTGAACCAGTTGGTGTTTCCGAAGATATCTTGGCCTGTGTTGGTACGGGCTTCGACTTTGAGGCAGGTGCCTTCGGGGACGGTGCCGACGGCGGGTTGGCTGGTGTTGGAACTGGGGCGGATATTCAGATCGCCGCCGCCAAGTCGGGCCGTTTTGATGTAGTCACAAGTCGGGGGAGGAGGCGGAGGGGGAGTGGTTCCGCCCTTGCATTGGGTGGATGGGTGGCCGAGGTAGGGACCGCGATCGACCCAGTCGCTGTTGAGAAAGGGATCGCGGCTTGTGGAGTTGACGTTGACTTGGAAGTGTAGGTGGGGGCCTGTGGAGCAGCCGCTCGATCCGACAAGTCCCAACTGATCGCCGCATTTGACTTGTTGGCCGACTTTGACTTTGACGCTGCCTTTTTTCATGTGGAGGTAGTAGGTTTGTTTGCCGTCTGCGTGGCGGATGCGCACATAGTTTCCGTTGCAAGGGGAACAGCTACCCGAGGTGCAGCGGTCGGCTTGTCCGTCACTTGCTGCATCGACGGTCCCATCGGCACCTGCGACGATCCACACACCGTTGTCCATCCCGGGAAAACCGCCGATCCCATAATCGCTGCCGCTGTGGTTGTCGTAGGTTTTTTTGCCACCATTCCAATCTTTCATCGTGCCGCTGTTTCGGTCGTTATCGCGGTAGGCTGTGATGTACGTCCCGCTGGTGGTCATGGGATAGCGAAACTGCGTTTGCGCCCAAGCCGAAGAAGTGCTTGCAAGCCACAAAACCCCGAGAAAAACAACAGAGCGCATCATGGTTTGACCTCCGAAAAAAGAACACCGCGACCGCAACAGACCGCATCTTGGGGCGGTTGAGCATGGCGGGGCATCTTGTGTGATGTGTAGGATGGTGGGGTCACGTTCGGTCTCCGTGGTGGTGTAGCGCAGAGCGCCTTCGTTGCCAGAGGATCCCGATCAGCGATATCAACCAAAGCAGCGAAGGATAGGGAGTCGAAGTGGTCTCGCATCCGCAACCTGTTTTGGCGTCTTTGCTGCAAAATCCGCGATCACAGCGCTCTGCTGTCGGGCAGTCCGTATCTTTCTGGCAGGCTTTGGGAAAATCACTAGGGGGGATCTGGCGTTTTTCGGAGGGCCAACAGGCTTGGCCTTGTGCGCAGTCGTAACCTGCGGGGCAGTCGACGCGTTGCTTACAAGGCTGTGAGCAGCGGTACACGCCATCGAGGCTGACACAAAAGTTGGAGGTGCAGTCTTCGGGCTTACGGCAGCCTTCTTCGCCGATGTCGAGCTTTCCGCATTGTGCGTCTCCGTTTCGGCAATCGTCGTCTTTTCCGTTGCCACAGATCTCGGCAGCACCGGGATTAACATCTTTGTTGTTGTCGTCGCAGTCTTGAAGACCTTTGCAGCCGGAACCGACGCCGTATCCGTCTTTGTCGTTGTCTACGCAGTCACCCGGTTGAGGGGTGGTGCAGTTGTCATCGACTTTTCCGTTGCAGTCTTCGTCGATCTGGTTGTTGCAGATCTCTGCTTTGGGTAGGACTTCGCCTTGACAAGCGCCCCATTGGGCGAACTGGCAGGTTTGTGTGCCGATCTTGCACGCGCCGATGTCTTTGGTTTCGGGGGTGCCTGTATAACAAGGTCGTGTCTCGCCATTGTTGCAGGTGGTGGAAGTCCCGCAGCCTTCGTCCACTTGGCCGTTGCAATCGTCGTCGATCTTGTTGTTGCAAGTCTCGGCAGTCGCGGGGAGGATCTCATCGTTACAAGCGCCCCATTTTCCGAGGGTACAGCTCTGTGTTCCGCCTTTGCATCGTCCAACGCCGTTGGTATTGGCAGGGCCTGTATAACAGGGGCGGCTGACACCGTCGTCGATCTGGCCGTTGCAGTCGTTGTCGATACCGTCGCAGGTCTCGGCAGATCCGCCGCCAGAGGTGCGGCATACCAGTTTACCGTTTTCACAGCGCAAAGTGCCTTGACATCCGCTGTCTGTACACGAAGCGCCCGCTCCGGGATCGCCTTCGTCCGTGCTGCCGTCGCAGTTGTCATCTTTTCCGTTGCAAGACTCGGAGGTGGGTTTGACCTCTCCTGTGCAAGCGCCCCATTTTCCGCTATTACAGCTTTGCGTGCCAGCTTTGCAGAGGCCGACGCCTTTTGTCGCGCTTGGGCCGGTGTAGCAGGGTTGGGTTTGGCCTGCGCTGCATTCTGGCGGAGGGCCGCCACAGTTGCTGCAATCGGCGTAACATCCCGAGACCCAGCCCGTCACCCCGCTATAGCTGATCTTGTACCATGTTTTGACGTTGGTGCAGGTGCCCGATACGTTGATGTTTTCGCCGTTTGGCTCGGTCTGAAGGACTTGTAAGCAGGTTCCTTCGGGGACGGCACCCGTGGCTGCTTGGCTGGTGTTGGGTTGGGGACGGATACGCAACGTCGAACCACCAAGGCGGGTAGTCATGATGTGCGAGCATTGGGCCGAGGCTGCGGTGGGCATCCACCCAAAGCCCAAAAGCCCGAAGAGAAGGGCAAACAACAAACGTATCCACATAACGCGAGATCCTTGTGTGTGAAAATCCTTGTGTGCAGCGTGGTGCTGCCTTGTTACATCGTTGGTTATCCTAGCCGCAAAGCGGTAAGATGGCAACGCCTTTGCATTTTTGGGGCGTGCGCTGCTCGGTGTGAAGCGGCTTTTGGCGAGAGCGGCCAGCCTTGCAAGCAGCGCACTCTATGCACCGACCTTTCTTTGGGCTATACCCTAATTTCTTTGTGGTTCGCGTTGTTTTGGTCGGAGTGCTGTGCAAAAACAATGGATGAGAGATGAGAGAGGGCTGATGAGGCGGAGAATACGTCATCTGCGAGACGCGTGTTGTTTGTTGTTGTGGTTGGGGTTGGTGAGTTGTACCGCCACGCAGTCCCAATGCCAAAGTTGCACACCGCAACGTCCCAACGCTGTGCCGCGTGTGATGCTCACCAACAGCGAAGGAAAAGAGATCACCGTACTTGTCGAACTTGCGTGTGATGATCCAACGCGCCAACAAGGCTTGATGTATCGCAAGATGCTTGCGGAGTATGGCGGGATGTTGTTCATCTTTCCACGCGATGAATACTTGAGTTTCTGGATGAAAAATACCCAGATCCCGCTGGATATGCTCCACATCTCTCACAACAAAGAGATCGTCGGGATCGTCGAAAATGCCAAACCCTTCGACGAAACTCCCCGAGGAGTGGGGGTGAGCGCACGATATCTGTTGGAGGTCAACGCCTTCTTTAGCAAAACACACAAGATCGCACGCGGTGATCGTGTCCAGTTTCTCGATATCCCCGATACCTGTGGACGCGATTGATATCCGAAAGAAATGACACCTTGCGATACAAGCGCAAGATTCGATAGATCGGAGCAATGCTTTGCAGAACAAGTACAGCCTTACAAGAGTGCGATGGATGCGTGGATTTTTGTTCTTTTGTTGTGTGATTTGGGCGATGCCTTTGCTTGGTTGTGAGCGTGCGGTGCAGACTTGCCAGCAGGATGCGGACTGTAAAGCGGGCGAGCGTTGCGCTGAGCAAAAGTGCATCGCAAGCAGCGATGGCAGCGTAGAGAAAGACAGCGAGGCCATCCCCGAAGGCAGCGAACAGAGTACACAGCCCGAACCTCCGACGTGGCCTGATCAGGTCTGGCCGGAACCTTCGGTCGAGCGGCCTGATCGGCTGATCCCCCCCGAAGGCTCGACCCCCAAAGAAGGCCAACGCAAGATCGGTCAAAGCTGCGATCCCGCACGCACCGCGCTTTCCCAAGATCGTTGTGAAAAAGACGCTGTGTGTGTCTATGATCTACGCCCATCGGTGGGGGTGTGTCGAAAGGCTTGTGAGCCGAATGCCCCGTCCTGCCAAGCAGATCAAGCCTGTGAGATCGTCTTGGATGCTGAAACCAACCAGCCTACCCGCCATGCTTGTATGCCCACCGTCGAAGCCAACGAGCCTTGTCGTCATGGCTTGGCTTGCCCCAAAGATCACCTGTGTGCGCGCCTTGCTGACGCCACCGCAGGCGTCTGTTTGCGGCGATGTGCTGCGGCTGCCGATTGTGCGGCCTCAGGAAAACAAGGCTGGTGTGGAACAGTCACCCCTCTTTCCGACCCTGCACAGAGCGTCAACGCGTGTGTGATCCAGTCGGATGGTGCGGGCGCACCGTGTTCGGGGCCGCGTTTGTGTGGAACGGGGCTTCGCTGCGTCGGCGATAACCTCAACAAGCGCTGCCGAAAAGGATGCGATGGCGGAACGCCTTGCGCAACAGGTGAAGCCTGCGTTCCTTTTCGCAACAGCCGAGGCGAAGTGCTGTACTCGCTTTGCCTCCCCGAAGTGCAAGAGAATTTACCTTGTGATGCGACGGTGCGTTGCGCACAAGGGCTGTCATGTGTTTCTCTGCCAAACAAAGCCCAAGTCTGCCTCAAAGATTGCAAAGCGGACGAAAAATTATGCAACGCCCAAACCGAGATCTGCTACGTGTGGGCAACGGATCGCAAGGCTTGTTTTCGCAAAGAAGTTCCGACGGGTGGGTCTTGTGATGGTGGAGCGCTTTGTGCCAAGGGGCTTTCATGCCTTGGCGAAACGCCCGTGGGTCCGTTCTTTTGTCTTTCGTCTTGTCAACAAGAAAGCGATTGCTCCGCAGGGCAGGCATGTTTGCCTTTTGGATCGCAAGGGCAGCGTTTTTGTTCGGCAAGTTGTGCCAACGGCCCTTGCCCGACACCCCTTCAATGCAGCGCAGATCGCTGCCAGCCTGTCCCGACACAACTGGGAGAGCGCCCTCAAAATGAGGTGTGTACGCCTTCGCCGCTTGCGCCAGCCAAAGAGCGCTGCCAACGTGGCTTGCATTGTATCGCGACGGGTGATCAAGGCCGTTGTTTTCGGCCCTGTGATCCGACCGCTCCCGCACCTTGCTCGGGTCCGATCGCTTGTGTGTGGTTTGCGGAGGTCACAGCCTACGTTTGCGGAGGAACAGATGCGAATACTTGCGATCTTTCCAAAAGCTCGTTTTGTTCGGCAGATTCGCGTTGTGTTCGCAAACTCTTCGCTGAGTCGGGGCGTTGCGTTTCTTCTCAAAAACAGCCGCAGGACGGGCTTTGTCTTGACGAGACTCTCCCTTGCGAACAAGCGTTTCGCTGTGCAGGTGATCCTCTTACGCCCTACCGCTGGCGTTGTCATGCCGACTGCGACAAGGCCGCAGGGGCCTCTTGCGCGAGCGGTCAGAAGTGCCTCAACTTGGGACAAGGTCAGGCTTGTTTTGCGCCTTGCTCAAACGGGGCTTGTTCCCCGAACAGCTTGACTTGTGAAGAAGTGCAAGGGCAATCGGTCTGCCTGTGATCTTTTTGCAAACCATCAAGCGAAGCCAAAGGAGCGGATGATGCGCGAGGAGCGACCTGCTTTTTCCAAAAACGCTGATCGACTGCCCGAGATCACGACCGAACTGATCCGATCGAAGCTACAGGACAGCCCGATCGTCGATCCTGAACTCGCCCCATTGATGGAGCAGATCCACTTACGTCCCTCAGCGGTCTTGTTGCCGTTGCTTGAAGTTGATGCGTGTTGGCATATCCTTTTTACGCGCCGCAGCCAGCGTGTTTCTGCGCACAAAGGCGAGATCTCCTTCCCGGGAGGGCGTCTGGATCCCGAAGACCCGCATCCCGAAGCTGCGGCCTTGCGCGAAACGTACGAAGAGATCGGCGTTCCCACCGAACAGATCCACATCTTTGGCCGCTTGCCCGAATCCTTTAGCATCGCAGGTTATCGGATCTCGCCGTTTGTTGGGCTTCTTCAGCCCCAACATCCGTTTGCTCCCAACCCCGACGAGATCGAAGAGATCTTCACCGTCCCACTTCACGAACTCATCGCCCCGGGTATCTTGCATCTTTACCATCGAGTGCGAGCAGGCGAACACGAACATGAGGTCTATGTCTTTCGCTGGCGAGAAACGCACGCGATCTGGGGAGCGACGGCACGCATCTTAAAAACGTTTTTGGAACAAGTCTTTGGTTCTCTGCCTGTCGGATCGACTGCTTCGCCCGAACTCCTAGAACTTCCGGCAGAGATGCAAGCACGCCTCTTCTGGCAAAGCCCCTCGAACCTACGCGGACATCACCCGTCTCGGTCTGCCCGCGCTTTGGACCCGAGTAGCGAGTAGATCGATGCCCCAATACGACGAAGATCCACAGTACGAAAACACAGACTTCGACGCCACGCACTTCGATTCTGCGAAAAAGGCGGATCCATCTTCTTTTCTTCCTCCCGCACAGATCGCTGGGCGTGCGTACCAACTCCCCGAGATGGACGAGACCAAAAGTCTCGATATACCGCCACCTGCAAAGCCTTACGAACTGACGGACGAAGAAACCTTGGGGCTTGACCCTGCGACTCGTTCGCTTGGACACGCCCTTGGTTTAACAAAGCTCGACGGAGCATCGCAGCCTCCTGTCGGGATGCAACGGACCGATTATCGAGAAAGACAACCTGTTGAAGAGATGCAGCTTGCCGATGCTTGGGCAAGATCCGCTCCTACTCGTTCGCCCGCTCCTACTCGTTCGCCCCCCCCTCATGCCGATGGATGGCCGCCTTCCGCATCGAACAAACCCACGTTGCCCGATGCTCCGCCTCCTCCAAACGCTGTCTCCGATCTGTCAGCGATGGAACTTCCCGACGCTTGGGCAAGGCCACCCAAACGCCACGAGACACACGCTTACGGTGATGCGCTAGGTCAGAGGGTCGCCGAAGAGCCTGTGATATCGACCTTCAAAGATTCACGTCATCGCGCAGCCTTTGATGCTGAATCGCCCAGAACGTCGGCTTCTTCGGATGGAAACGTATCGCTTGCGGTGCAGATGCGTGGCGACGAAGTCGGATTGGGAGGTGGATTTCGCTTGGCTTTGGGATCGATCTTGTTCCTGTTGGCCCTTGCGATCGTGGCTTTGAGCGTCATGATCTTTCGCGAACTTCAAAAAGAAGCTCCCCCGCCACCGCGCCCACGCATCGATCCTGCTGTGCTCGCCAAACAAGAAAAAAAAGAAGACGAAGCGATGCACCAGCGGCGTTATTTGTTGGCGGTGGAGGCTGCGCGCCAAGCGCGTTGGGAGATCGCCTTGCGCAGTTTTCGTGTTGTCGCACAAAGCACCGAAGATCCCGCGATCCGACGACGCGCCCAAGCCCTCCAAGCCTACGCAGAACGCGAGATCACGGCCCAAAGCACGCTTGCCGCTGCGCGTTCTGCCTACAACGGCAGCCGCTACAGCGAAGTCTTTCATAAACTCGCGACCATCCCGCCCGATACACACGTCCACAGACAATTGGCTCGATTGCGCACACAAACCCGAACTGCCGCCTTTCAAAACACCCTCAAAAGTCTCACCCGACTGCGCAAACGCAAACGCTTTGCCTCCGCCAAAAAACTCCTTGCTACGGCCCTTGCAATCGATCCTTCTTACAAAGCTCTTCGCCGCGAATACGCCTTGCTTTCACGCACACTCAAACGCCCCGCAACAAAGTGCCGCTCAGCCTGCAAACGTCGCCATCGCGGAAAAGCCCGACAGTCCCGCCGTCAACGCTGTCTCCTGTCCTGCGATGCTTCTTACTCCCTCGCTCCGTTGCCCTCTGTCCCTTCCCCCTCTGACGAGCTTTCCGGCATGGCGCGCTTTGGAAAGGCTCTCATTAAAGAACCCGGCCTCTCCGTCCCCGACCTCCCGCCCTCCCACGCGCCTACAACGGCGCTTCCTCCGATCCCTTCTTCGCAACGCCCCGATCCTTCCGCACAAAATCCCCAGACAAACACTTCTACCCCCACCCTCCAAGCGAATCCTGCACCGTCCTGTGCGGACAAGTGCAAACGCTCGCGCAATCGCCGTTTGCGACGACGTTGTATCTCTCGGTGCGTGGGCGTTTGTAAACGCCGTTGTCGTGCGGTCTTTCACAAACAAAAACGCCGATGCAGTCGAACTTGCCGACGAAACCGACGCTGTAAGAAATCGTGCCTGCGATCTGCCTCTGCCTCTCGCAATCGATGCGTTCGCCGCTGCCGCTAATACGATACCCGAGTGATGTACACACAACGGAGAGTACGTAGACGACCTATTATCGGGCAGCCTCCTGTGGCGGCCCCCACATCTTTACGATAACTCATACGATATCCGTGTATTCCGTTACCGCAAGATGTAGGGGCGGTTCGCGAACCGCCCCATTGGCATCAGGTTAAGCAATGACATCGGAAACAACAAGAGGATCGGGAGTATTGTGTTGCCATGTTGACGGTCGTTTTCGACGCGAACTGATTTTACAATTGTTACGGATGACAAGGGAAAGAGCCTCAAGCG
>JAKLKB010000179.1 GCA_023150835.1 Myxococcota bacterium | reverse complement strand
CATCGGACTGGAGAAGCATCCGACTGTGCCTCTCTATTCTCTCCCAACGTTTCCTCCACCAAAGTTTCCCTCGGCTTCTGGGGGCGGGTCAACGGGGCTTACCGAAGCAAGCCCGCTCCATGTCGGGGCGGGTCGTTGACAGGATGGCCCGAAAGACCGGATACGCGGTTCATTGCTCCAGTTGGGGAGCGTACAGCCAAAGACCGAGAATGAAAAACAACAAGTCAAACAACAGAAAGCCACGCACCCAAAAAGCCGTCTGTGGAAGTCCTGCCACGCCCAAAAGCTCGGAGGTTGCCCGCGCTCCGCCGATCAAGATCGGCAACACCAGCGGCAAAAACAGCAGCGGTAAAAGAGCCTCCCGAAACCGCGCATGCAGCAACAACGTCGCCATCAACGTACCGATGATCGAAAACCCCCACAAACCAAGCAGCATGATCGGGATCAGATCAGGCCAAAGCATCGTGATATCCGCTTGGAACATAAAAGCCGCCAGTGGCACCGACCACAACGCACAACTCAACAGAAACAACAACAGCGACAACTGCTTGGCTAAAAAGATCGCCTCATACGCAACAGGAGCCATCCGCAAGCCATTCAACGCCCCCTCTTCCAATTCGGCAGCGTACAAACGCCCCATCCCAAGGGTTCCTGCAAACGCCAACGTCGCCCACAACAAACCACTCACCACTTGACGTTGCACCGTCGGACTCGCTTGCAGCGAAAGACCAAACACCGACAACGACAAAAATGTAAAGAAAAAGATCGTCGTAAGCATCTCACGACTTCGCCACTCCAAACGCAGATCTTTTTTCAACAACGCCCAGACTTGTCTGGCAAAAGACATCCTTCACCTCACACAACCATCCACCCAAACACACCGACCCTCCATCAAGCCAACACTCCAAACACCCTCAGGCTTCGGGCATCAAACCAACGCCCCCCCTCAAGCTCTGCGCAAGTACCTGATCCGCCGCCTCGGTGCAAGGGCCTCCTTCACACAAAAGAAGCCCCAGCGCGCCAACGCTGGCTCCGCTCGGCTCCCAAGAGAAGGCCAGCAGGTTTGCAAAAAAGGCTCTTTCCACAGCGTTTGATCTGTGATAACCATGCAGCGCAGGAGCAGAACACCGCACCGATCCCCTTCGAATCGCTTGGTATGCTGCGGGGTTGGGGGTTTTGATTGCGTTTTTTGAACGCGATTCGCAGGCTGGTTTTGCTTCTATACTCTCTGCGTAGAGTATTTCTCCATCGACAGATTGTACGGGCCGACGGGATCACAACCTATCCCCAACCACAAGAAGTTTTCAAAGATGAAATCAAAATCCACAGAGATCGTCAGTTTGGAGCAGCTTCTAGCAGACGCCGCGCAAGAGGCCGCGCAACATCTGATCGTTGCAGCCCAGCCCATCGCCAACGCCCAAGCCTTGCTCGCCAAGCGAGAGCATTATTCCGAGCGTTCGTGGATGTCAGAGTCCCAAGAGGAAGACCTCTTGCCTCCACCCACCGCGCAAGACCGCGCCATCTTTGATGAAGACTCCCTTGATTCCAACGATGTCGAACAACAAGACCTCGTCTCTTTGCTCCATCGCATCGAAGAACAAGGCCCGCTCTCTGGCGAATTAGACGCCATCTCTCCCGATCCAAGACAACGCAGCGACGTGTTCTCCCTTAGCGAAGTCCGCCCCCTTCCCTCTTCTTCAAAAGATCGCCAAGAACGGATCGAAGATTCCCTCGCCTTCGACGACTTCAAACATCTCCCTGCACCCGCTCCGTCCAAAAAGCCCAACGGATCGCGCTCCAAAGAAACCCAGCCCGATGTCCAAGTTCTCCCTGTCCAAGACACCAGCAGCTTGGTGTTCCACGCCCTCGGAGATCTCGATTCTCCCGCCATCGAAGAAGAATCTCTCCAACGAAAACCCTCCTTCCCCACCACACCACCCCCCCGAACCACCCTCGAACGGCGACAAAGCAGCCAAAGCCTCGCTTCTTTGGCAAGTATCGATATCCAACAACTTCTCGAAGAAGACACTTCGCACGCCTTGGATCGACTCTTGCGCTCCGAACTGATGGGCGATGACGACGCTTCACAAGAATCTCCCCTCGCTTCGCCCTTCTCTGAAACCCCCCGCTACACAGCCCACCACGAAAAACCCTTCATCGATCTCTCCGAGCCTTCGGCCCCTTCCGATACCACTCCAAGCTCTCCCTTCTTGCCGATGCACAAGGGGCGAATCCCTCTCCCCGACGAAGATCCCATACCCAACACCAAACACCAAACCATCGCGGAAACCCGCGCTGCCTCTTCCCAAGAAATAACCCCCCCCGTCTCCCTTGAAGGCGAGATGTTTGCGGCCCCCAAATCAACCTCCAAACCCGCACAGACCTTCTCCTACTCTACACCCCTTCCCCGATCTGCGGCACCGACCGAACCGCCCATCCCTTCCACTCCTCTTGAACCTTCGGCCTCTTTGACACCTTTTGTTGCGCAAACCAAAGAACGCAAAGAACCCATCTCTCCCTCTCAGCCCGAGCTTGCTCTGCTCGAACCCATCTCGATCGGATTCTACGCCGAAGAAGCCGAGATCCCGACACCTCCCGTCAAATCTCCAAAAAAACTCAGCCTGAGCGACGACTTTTTTGTCAAAGACTTTCATCCCCCCAGCAAACTTTCTCGCACCCTGCGTTGGCTTGGCGGCGGTATTCTTTTGATGGTCGCCACCTTCGGTACACTCTACCTGCTCTTTCCTCCCCCCTCTCAGCCCACTCCCCAGCTTACCAAGCAGACGCTTCGCCCAACGCCCCGCATCACCACCCAAGCCACACCCCCTCTCGCCCCAACCCTCGGGCGAACCAACGATCGGCCTATCTCCACCAATCGGCCTACAGACCGGCCGACAGATCGACCGACAGACCGCCCCACAGACCGATCGACAGATCGACCGACAGACCGCCCCACAGACCGGCCTACAGATCGGCCTACAGATCGGCCTACAGATCGGCCCACAGACCGACCGACAGACCGCCCCACAGACCGACAGACGGATCGGCCCGTAGATCGGCCTATTCCGATCGTTCGCCCGCTCGTTCGACCGACTCCAGAAGATCGCCCTGATCCTGAAGACCCCCCTGAAGTGGCAGTACGTCCTCGCGCTCGCCCTCGGGTTGTGATCAGCCGTCGCCCTGCGGTGCGTCGCCCTGCGGTGCGCATCGCAAAGTCGGGTTCAGTCGACCAACTGCTCGAAAAAGCCGAAGGACTCAAACGCCGCGAGCAATTCAAAGCAGCCGAGCGGCTGTTGCGCCAAGCCCAAAAAAGCGCCCCCGAAGATGTCCGCGTATTGGCCGCTTTGGGCAATATCTTGTATGAGCAAAACAAAGGCGCACAAGCCTTGCGCTATCTCGAACAAGCCTACCGCAAAGATCCTCGCGCAACAGCCGGTGGATTGGTCACCCTCGGAAGCCTTTATTACGAACGCAACAAAGTCGATCAAGCCCGCAAAGTCTATCAGCAGTACCTCAAGCACCACCCTCGCGGAAAGCACGTCCAAGACGTCCGCAGTATGCTCAAAAACCTCACCCTCAACTAATCCCACCCTCCGTTCTATTCTCGCAGAATTGCACAGGCAACAACGCAAGCCATGCACGATTTCCCGCAGGCATCGGGAGAGAAAGCAGGGCGCTGTGTGGAAGCCAGCGATGCGAAACCAATGGATCACGCAGTGCGGTCATCTCGGATGTTTGCCCAAGGCAGATGTGCAAAACAACGATCCGATCGGGGTATGTGTACGAGTGCGTTTTCCACAACACAAAGGGACGGACGACAAGCCCCGTCTCTTCGGACAGTTCACGCTGCGCGGCGTCCGTTGGGCTTTCGCCCGCCTCGATCTTACCACCCGGAAACTCCCAAACGCCCCCTGCGTGGGCGCTGCTTGGACGAGAGGTGACCAATATCGCTTGATCTGCGGCCCGATATACCACCGCGATGGCGATCGCGAGCGTTGGAAGGCTCATTGCAACTCATCCACGGGATGTTCGCCGCGCACCAAGATCAAAAGCGCGCTTTGCGGTGCAAGCAGGTATTTTTCCCCTTCGTACTGGATCTCCACCGCTGCCTTGCGAAGAAAGAGTACATAATCCCCCACCCGCGCTTGCATCGGGAGATAACGCACAGAAACCGCATCAGGATCCCACGGCTCCTCCGTGACCGCCAACGGATCCATCAACGGCGTTCCCGGCCCTGTCTTCACGATCGTCCCCGAGAATACGTCCTCTTTGTCTCTTACCGTGTCGGGGAGATACAACCCCACTTCGGTCCGCTTTTCTTCTTCGTCCACTTTGATCAAGACCCGATCACCGATCACGATCAGGGTCTTGGGCGTCGTTTTTTTTCTTGCGGTGGGTTGTGTCAAAATTGACTCCTACGCTGTTGTGGCCGCTCGCCCAAGCGGTCTTTCCTTCGTGATGGGGCGTTTCTTCGTGCGCCCGACAAAGCCATTTGTTCTTTGCTCTTGTCAAGAGGTGCCACGTGGTTGACAAAGCCGCACAAGACATTTGCGCTGGGAGGCGATCTGGTGCATAACGGAAACCCACCATCGGCGTAGAAAGCAACAGGGCGGCGCGTTTCTCAACAGACCACGTCCCAAGAAGTGCTGTGGCGCAAAACAACGCCCCTGTGCGTGTCAAGAAGGAGGGCAGATGCAGACCTATCGCTTACCCAAGATCCCCACAGTGGATCAGGTACAAGTGGAATCCCGAGCAGCGGCGTTTACAACACGCAGCATCAAAAAAGGGGCGAAGAAAGCAGCGCTGGAGTTGGCGATCCGCATGATGGATCTCACAACACTCGAAGGCATGGACACCGAAGGCAAAGTGCAGATGATGTGCAAGAAAGCCATGCAGCCGATGATCGGGCGTCCTTGCCCGTCCGTGGCTGCGGTGTGTGTGTACCCCACCTTGGTGGGTGTCGCCAAGCGCTCTCTCGTCGGAAGCGACGTCAAAGTCGCGGCGGTGGCGACCGCCTTCCCAAGCGGCCAATCCTTCTTGCCGATCCGCCTCGAAGAGATCCGCCAAACCGTCGCGGAAGGGGCCGATGAGATCGACATGGTGATCAGTCGTGGGGCCTTCCTTGCGGGTGAATATGCCCGCATCTACGACGAAGTCGCCGCAAGCAAAGAAGCCTGCGGTCCCGCCCATCTCAAAGTGATCTTGGAAACAGGCGAGTTAGGCACCTACGATCAAGTCCGTAAAGCCTCGCAGATCGCGATGGATGCGGGCGCAGACTTTATCAAAACCTCCACAGGCAAAGTCTCTGAAGCCGCCACCCTCCCCGTCACCTTGGTGATGTTTGAAGCCGTACGCGATTTTTTCTTTCAAACAGGCAAGCGCATCGGCATCAAACCCGCAGGCGGCATCCGCAAAGCCAAGCAAGCTTGGCAATACCTTGTCATGGTCAAAGAAACCTTGGGAGACGACTGGTTGACTCCCGACCTCTTTCGGTTGGGCGCCTCTTCACTACTCAACGATGTCTTGATGCAGTTGCAACGCCTCGAAACAGGAAATTATCAATCCAGCCTGTACTTTAGCGAAGATTGAACACGGCTGCGGAGAACGTAAAGATGACCACCAAAACCAACGAACAAGCCCATTCTCGCGACATGGCGGGTCTGTTGTTTGGAGACCTTTGGGGATACGCCCCCTCCCCCGAAAGCACCGACCATGTGCGTTATGCCCAACGCTACGGCCACTTCATCAACGGTCGCTTTGTCGAAGGAAAAGACCACTTCCCCTCGATCAACCCCGCCACCGAAGAAGTCATCGCCGAGTTTGCAGCCGCAGACGAAGCCGAAGTCGATCAAGCCGTCCAATCCGCCCGCGCCGCCTACGCCGGTGTATGGGGCAAGATGAAACCCGCAGAACGCGCAAAGTACATCTACCGCTTGGGTCGCCTGATCCAAGAAAATGCCCGTGAACTGGCGATCTTGGAGTCGATGGACGGAGGAAAGCCGATCAAAGAATCACGTGATGTCGATCTCCCCCTTGTTGCCGCACACTTCCTCTATTATGCAGGGTGGGCAGACAAGCTTCACTACGCATTCCCGGGAGCAACCGTCTCTTCCATCGGCGTTGCTGGACAAGTCATCCCGTGGAACTTCCCGCTGCTAATGGCCGCATGGAAACTCGCTCCTGCCCTTGCTGCGGGAAACTCCGTCGTCCTCAAGCCCGCCGAAACCACTCCCCTCACCGCCATGAAACTGGCCGAACTCTGCCAAGAAGCCGATCTCCCCGCAGGCGTCGTCAATATCGTCAACGGCGCAGGGCGCACAGGGGCCGCCATCGTCAAACACCCCGATATCGACAAGGTCGCCTTCACAGGCTCCACCGAAGTCGGAAAGATCATCCAACGCGCCATCGCTGGAACCCGTAAACGCCTCACCCTTGAACTCGGTGGCAAGGGCGCCAACATCATCTTTGAAGACGCCCCCCTCGATCAAGCCGTCGAAGGCATCATCCAAGGCATCTTCTTTAACCAAGGCCACGTCTGCTGCGCAGGCTCTCGCCTCTTGGTCCAAGAAAGCGTCGCCAAAGAAGTCATCCAAAAACTACGCCTCCGCATGGAAAGCCTCCGCGTCGGCGACCCGCTCGACAAAAACACCGATGTCGGTGCCATCAATTCCCGCGCACAACTCGACAAGATCCACGAACTCGTCCAAAGCGGCATCGACGAAGGCGCACACATCCATCAAAGCACTTGCAACCTCCCTTCTCGCGGCTTTTTCTTCCGACCCACCGTCTTTACCGAAGTTTCACAATCCCATCGCATCGCCCAAGAAGAGATCTTTGGGCCCGTCCTTTCGGTTCTTACCTTCCGCACACCCGACGAAGCTCTGAAAAAAGCCAACAACAGCCCCTACGGTCTCAGCGCAGGGATCTGGAGCGACAAAGGCAGCAAACTCTTTTCTGTAGCAGGCGCGATCCGCGCAGGCGTCGTGTGGGGCAATACCTACAACCAGTTCGATCCCGCCAGTCCTTTTGGTGGCTACAAAGAAAGCGGCTTTGGTCGAGAGGGCGGATTACACGGCCTCAAGCCCTACTTGGAGGTGCGCTGATGACTCAAACCCAAAAGAAAAAATCCACGGACACCACACAGAAAAAATCCCCAGAGGCGGCCACCATCCCAAACGCCGAACAGACCAACGGATCCGAAGGTTCCGCCGCCTCCAAAGCGCAAGCCAAGAGCGCAAGCCCGCCTCCCACCGCACGCTCCACCGCCTCTGCGCCCAACGACCACCGACTCGTCGGCGGAGGACGCACAGACAACGGGCGCTTGATGGTCCACAAAACCTACAAGATGTGGGTTGGCGGAAAGTTTATTCGCTCCGAACAAGGCCGTGTCTTGGGCCTCCACAACGCAGAAGGAGATCTCGTGACACACTATGTGCGCGCCTCCCGAAAAGATCTGCGTGATGCCGTCTCGGCTGCACGCAGCGCACAGACCCCTTGGGCAACTCGAAGCGCCTTCAATCGCGGGCAGATCCTGTTCCGTGCCGCCGAGATGATCGATGCCCGCCGAGAAAGCCTGATCGCTCGACTTCAAGAACACGCCCATCTCTCCGCCTCCGAAGCTACTCAAGAAGTCGACGCCGCCGCAGATCGGATGTTTTGGTACGCAGGTTGGACCGACAAATACGTCCAAGTCCTCAGCTCCGTCAACCCCGTCGCTTCTTCATTCTTTAATTTCACTCTCCCCGAACCGACGGGCGTTGTCGCGATCTTTGCCCCCACCAACGCACCGCTGCTTGGTCTTGTCTCCCTGATCGCCCCTGTGATCTTGTCTGGCAATACCTGTGTGGTACTCGTCGAAAACAACGCTCCCACCGTCGCTATCGAGCTTTCCGAGATCTTGGCCACCTCCGACTTCCCGGGCGGTGTCGTTAATATCCTTACAGGGCTACGCGACGAACTTCTTCCCCACGCAGCCGGCCACATGGACATCAACGCTATCGCAAGCTGCGGTGGCAACGAAGCCCAAGACCGCGCCATCCAGCTCGCCGCCTGCGAAAGTGTCAAGCGCGTTCACTTCTTTGAACAACCCCAAACCCTCGATGCGTGGTGTTCTGAACGCCAACAAAGCCTCTACTCCATCCTCCCCTTCGTCGAGTGGAAAACCGCTTGGCATCCCATCGGGGTTTGATCATGTCTCGATCGTCTCGCAAGTTTCTACTTGGTGCGCCCTTGCTCGCTGGACTGGCGTTTGTGATCTACACCGCCGTCCTTTACCAAAACGCCCCGCAGATGTCGGCATGGGAACCACCCCAAGCCCCCCTTGCACAGGGTGTCTTGGCTCCCAACACCCGCCTTCAAAAAGTCCGATGGCTCGGAAAAGATATCGTCAAAGAAGCCGAAGATATCGCCTTCGATCCCCAAGGACGCCTCTACACGGGCTGCATCGACGGAACGATCTGGCGCTTCGATTCCGCCCTTGCCTCGGCCTCTACAAAAGACGCTGTAGTCGCAAAGCCAACATTGTTCGCCAAAACAGGCGGACGCCCCCTTGGGATGGTCTTTTCAAAAGAGGGCACGCTCTATCTTGCCGATGCGATCAAAGGCTTGCTGGCGATCTCTCCAAACGGACAGATCAAAACCCTGCTTACAGGTTACCAAGGCAAGCCCTTTCGCTTCCTCAACGAGATCGATCTCGATCCCCAAGCCCAAGCCCTTTTCTTCACCGATGCAAGCCGACTGGTCGGCATCTTTGAGGAACATCGCCTTGATATCGCCTCAGGCGTCGGAAGTGGCCGTCTCTTCCGCTATGATCTGCGTACGGGCCAGATCAGGCTACTCTTGGACGGGCTGTACTTTGCAAACGGCGTCGCCTTGGCTCCCGACGGAGCCTCGATCTGGATCGCTGAAACCGCACGCTACCGCATCTTGCGCTATTGGCGACGTGGCCCCAAAGCTGGAAAGGTGGACGTCTTCGCAGAGAATCTTCCCGGTTTTCCCGACAACATCAGCCGCAGCCCCAACGGCGGCTTGTGGGTCGCCCTCGCTTCCACACGGGTCTCTCTGCTCGATCAATGGCTTCATCCTCACCCCCGACTCAAACGCCTCGTCTTTGCGCTCCCTTCGTGGATGCGCCCCGCCGCACAACGCCACGGTTACGCCTTACACCTCGATGCCAACGGCAAGATCACCGAAACCCTCCAAGATCCCACAGGCCGCACCCTCTCCAACGTCACCAGCGTCATCGAACACAACAACCGCCTCTACTTCGGCCAGATCTACCACCACGCCCACGGGATCGCCGCCCTCCCTCGCAAGCCTTAATCTCTCTATCTCCAAAACTCTAGTCCGTTTCGGAGGTATGAAGGGAAAACTGCGGCTGGGAGATCCGCTGTGCTTTGCATGAGGGGCAACGCCCGGGTTTTTGAAAGCGTTCGCGTGTTTCAAAGACATATCCACAGCTTAGGCAACGTGCGGGTTCGATCAACAAGCGCATCGGGCTTTTTTTGAGGCTGCATTGCAGCTCTTCGAGATGGTAGATCACATCGCGCTCGGAAAGATGGGCTTCTTTGGAGATCTGGCGAACATCATAAGATTGCGCACTGAGCAGATCGATCAAGATCTGTCGGGGTGTCTGCTCTCGTTTCGGCGGGGCTTTGGGTTCGAGGGGCTTGTGCAAAATTTTCTCCGTAGCAAATAAGGCTTATTTCCGTACTTTCCGTACTTTCCGTACTTTCCGTACTTTCCGTGCTTTTCGTGGACTCTTCTTTTCGATATCCTCTGCGTGATGCCCGCGTTTTGTACCCGTGTAAGAGGGCTAGCTGTGGCTTCACCTAACGCCTACGGGGCGAACGGGCAGCGTCTGCATTTCGTGCATACAGCGTGCGTCATGAAAAAACAAAATCCCCGAGGCTTCCGACTTTCGCTCCCTCCCCTGTTCACGGGGGAGGGCGGGGTGGGGGGCTTTCCTCCGCTTCACCTAACGCCTACGGGGCAAAGCCCCACAACACCATCCAACGCGCCGCTCCTATCGAAAAAGGCGTGATCGCGTCGCTCAGACGTTTACAAACATCGAAGAGTTCATCAACCTATTTTCAGCTCTCTCGTCAAAGATCACCAGCGAACAGATCCACCGAGAGAAGACGTGTCAAAGAGGTCTTCCATGCGGACAACCACGGAGGTTGAAATGAAACGAGATATCCCTAGCATCGGAGAAGTCGATCTCTGGTGGCTGTATGCTTCCGACCTCAACGAAGTCGAACGTGCGCGATGTTGGGCTTGGATGACTCCTGAAGAGCACACCCAACAACAGCGCTTTCTGCGCTCCGAAGATCAGCGGATGTACTTGGCGACACGCGGTTTGGTGCGGTCGGCCTTGTCGACTTATGCAGATATCCAGCCCAAAGAATGGCGCTTTACCACGGACACACACGGTCGGCCTTGGATCAGCGGTCCCCGCCTCCAACCCACATGGATCTTCAATGTCTCGCATTCACGGGATCTTGTGGTGTGTGCCATCACCAGCCACGGCGATCTCGGCGTTGATGTCGAAGGGATCGATGCTCGACGAGATATCCTTGGGATCGCCAAGCGGTTTTTTGTACCCGAAGAATACACTGCCCTTCTTGGACTCTCCGAACGAAACCAACAAGAGCAGCTTTTCTCGGCCTTTTGGACGCTCAAAGAAGCCTACATGAAAGCTCGTGGGATGGGCTTTGCGATCGAACCCCAATGGTTGCACATCTCGATGCAGCCTGCGTTATCGATGTCTTTCGATCGAAAAGTATCCGATCATCCGAATCGATGGGCTTTTTCGTTGGGACAACTCCACACAGGCCACAGCCTCGCCCTTGCTGTCTCGTGGGGAAGCACCGCTCCCATCCCTCCCGAACAGATCCCAGCCAACGCCCCCAACGCCCCAGATATCGAACCCACGAGCCTTTTCGCACCTCTCCCAGACGCCGAACGCGCTCTGCCTGCCTCGCGGGATCAACGCGCTCTGCCTGCCTCGCGGGATCTCGGCTATCACCTTGTCGCACACTCCGCTGCGAGGGGCTTACAAGTCCGCTTGTTGCATGGACGCGAGGCCCTTCATGCCCGACCATCCGCCGACACCACCCCAGCCAAAACACCTGTAACGCCCTCCCCATGAAGCGCGTCTTGGTGATTCCGTTGGCTGGGGCTTCTTGCTCGCTCGTTTTTATGGGGCTTTGCCCCAAACCCCACAAGGGAGCGAGCCCCCTTGACCCCATGTTGGCGGGACGAACAGATACGTTTCAAACCCACAACGGCTCCGCTTGAAATGCCGCGAGCACGGGGTTTTTGTCCACATCATCGGTTCGATATTTCACTCACAAGGAGATTTTGACGAATGCAGAAAATCAATGGCTGGATCTTTCTCGCGCTGGTGGTCGCCGTCTTTTTGTCGGTGCATGCCTGCCGTGGTGTCAAGTCCGACAGCGGCGTCTCTGGTGCGACCTCCCAACCCATCTCTCAACCCGCCTCTCAACCCGGACAATAACGCCCCGCGTAACCGTCTCCAACATTGGAAGATGGCGCGCCAATTAAAAATTTTTCGCATCTCATCATAAAACTTACGCGGTTGGGCTGATGTTGTGGGGTGTGACGCCACGCCCCACCATAGACTGTCGCCCCTTGACCCCGTATTGGCGAACAGATCGCAGGTTTTCCAAAACAACGACCCTGTCGCTTGGGCGTTCGCGAACACGGCTTTTTTTGGCAACTGCGTAAGTCCTGTGTGCCGAGGTTCGGCGTAGTAGATCACCGCGTAACCGCCGATCAAAAGGTATTTAACGTGGCAAGCGTTGAAAAGAACAGACAGTTCTTTGAAGTCGGAGTTGACTGACATCTTGTCCCTTTACCTTGGCTGCCCAAAGCACCAAATCCCACGCAGCAGAAAAACGTGCTGTTGCGTCTTGCTGTTGCCAAAAATACAGATCAAAAGATCGATCCATCTCTTCGATGCGCCCTTTGCGAGCCATCACCAACGGTTGTTTTTCTTTTGCGTCCATCGTCGCGTCCAGCCCTAATCAAGATGTGTGGCGAATTTTATCAAGATGTGTGGCGAATTTTCAAGCTTCGAGAGGCTTTGTTTTTTTGCTCAAACATGGCGACTGTGGCGCAGGATGCTCCGCAGAAAATAAGCCATTCGCCCAAACAGTGCAGAAGGATAGACAAGAGCAACACCCCCGTCAACAAAAAAGGCTCGCTATCTCGCTATCTCGAACAAGATCTGTTAGGTTGACCATCCTTTCGCCATCACAAGGAGCAACCGATGGGTCTTTCGATAGTTCAACCGCTTCAATCTTCCCGATACATCAGGATCTTTTTCGTTCTGTTTTTGAGTGCCTTGGGGGCGGGCTGTGTGCCTCAAACGAAGACCGAGACCAAACCCCCCGAAGGACTGCTTGCTCCGCGAGCCAACGAGTTTAACCGTTTTGTGCGATGGCGACGCTATGTTGAAGCCAAGATCTTCGTGGACCCCGCTATTCAGGCCGAATGGTTGATGGAACGCGAACGACTGCGTGGAACGGACAATATCGTCGAGTATTCGTTGCGCGATGTCGTCTACCGAAAAAACGGAACAGAAGCGTGGGTTATCGTCGTTTATGAACGTTATCTGCTGCCCTCTCCTGTCCTCCAACGCAACGTGCGCGCCCAACAATGGAAATTCATCCAAACCAACTGGTTCTTTTCCGGCGAAGTCGACAAGATCCCCAAGGATCCCTCGATCTCTCCGCCCTCTTCTCGCCCTGCAACGCTCAAATCCCCGAGATAGCGTCCCCCAAAGAAACTTTCGGAGCAAGAAACAGATGCGCGGTTGGCGTCGGATGTTGCTGGGCCTGCTGTTGGCCGGGCTGTTGTTGGGGGGGATGGTGTACTTCGTCGATATGTCGCGATTTTGGCAAGCCGCCACCAAGGTACATCTTGCTTGGCTTGGGGTGGTCTTGTTGCTCAAGTCCCTTGCTTCGGGCATCAAAGCCTTGCGTTGGCGGATCGCGATGCACGCGGTGTTGGGCTGGAGTCCAAGACATACCTTTTCTGCAACCGTGATCGGCTTACTTGCCAACTTGATCTTTCCTGCACGTCTTGGCGAAGTCCTGCGTGCACAGATCGTACAAAAGAACAATCAAGGTGTGTCAGGTTCTTTGGCGCTCACCTCAAATATCCTTACACAGCTTTTTGATGTGATGTTGCTCTTGTGCTGCTTGCTGTTTGGGGTGTTGGGGGTGCAACGCACAGAGATGCAAGTCAGCCATCTTCTCGCCGTAGTGGGCTTGATGGTGGCGATCTTTGTGGGGCTGGTGGTCTTTGAGGTATACTATGATCGCTTTGCGCCGTTGGGAGGGCGTGTGGGAAGCCTTCTTCCTGAACGCATCGCGCAGATGTTGGGGCGGATCTTGGGCCAAGTTCGCCAAGGACTCGGACTCTTACGCAAGCCGTGGGCGGTCTCGCAAGTCTTTTTCCTCACGCTTTGTCTGTGGAACGTCGAAGCCCTTTGCTACTTTTTGATCTTCCAAGCTCTTCAATTGCAGGTGTCTTTTGGGATGTTGCTGTTGGTGACGGGTGCGGCCAATCTTGCTTTTTTGGCCCCCGTCACACCGGGGGCGGTGGGCGTGTATCAAGCCGTTTGTATCTGGGTGTTGGGCTTTGCGGGGATATCCCGCGAGATCGGTCTGTTGTACAGCCTTTTGATGCAGGGCTGCGATGTCTTGATGATCTTGCTGCTCGGGGGGACGTTCTTTGTCCGCGAAGGGCTTCAACTCGGCAACGTCCAACACCATCTCCAAAAAGACCTTCACGATGGTGTAGTCCAAGCGAAGACCAAGGTGTAGGAGTGGGGAGGATGGTGGATGAGGACGATCTTGTTGGAGCCTTTGCGCTTGAGGACTTCGGAAAACCACGGTTCTTTGCGAAAGTCTTGATCAGCGGCGATGTATTCGGGGACATAGAGATCGACTTCGAGCAAGGGGGCGTGGAGTTTGCCTTTGAGACGAGCAGCGTAAGAAAAAGGCGCGAGTGTCTTTGAGGGTTCGAGATCGTTGTGAAGCGCCCCACCGTACAAGAGGATGGAGCTCGGTTCGCGGCGTTTGTGCCGAACGGCGAGGATCTTGATGCAGTCGTGAGCAAGCCGATCGGTCACAAAGCGGATAAAACGGGTGGGATCGAGTCCACCATCTTGACGAGTTAATCCTTCATATAGCTGACAAGGAATACGAAGAACGTGCGGCAAGACTTTTGCCTTTTTTGCTGCACGCAACAGATCGAGGATGTGGTTGCGTGTTTTCTTGGGGCGCTGGATCACCTTGGTCACTTGGGCGACGACCTGCTTTTCTTGTTTTCCACATGCGCCCGTCGTGATCCACGTTTCGACAAGCAGATCGCGCAACGGCTTGTGAAAACGCCGCGTCTGCCCTTTTGGAAAAAACTTTCGTAGGTGGGGCGGAATCGTTTTTGGGGGACGGAGCAGCGCAGGAAGGATATCGCGGGTAAAGCGCTCGATCGACGAAGGGATGTGGCGAAAGGCTTTAAGCTGATGGTATTCGCCAAAGCCGATGGCTTGGGGCTTATGGCGCAGTAAAAAAGGGACGATCTCGCTCGAATGTTTGAGTTCGTACACACGAAACGGACGAGGCTTGGGACTGGCCTGCACAGCCCACCGTTCGCCCATTCCGCTGCCCATCACCCAGAAAAAACCCAAGACGCCAAACAGAAAACGCCCAAACCGCCCGATCCTCCGACCTTCTAGGCCACAAAAGACACCACGCGTCCGAGGACGTGACAAAGAAGAAAGCATATTCACCTCAACTCTGACAGAGCTTATACCGATAGGAGTTACGCAGTCATACGAAATCCGAACGATCTGTGATCGAAGGATTGCGCCCAGACGCCCTATCCTTGGGCAGCCACAGGGGGCTGCCCCTACGTTTTACGATCACACTACAGGCGGATTTCGTATCAGCTAAAAACCGCGTGTTCGCGTCGCTTGAAGCGACAGAGCCGTTCGTTTGGAAAACCATCGATCTCTTCGCCGATACGGGGTCAAGGGGCCATCGGTCCCTTGCGGGGAGTGGGGTGGAACCCCACAAACACAAACACAAACACAAACACAAACACAAACACAAACACAAACACAAACACAAACACAAACACAAACACAAACACAAACACAAACACAAACACAAACACAAATCTACCCGATCCGCTCAAGAAAAAAGAGAGGCTTCGAGGTCATACTTTTGTGCAAGATAGCGGAGTTGTTCTTGGCGCTTTGCGAGGAGGGCCAAGAATCCGCCACGTTGGGCAAAAAGCGCGACACGCTGCTCGACATGGTAAAGCAATTCAGCTTTGCGGTGCGCAAAAGAATCTTCTGTAAATCCCCACAGAGAGGGCGTGAACGCCGACCATCCGTAGCGTTGGAAAGAGGATTCGAGCAAACTGACGGGGCCGGGTTTCCAATCGCGCCAATGCCGTAAAAACAGCATGACTGCGAGGTAATCGCGTTGTTGTGGATCTTCTGTGCGTGCGATCTGATCGATGGCTTGGCTATAAGCCGCCACATTGAGATAAGTGCGTTCTTGTTGAACGGAAAGCGCGGTAGGAAGCGAAGGAACAAAATTCATGCGACCCCCAAAAAGCAAATGGTCGACGAAAACAAACCTCATCTTAGCGACAGATCCCATCCGCAAACAAGGGGAACCGCAGAAACAACCCATACGAAAAGTGATGCCGTCGAAAAAGCCGTGTTCGCGAACGTTCAAGCGGCGCAGACGCCTGAGCGAAAAACGCTGATCGCTCCGCCAATGCGGGGTCAAGGGGCCACAGGTCTCTTGCGGGGCGTGGGGCAGCGTCCCAAAACCCCTCAAACAACGCGATCTTGCGCTGCGCACCAAACGCCCGCGCTACGGCGCGTTGGGAGATGGAGGAGGCGGCGGGGAAGAAGAAAGAGCGGGTGTTGTTTCGGCCACGATGAATGGCTTTCTGCGCTTGACTTCTTCAAAGATTTGATGGAGATACACACCAATCAAACCAAGCGAAAGCAAGATCGTTGAGCCAAAAAACAGCAAAAGAAACGTCAGCGAAGTCCAGCCGGGAACGGCGATACCTGTCAGCCAAGAATACAAGGCTTGAAGCGTAAGAAGAAAAGAAGCGAACAAACCAAATGCCCCAAGATAGGCGCTCCAATACAATGGCGCACCCGTGAAGGACGTAATCGCCGTCAGCGCCAAGCGCGCAAGGCCCAGCATCGACCAGCGACTTGTTCCTGCCACGCGCTCGGCCACCACAAAGGGAACGTTGGCTTGACGAAACCCCAGCCAAGGAACCAAGGCGCGAAAAAAGCGCATCCGCTCGGGTTGTTCGAGATATTCACGGACGACGGTGTCTCGAATCAGCTTAAAGTCACTGTGGCCGTGAAGATCGATCCTTGTGAGTCGCCGCATCACCCCATAAAACAACCCCGACGCTGTACGACCCAACAACGAATCCACGCTGCGATCTTGCTTGACTCCTGAGATGATATCGAATTGACCTGTCTTCCAGATCGCCCACATCTGCTCGATCACTTCGGGCGGATGTTGCCCATCGCTGTCCATCACAAGCACCGCTTCACCGCGTGCAGCCTCCAAACCCGCGTAGATCGCCGCTTCTTTCCCAAAGTTCCGGCTAAACCGTAGCCCTCGCACCCAAGGGATCTCCGCAGCCAAGGCTTGCACACGCACAAAAGTCTCGTCCTTGCTTCCGTCATCCACGATCAAGACTTCAAATGCAGCCGAGGGCTCGAACAGGCCCGAAACACTCGGAAAGATCTTTTGCAGCGTCGGCCAAAGAAGCTCTTTGACCACCGTCGAGATGCCTTCAGATTCGTTGTAGGCAGGTAAGACGATGCTGAGTTGCGGGCGTGGTGCATCCAAGCGCCCAAAAGAGGCAGAAAGAACTGGTGAAGGTATCGGTGGCTGCGGAGTGGTCATGGATTTTCCTTTGGCTGCACAGGTTCCGCCCAAAGAACGGTCATCGCCAAACTGGCAAGGGCGATCAACCACGCCAAGCCCCACAACGCAAGGCCCACAAACACCGAACGGGAACGATAGGCCAAGTGCAAGGTGTGTCGGCCTTTTGGGATCGCGACCGCTTGCATCAAGACGTTGGCGCGCAACAGCGGAACAGGTTTGAAATCCAAAGAGGCCGTCCATCCCGGCCAAAAGCGCTCGTTGATCAAGAGGATGCCATCTCGGGGAGCGTCGATCAAAGCGAGCAGATGTTGTCCGTCCGCTTGGAGGATCTTGGCTGCAAGCGGCTTGGTTGGGCACGGCGGCGGCAAAAAGCGAAAGACCACACGCCCTCCGAAAGACGAAGCCCCCTCACGACGGGCAGAAGGGACCAGAGGACGGGTCGTTGCGCTGTTCTGCGCCGTAGTAGAAGACACAGGTTGCGATGTAGGCAGATGCAGGCGCACAGCCCTTTTCTGTATCGTGGAAAGAGAGACAGGCCGCGATGCGGACAGACGCACAGCAATTATTCTGGGCATCAAGCTTCGGACCTTTGTTTCGGGGGCATGGCGTTTTGGGCGCTCAATGCTTGTTTTTGGGAGGGGAGGGCCGATCCTCTTTGCTTTGAAAGAGAGCGGCTCGATCACCTTTTGGGCGATCAGACGGGGAGGCGGAGGCGTGTGCGGGGAGGCTTCGACAACGATATCGCAAGTCGGATCGAGAGCGGCGAGTTGCTTGACTGCGTCCTGCCAACGCGCAACCACCCGCCAACGCGGAAGCCATTGGACACGGGCTGCGATCGGACGGCGGCTTTCGTGAAGCGCAGCTTTGGCGTCCGTTTCAGTCGGTAGATAGGCTTGTTGAAGCGAAGAGGGATGAGAGAAAAAGCGCAGGTGATACAGAGAATTTCCCGGGCGTGACGTGATCACATGAGAAACCCCATACAGCCGAAGGATCGAAGGATGCTTTTTGATCTCTTCCATCACAGCCTTATCGCGAAAAGTCTGACGTGGGATATCCACCCCTTCTAATGCGCGCAAACCAAACAGCGCGCTTGCCAGCTTGGGCGCTTCGTCGTGTGCGTTAAAAACGCGCTGATGTTGTTGGGCAGGCGGAGGGATGCGCACCAACATCTCTCCCTGCCGATCAAGGTATTCCGAAAAGCTGCGATGCCCGCTTTGCCGCGTATGCGGTGCGATATCCAACCACACCAACAACACAAAGCAAAGACTCCATCCCCACACAAAACGCCGACGCACCCGCCAAACACAATACAACATCCCACCACAAAGAACCCATTGTTGAAAGACCTGCGTTTCTTGGCCTTGCGAAAAACGACCGTGTGAAAGGCTCCACAGCGAGGCGCTCAACAACACCACGCCCGCCACGCCCCACAACACCGACAAGGCCACAAGATAGAACCGCTGCCAACCCTTCGGATCAGGCCGAAGCAAGGCTTGAAACCCAAGCGCCGCAAGCACACAACAAGCAGGGCTGATCAAGGCCAGATACCGATCGGGCCGAGAGGTCAGATATGGTTGCGTAAACAAAAAAGAGGGCATCGGATCAAAAGCCCGCATCTGCGGCCACGCCGCAAACAAAAGACCCCAAAACACCAACGTCGAACACGCCCACAGCACACGTCGCGATGTCTCACTCGCCCATGCTGCCAAAAACAACGGAACAAAAAAGATACCGTGATACAGATGATTTCCGTATTGTGGTGAAAAGAATCCCCATAAACGAAACAGCGGAAATTCGTGGCTCGAAACGTGATGCGGAGGAAGCTCTCGGGCAAGCTCAAGATAGGGCAATCCCCAACTCGCACCCCAAAGCCCCACCAAAACAACCACATAGCCCAATCCCAAAAGCGTCTTGCGGGGACGCTCGATCCCATCCCACAAAAAACGAAACAGCGCATAAAACCCCGCAAACACCGCCAACAACAAAAACCCTGTCGGGCTACCACCCAAACACCCAAACCCCAAGAACAACGCCAACCACGTCGCCCGCTTCAACGTTGCGATCTCCAAAAAACGTTCGAGGCTCCACATCACCCACGGCAACCACAGCACCGCCGCAAACAAATGTGTCCCGTAAAACAACGGCGTCAAACCCGCCACCGAAAATAACGTCCCGCCAAACCATGCCGCACGCGGATCAACCCGAATAATCCGCAAATACAGATACATTCCCCATCCCGCCAACGCGATCTGCCACATCAACAACGATTGAAAAACCAAAAACTCATGCGTCCGAAAGATCGCAAAGTACAACAAATAAGGCCAATGGCTCGGACTATACAGCCCCAACGATGGCTCCGCTGCCAACGGCCATCCACCCCCCAACCAAGGATCCCACTGCGCCCAACCTTGCGAAAACAACGCACTCACCGCACTTTGAAAACGCGGCCAACGCTCCTCAAAAAAATTCCATGCAACATATCCCCGCTCCTGCGGCAAACCAAACCACAACCGCCAAAAATGCAGCCAAGGTAATGCTAAAAACCATGCAACGATCAAGACTTCTTGCCAACGCTGAAGAGAAAAAGAGAGAACACGCGGGCGCGCAAGATGCAAAGCATCGCGCCCCTTTGGAGCCGTATGAATCGAGGTTGTTGTCATCATCCAAAACTCTCAAAAAAGCCCGTATCTCCGAAGCATCGCTCCAGAACACACCGGCACTCCCAAACATCCGAATCGGCGCAGACACTAACCAACGTCTCTCCTGTTCACAAGGATGAACATTTGTTCTGCACTTCATGGAGATCCTCACCGTAAACATTTTGCAAACATTTCATTTTCTGAAAAGACAAATGTTTGTGGGCATATTACATGATATCCGAGTGATGTACACAGCAAAGAAGAGTACGTAGACGCCTTCTTCTTGGGTACCCACAGGGGCCTGCCCCATTGGCATCAGGTTAAGCAATGACATCGGAAACAACAAGAGGATCGGGAGTATTGTGTTGCCATGTTGACGGTCGTTTTCGACGCGAACTGATTTTACAATTGTTACGGATGACAAGGGAAAGAGCCTCAAGC
>JAKLKB010000012.1 GCA_023150835.1 Myxococcota bacterium | reverse complement strand
TTGATGAAGGGCCGTTCTGCACCTTCCATCAACGCCGCAAACGGCAACAAGTACGCAGGTGCTTCTTTTACAAAGTCTTCGGCGTTGTACTTCCCCGAAAACCAGATCTCCCGCCAACTCACCAACCCCACCAGACGCCCACCCAACCACATCTCTTCTTCGCGTTCTCTTTGCCACTCTCCGACAGGCCAATGCGATGGGGCTTTTTCGCTGACGTACCAGACGATGTGCATCACGGGCAAGTTCTCGCGCCCACACAACCCCCACCCATACGTCCCCAAACGATGCCCCATCCCTGTTTTGTACGATGACTCAAACTCCAAATGCACCAAAAAATCTTCCTGTTCCCCTTCGGGCGACAACTTCGCGTTCACCCGAAACACCCGATCTGTCAAACGATGCGTGATCTCGACTTCCCCGCCGACCGACTCACAACGCCCCACCTCCGACAATCCCCCCAGATACGTCACCAGCTCGCGACCATACTGATCGAACGATGCGAACGACTGGCGGTGGGAGATGTGAGTGCAAGCAAGTTGAAAAAAGCGGGATTGGGAAAGTCGGTGTCGGATGCGGCTTGGGGAACATGGAGACGACGGTTGGAAGAAAAAGCGATGACGCGCCAAGTGTCGTGTGTGGTGGTCTCTATTGATCATCCAAGTGCCGTCCCATCGGGTGGCGTAGCGTTCGACAAAGCGCCCACGCAGGAGAGGGACAAGGTGTTCGGCGCAGCGGGGATCGGCAGCGACAAAAGCATCGCGCTGTTCTTGGGTGATGTAGAAGGCATCGTTGAAACCTGTGAGGACACCTCGATAGATGTTGATATCCCATGTTCCGAGGGGTATGCCTTGGGATTCGACAAGGGTTTTGAGTTGTTGTCGTTCAGGGGAGAGGATGACCCAAGGATCTTTGGAGGGAGTGGGCAAGTCGACGGCGTGTTGTTGGAAATAGAGTGCGGGGTCTTGCATGGCGGGGCGGGTGTCTTTGGCATAGCAAGCGCGCAAAGAGCTGGAGGGCGGGCGTTTTGCACCGAGTAGGACGTTGGTGTAAGTCGTGGCGGCGCTGAAGTTCTGGGCCATGCCGAAGTCCATCACGGCGTACGTATCGAATCCGCTGACGAGATATCGGCGGAGTTTTTCACCGTAGCCTGCGCGCATCCACTTGTTGGAGGTGATGTAGCAAAGGTGGCCGTCATCGCGGAGAAGCTGGATACCCCGTTCGTAGAAAAGGCAATAGAGATCAGCGGTGGCGGCGTAAGTTTCGAAGATTTGGGCGGAAAGTTGGTCTTTTTGTTCTTTGTTGAGTTTTTGGATCTGGATGTATGGTGGGTTGCCGATCACGAGATCGAAGCCGTTGGCGACGGCATCGCCAAACATCCATTCGGGGTCAAAGAAGTCCGCGTCCAAGGGAACGAAAGAAGCCGAAAGAGGCTTCTCGGAAGGAAGACGTCTGAAAAGACTGAAGTGCTCGGATGATGGATTTTTTGTGGCTGATCTCGTCCATGATCGCGTCCTGCGGATTGGAATGAAGTGGAGCAGAGAGGAACAACGTGGATGGATCATCCCCGTCGTTCCAGCGATTTCAAGCGAGAGAGTCGTCTGTATGGAAAACGATGATCTCTTCGCCAACACGGGGTCAAGGGAGCCGCGCTCTATGGCGGGGCATGGGGCAGCGCCCCATAACCAACAATCCAAGAGGTTAGGAGAGATTGTAGCGGTCGAAAGATTTGCGGAGGTCTTCGATGACGGCGTCGCGGAGTGCTTTGGGTTCGAGGACTTCGACGCGGGGTCCGAAGGCGAGGAGCCAGCTTTTGATCTCGACGAGTCCAGAGGCGCGGAAGCGCAAGAGGACACTGCCGTTGGGTTCTTCGATGATCTCTTGGGTATCGTGCCAGATGCGTTCTTCGGCGAGGTGGCGGACATCGGGGTCAAAGCGCACAGAGATATCCATGATATCGCCCGTCATGACACGAAAGCCGCCAGCGAGGTAGGCTTCGATATCGAAGGTTTCGTCTTCGTCGAATTTTTGGCCTGTGGGTTTGAGTTCGCGGATGCGCGACAGGTTGAAGGTGCGGATATCGCGGCGTAGATGGCAAAAGCCGATCAGATACATCACGCCGTCTTGAATCCACAAGCGATAGGGATCGAGTTGGCGGGTGGTGTTTTCATTTTTGCCCGGGGTAAAGTACACCATCTCCAAAGTCTCGGAGACTTCGAGGGCTTTGTTGATGATCGGGAGGAAGGCGGAAAAGCGCGAGGCGACTTGACTGCGGTTTTGGCGGACAAAGACCTTGGATTCAAACTGTTCGAGGTGTTCGAGGACGCCGGGGGGGAGGGTGGAACGGACCTTTTCAAAGACCGAGTTGATCGACTCGAAAAACTCGGTGCCTTCGAGCAAGCGCATCAGGCTTCGGCTCAACAGCAGAGCGTAGATCTCGCTAAACTCGAAAGGGATCTGAGGGCCGTTTTTGAGGAAGGCCAACTTCCACAACGAACTTTTGCCGCGTTTTTCTTGGACGAGGGGGAAGCCCGCTTCTTCCAAGTCGGCGAGGTCTCGGTAGATGGTGCGGATCGGACATTCTTCGACTTCTGCGAGATCGGCAGCGGTCAGTCCGAAACGGTGGGCTTCCAAACGTTTGAGTATCCGCCATTGGCGAGGGATCTGTTCAACTCTCGACATCGACCATGCTCCTGTTTTTCATTCGCTCCAAAGGGGTTGGTTGTATCGCAATCGGCTGGTTTTGTCCACCCACACGAGACCAAAAAGCGGCTGTGCTGGTCTGTTTGGGGATGTGGCGCTTTTGAGGATGGATGTGTTCTGGAAAAATCTTTTGAGATGGCGTAGACTTTGGTCTTTGAACGGTTCCCCGCTTTTTTGCAACACGAAGGAGCAACTCATGGCAGGATATCCGAGACCTTCTTTTTTGCGTTTATTGGGAAGGATGCGCTGGTGTATCCTCGTCGGGCTGTGTTGTTTGCCTGCGCTGCTCTCGGCTTGCGACAACGCGCCAAGCGTCAAGACTTATCAGTGCGAAGACGACAGCCAATGCACCAACGAACAGATCTGCCAAGACGGAAAGTGCTTGAAAGCGGACAACGACGGAGACGGCTTTTCGCGCAACAAAGACTGCGATGACAACGATCCTTCGGTCTATCCGGGACGCCGAGAGATCTGTGACAACGGGAAAGACGACAACTGCGACGGGAAGATCGACGAAGAAAACTGCGTCTGTCTTGACGGAAAAGAGCGGAAATGCGGCATCCAGCGCGGCGAATGTGTCGAAGGGATACAGCGTTGTGTTGCGGGTTTGTGGGACAAGTGCATCGGCTCGAAAGAACCCGAAGCCGAGGTCTGCGACGGAAAAGACAACAACTGCGATGGTACGATCGACGAAGGCGTGCCGAACTGCTGTCAGCCCGAAGAGACCCGTGCTTGCGGCGAAAGCAGCGAAGGGGAGTGCAAAAAAGGCATCCAGCGTTGCAAAAGCGGCGTGTGGACGGACTGCGAAGGCGAGGTCAAACCCGCCGAAGAAGTGTGCGACGGCAAAGACAACGATTGCGACGGGAAGATCGACAACATCAAAGGCGAACAAAAGCCCTTGCAAAAGCCCTGTTATAACGGCCCCGCCAATACCCGAAGCAAGGGCGAATGTAAGGATGGCTTTGTGCTTTGCCGCGAAGGCAAGTGGGAAGAAGACAGCGCTTGCCAACAGCAAACACAGCCGACGATCGAGGATTGCGACGGCAAAGACAACGATTGCGACGGGAATATCGACAACGATCCACAAGATCCGAACCGCCCGTTGGTACAAAGCTGTTATAGCGGCCCCGCAGAGACCGAGAAGAAGGGCGAATGTAAGTCAGGGACAAAGCGATGCGTTGGTGGGCAATGGGGGGCTTGCCAAGGAGAGATCACGCCGATAGAAGAGTCTTGCAACGGTTTAGATGACGACTGCGACGGACAGATCGACAACCAACGCGGAAGCCAGCTTTCGCTTTCGCGACCCTGCTACGCAGGAAGCCTCGGTTGCAAGGCCGATAGCAACGGCGCGTTTCAATGCCTCGGTATCTGCAAAGCGGGCGCACAAGAATGTAAGCTCGGTCGTTGGCAAGCCTGCCAAGGCGAAGTCGCCCCCGGGATCGAGATCTGCGATGGCTTGGATAACGATTGTGACGGGCAAGTCGACAACCAGCCCACCACTACGAGCGCGCTGTCTCAGCCTTGTTTCGGGGGGCCTGCGGCCAATCGCGGAAAAGGTGAGTGCAAAGATGGCACGCAGATCTGCCAAAATGCCCAATGGGCGGCCTGTACAGGCAGTGTGCTTGCTTCGGCGGAGGTGTGCGACAACAAAGACAACGATTGCAACGGCCAAGTGGATGACGGGATCGTCCCCGGGATCGCTTGCCTGACCACAGGGCAGGGGATCTGTCGAGACGGTGCGCTGCGCTGCGTCGGAGGGACATTTGCTTGTGTCGCCAACAAACAAGCCACCAACGAGATCTGCAACGGCTTGGATGATAACTGCGATGGGACCGTCGATGATGACTTTCCCGAAAAAGGCCGAAACTGCGATGTCTCGGGCAAACTGGGCGAGTGCAAAGCAGGCTCGCAAGCTTGCGTCAACGGCCAATTGGCGTGTCTCTCCAAGAATCAGCCTGTCACCGAAGTTTGCGGCGATGGGAAAGACAACAACTGCAACGGCCAGATCGACGAAGATCCGCCCTGCGAGTGTGTCCCGGGCCAAAGCCGCTCTTGTTATACGGGGCCTTCGGGCACACTCAATCGCGGAAACTGCCGCAGCGGTACGCAGATCTGTGTCTCAGGCCGCTGGGGGCCTTGTACCAACCAGACCCTGCCATCCACCGAAGTGTGCGACAGCCAAGACAACGATTGCGATGGCGTTGTGGATGAAAACAATCCGGGCGGAGGGGCCTCTTGTCCGTTGACGAATCTTCGTGGGATCTGTGCGACAGGGCGTCTCGAATGCCGCAGCGGTAGCCTGCAATGCGTTCAGATCACCTTTTCACGAGGTGAGACCTGCAACGGTCTGGATGACGATTGCGACGGGACGACCGACGAAGGGAACCTGTGCAGCGTCGGTTGGCAATGTTCGTCGGGGGCTTGTCGGACGTGCAATCAACCGCCGGATGAGGGTTGCACGTTGGGTATCTGCGGCGATCCGCCCGCTTGTGTGTGTGGTTATGTCCGTAAGTGCGTTTCGACAGACTTTTTGGGACTTTGTACCCGCGAAGGATGCCGCGCTCCTTGACCCGCTTGTTTGCGTGATCTGTCTGCTTCTTGATCGGCTCGTTCTTTCCTGTTTCCTGTTCCTCTTTCCTCTTTGTACGCCTATCCCATCTTGAGACACACAAAAAAAAAGTCTTTGTGGGCAATGTGTTGAGCGGCTTTTTGCGGCGGCGTACTGAACCCGTCTTGTTTTTTTTGCATCGGTTGTTTTATGCTGTTTGCTTGCTCAAGCATCAGCGTGATCTATGTTGCCGTTTTTTGTTGGGTGAGTGCGTACAAGCAGCGAGCGGCGAGATGTTCTCGAAATGAGAAAACGTAGGCTGAACGTGCGATCCAAGATGGGACGCGCAGGCCGAGAGGCGGGCGAAGTGATCCAAAACGGATCGCAGAAGGAGGCAGAGGTGTTCCAAAACGGATCGTATGGGCACGTTGAGGATCTGCACAAAAAGAAAGTGAATTCTTGTTTGCCTTTGAAGATAAGCTGCTTTTGGACAGAATGGCAGAAGTCGGCATTTTGTTTGCTTTTATGCCAAACCACTTACCGTCGAAGCGGTTTACCTGTAACGAAAAGAAGGGGGCTGTCATGAGTCATACGAGCCACCCAACGGAGGAAACGATGATCACGCTTACCCTGTGGGGAACACGCGGCAGCATCCCTGTTTCGGGTCCAGAGTTCCAGCGTTACGGCGGGGCGACGACCTGCGTCGAGTTGTCGTTTGAAGATGCCGAAGAAGACACGCCCAAGCGCGTGATCGTCGATTGTGGGACAGGACTGACAGAGTTGGGGAAGAACTGGAGCGGTCGGAGCTATGAAGCGCTGTTTTTGCAGACGCATATGCACTGGGATCACATCCAAGGGTTCCCGTTCTTTGGGCCATTCTTTCATCCAGCGGGGCGTTATTCGTTTTGGGCGACGCCTCGAAGCGGTGCGACGATGCGGGACGTGATCTCGCGGCAGATGACACAACCCACATTCCCTGTGGGCCTCGATATCATGCCATCACAGCTAATGTTCAAGGATATCCCGCAGCAAGGGGAGGCGCAGCTAGGAGAGTTGACGATCCGTTGGTGCGAACTGTGTCACTCGCCCGGAAACACAGCGTATCGCCTTGATTATCGCGGTCGGAGCATCGTGCTATCGGGAGATGTCGAAGTGCAGCGCGGCTCGCGCAAAGAATTGGTGCAGTTGGCGCAAGGAGCCGATCTGTTGGTTATGGATTCGCAATATTTTCCCGAAGACTACAAAAACCGCGTTGGCTTTGGGCATTCGACGCCGTTGGATGCGGTTGCTGTGGCGAAAGAAGCAGGCGTCTTGCATCTGATGTTGACGCATCACGACCCCACACACACCGACGAAAAGCTCGATCAAAAGTTGGTGATCGCACAAAAAGCAGCCAATGGCGAAGTCGCCGTCGAAAATGCCCGTGATCAATTGCAGATGTCCTTTTCCACCAAGAGTTTTTCTTCGGCTTCGTTGTCTTCTCGGTTATCCCTCCAGATATAACTTACGCAGTTGAACTGTTTTTGTGGGGCGCTGCGATCGGTGTCGCTCTAGCACGTTCTAAGCACCCGTTGGATAACTTACGCAGTTGAACTGTTTTTGTGGGGCGCTGCCCCACGCCCCGCAAGGGAGCACGGCTCCCTTGACCCCGTATAGATGGGACGAGCAGCCTTTTTCAAAGCCAATAGATCTACCGCTCGAACGCTTGCGAACACGGCTTTTTTGCCTACGGATGGCTCCAGTATGTATGCGTATCCAAAAGATATCGCTGTGTTAGACACCCTCTTCTACGAAATCCGCCCGTTGTGCGATCGTAAAGATGTAGGGGCAGCCCCCATACGCGCCTTGTTAAGGTGGAAACCTCGTAGAGTCGGTCTTGATCGCCTTTTTTTTCTCCCCCCCTCAATCCCCCCGTTCACGGGGGGAAGTTGGAACGGGCAGCGTCTGCATTTCGTGCATACAGCGTGCGTCATGAAAAAACAAAATCCCCGATGCTTCCGACGTTCGCTCCCTCCCCTGTTCACGGGGGAGGGCGGGGTGGGGGGCTTTCCTCCGCTTCACCTAACGCCTATGGGGGCAGCCCCCTGCGGCTGCCCTATTACAGGGCGTCTACGCACTCTTCTTTGCTGTGTACATCGCTCGGATATTGTGTAAATCGCGTTGGGTGGTGGATCATGGTGTGAAGTTTTCTTGCTACCCCGTTAAGTCGGCTACCTACTCTTTCCTCCCTCCGCGCTGAACTCCGTGTTTTTTGCGCCTTTTGGAATCATGGAATCGAAGGATCTGTCCCCTTGACAGGTGGGCGATGGCTGCGCACACATAGCACACAAACGCGCTGCGACGCCTTGTCCACAGCGAGTCAACTCTAGAGAAAACAAGGGATTTTCGTGATGAATGCCCTACACAAAGAATTGTGGGCGGTGTTGCGCAAAGAACTACAGGCCGATCGGCTGTTGCAGAGCATCGTGGATCAGATGGCGACGATGTTGGAAGCGGATCGGGCGAGTATTTTTTTGTTGAACCCCCAAGGCAGCGAGTTGATCAGCGTGGCAGCGCATCTTCCTGAGATGAAAGAGATCCGTGTGCCGATCGATCAAGGGATCGCGGGGTATGTGGCGCGGACGGGGGCGCTCGTCAATATCCCATACTGCCAAGAAGACAAGCGATTTTGGCAACAAGTGGATCAGCAAACGGGGTACACCACGCTTTCGATGCTGTCAGGTCCGTTGTACGACGCGCAAAAGAAGCTGATCGGTGTGGTGCAATTCCTGAATAAACAGAACGGTATCTTTACGGCAACGGACGAAGAACGCTTTGTGTTGCTTGCGGAAGAAGTGTCTGCGCTGTTGCGGGATACGACGATCGGACACGCGCCGAACTATCTGCCGATCTCTGAACACGTTCCATCGATCGACATGGGCGCAACAGAGGTCGTGGATCCGCTGCCTTTGGGAGATCGGATCAATATGTTCGTGGGGCAGGGGGCCTCGATGCGGGAGATCTTGCAGATGATCCGTCGAGTCGCTCCTACCGATGCGACGGTGCTTTTGCGCGGAGAGAGCGGGACAGGAAAGAGTCTTGTGGCGCGGGCGCTTCATCACAATTCATCGCGGCACAACGGCCCTTTTATCCAAGTGGACTGCACGACGTTGCCCGAAGGACTGATCGAGAACGAGTTGTTTGGTCACGAACGCGGGGCGTACACAGGCGCACACACAAGCAACAAAGGGAAAGTCGAGATGGCGTCGGGAGGGACGTTGTTTCTTGATGAGATCGGCGATCTTCCTCCGTTGATGCAAGGCAAGCTGCTGACGTTGTTGCAAGAACGCACATACCATCGTGTCGGTGGGTCACAGCGGCAAAAAGCAGATATCCGCATTATAACGGCGACGAATCGGCCTCTTGAGCAGCTTGTGCGTGCGGGGCGATTTCGAGAAGATCTGTATTATCGTCTGCGGGTGGTCCAGATCGAGATGCCGCCGCTGCGTTCACGCGGAAAAGACGACTTGATCCGCTTGATCAACTTTTTTATTGATGCGGCTTCGCGTCGGCACCATCGGGATGTGCGCACCCTGTCTCCAGAAGCCCTTCGACGCTTGCTTTCGTACGATTGGCCCGGGAATGTGCGCGAGTTGGAAAACTGCCTTGAATCCGCTGTGATCTTCTCTGATGGTGTGATCACGCTGCAAAGTTTGATGCTACCGAGTCTCGAAGACCAAGAGGCCGAAGCCAAGCCTCCGTTTGCTGTTGGACATCAGGAAGAAGAGGTGTTTTGGCGGGGCATCTCGTCGGCCTCGTCGATGCTGCTTGGGCCCACGACGCCCCCTGCGCGAGTGTCGATGCCAGCGCATCCTTTTGAGGATGAGCCGACGTTGCGGGAGTTGGAGAACCGCTACATCCAATTTTTGCTTCAACGCTACAACGGAAATCGCACCGAGTGCGCAAGAGTCCTTGGCATCGGTCGAAACACGTTGCTTCGTAAGTTAAAGGGGCCTGATGGCGAAGAGAGCGGAGCTTCGGAGGACAAAGACAGCGTGTGATACGAGATCCGCAGGGCGTGTGATCGCAAAACGTAGGGGCAGACAGGTGTGGCTGCCCAACAATCGGGTGTCTACGCACGACCCTTCGATCACACATCACACGGATATCGTATGATACGAGATCCGAGATCACACCGTGTGCGGATTTCGTTGGATAGATCGGATTATTCGGGGGAAGAGGTTTTGGGGGTGTAGGAGAGGGCGGGGAGTCCGTCTTTGTCGCGCAGTTTGTTGACTTGTTTTTGGAGGCGTTTGATCAGTTCGGCGAAGGAGTGTTTGCTGATGATCTTGTCGAACTGTTCGCGGTAATTTTCAGCGAGGCTTTCTTCGTTGGTGATCAGGTCTTCGACCATCCACTTGTTGTTGTTGCGGTAAAAGAGCCAATCGACGTTGATTTTTCGCCAGCGTTTTTGGGTGCTGCCTTTTTTCTTTTTTCGGGGGACGCGAACTTCTGTAAAGACGGTGGCTTTGGTGTTGTTGTCTTGGAAAGTTTGTTTTTTGTATTGGATCTGGGGTTCGTCAGCGTTTTCTTCTTCTTCGGGGTTGATGTTTTGGCTGGAGACATTTTCAAGGAGGGCTTCAAGCCAGAAGAGGTATTCGGAGTGTTGTTCGGGTTTGAGCTTGTCCCAGTGGGTTTGGAGGGCTTTTTTTGCGAGTTTTTTGAAATCAAAAAAAGGCCGAAAGAGTGATTTTATTTCGTTGTCGCGGGCTTCGCGGGCTTTTTTGTCTTCTTTGGGGATCTTGCGATCCAAGATGGCTTTGAGCTTTTTCTGTGTATCTTTGAGTAGTTGTAAGGGTTCTTGTGTGGAGGCCAAGGCCCATTGAGGGAGTCCAAGGACAAGGCCGAGAAAAAGGATGCGTAGGGTAGAGAGCATGACACAACTCCGAGAGATGAGGGTTGGGCGGCTAGGGGGCCGCGATCGATCCTCCGCGTGTGGCGGGTGCGGAAGATGTGGTGGATTTGAGTCGGTTGATATCGACGCCGACAGAGCGGGAAAGCTCGGAAGCAGCGTTGTGATATTGGAGTAAGGCTTGGATGTAGCCCGAACGGCTTTTGGCAAAAGCTCCGAGGGCTTCGGTGATCTCGCGTGTTTCGACAAGGCCGGAGGTGTAGGAGATCATGACTTTGGAGAGCCATTGGTTGGCGGCTTTACGGCTTTTGTCGAGGATGGCGACAGTTCTTTGGGCGGCGAAGGATTCGCGGTAGTGTTGTTCGACTTGAAGGGAGATACCGAGATGAGCGAGGCGTTCTTGGCTTTGGAACTCGTTGAATTCGGCTTCGACTTTGCGTGTGCGGGCGATCTGTACGGGGAAATCGAGGTTGATGCGCACGCCAAGCAAGAGGCCGCCGTCGAGGAAGTTGAAGGGGTCGTAGGCGAAGGGGGAGAACTGGTCGGTGGCGTTGGAGGTGTAGGCTCCACGAAAAAAGCCCATCAAGAAGAAATCGGGGGTCCATGCGCGGCGTTGGACTTCGAGGAGGGAACGCTTGGCGTCGAGGGCGTGTTGGAGCAGTTGAAGTTCGGGGCGGTGGCGCTTGGAGTGTTCTTGGTATTCTTTGAGGGAAAGCAGCTTGGTGGCGGGTTCGGGGAGTTCTTCGGCTTGGAGTTGGAGTGTTTCAGAGTTGGAGATACCCGTTAGTCGGGCAAGAGCGGAGCGTGCGAGTTCGCGCCCTGTTTCGGCTTTGATGCGTTCTGCGCTGAGTTCGGCAGCATAGACTTGGATCTTGAGTTGATCGGTTTTTTCTTTGACGCGCTTTTTGGCTTGTTCGATGTACTCTTCCATATCGTCGATCAGCGTAAGGCCATCGTTGGCGGCAAGTAGGCCGTAGTAAGCCTTTTTGAGCAAGAGCGCCAGTTTATCGCGTTCGACTTCGACGTTGGCTTGACCGATGCGAACGCCCGAATCAGCGGCTTTTTGGTAGAGAGATATCTTTCCGAAGGTATACACCGGCCAGATCATCGACAGCTCAAAGCGTGTCATCACGCCGTATTGATCGAACCATCCGTAAGATTGGGGGATGGGCGTATCGCTATTGACGGCGTTTCCGCGTGCGGGAGGTGTTGGCGCGATCAGGCCGATCACCTGCATTTGAGGCCACCATCCAGCCCAGAGGGCCTCGTCTTTTTGGGCCTTCATGGCTTCAAGGCGGGCCTGCGCACCTGCGATCATCGGGTTGCTGCGGTAGGCCAAGAGCAACAATTGTTCGAGGGTGTACTTGGTGGGCTGGGGCTTGGTGGTTTGACAAGGCCATGTGGGGCTACAGCCCATCGTCGGAAGCCAGCGCAATCGGCGTTTGGAAGGGGAGGGGCGTTGGGGTGTAGGAGAGCGTTTTCGGAGGATCGAGGCGCGCCAACGTTTGGTTTTGACGGTGGTCTTGGTCTCTGAGGTTTGTTGGGCGTGGAGGCGATGGCTAGAGAAGGAGCCGAACAGCAGGACCGAGAGAAACAAGGACAAAGAACGCATCCGCCCGTCGGTTCGGGCAAGGTGGCGTGTGGTTAAGTGTGCGTGAGGTCGTGTACTTGGCATGGCGTCCTTCCATCGGCATGTTGAGGCGCGTTGAACAAAAAGCAAGTGTGATGCCTTGGTTTCGATTGGCAAAGATCTTCGAGGTATGGAGGGAAGTTATTGATGGGCAAAGGCAACACGACAGGGCGCAGATCAAGCGAAACAGCGGCTTGATGCGGAGTCTGTTTGCTCCACTGTGTTGTCTGTGCATCGCTTATCGCATCCACCGAACCCTACATTCGAGCGCGAAGAGCGTCAAGATAAGCGGTGAAATCGTCATCGAGGGGAGCTACGACGGCGATATCGGTTCCGTTGGGGTGGGTGAGCGTGAGTTCGCGGGCGTGCAGCAAGAGGCGTTTGGAGGGAGGGCAAAGCAGCGCTTTTTCGGGAGGGCAGTACATCCAATCGCCGACAAGCGGGTGTCCGATGTGTGCGAAGTGTACGCGGATCTGGTGGGTGCGGCCCGTTTGTAGGCGGATCTCGATCAGCGAGGCGGGTCCGAGGCGTTCGAGGACACGGTAATCGGTGACGGCGAGTTTTCCTTGGTTGGGAGGGACTACGCTGCGTTTGAGTCCGGGGCCGGTGTGATCCATGTGATCGCGCAAGGTGCCGCTTTCGGGATCAGGGCAGCCGACCACGACGGCCCAATAGATGCGGCGTGCGGTGTGTTGGGCAAATTGTGCGGAAAGAACGCGGGCTGCGGTCTTGCTGAGGGCAAAGGCCACAGCGCCCGATGCTCCGGCATCAAGGCGATGTGCTGCGGTGGCGTATTGTTTTTTGGGATGGACACCGCGTGCGCGTTGCCACGCTTCGACTTGGCGCAAACAGGTGTGGAGATCTTCGTTGGGCGTGGGTTCAACGGGCGTTCCTGAGGGCTTGTTGAGGATCGCCATGTGGCGGTCTACATACAAAAAAGCAGGAGCCTCACCAAACACAGACGCATCGTATGGCGTCTTGCTGCGTGAAGTCGAAGGCGCAACCAAAGGAAAAGCGCTGCTGTGTGTGTCTGCTTGCTCCAAAAAACGGTGCGCGATTTCCGAATCCTCCGAGGGATCGATGGGAGCGGGTTGTTTTGGTGGAGCGGAAGCCGCGATTTGTTTGGAAGCTGCGGAAAGTTGGGAGGCTGTGGGTTGTTTGGAAGCTGCGGAAAGTTGGGAGGCTGTGGGTTGTTTGGAAGCTGCGGAAAGTTGGGAGGCTGTGGGTTGTTTGGAAGCTGCGGAAGGTTCAGGGCGCAAGGTGACGCGCTCACCTTTTTTCATGTAGCGAGACATCTTTCGGCTGCGGCGGCCATTGATCCAGATCGAGCCAGCGTCGATCTGGCGGCGGGCTTCGTTGCGAGAGAGCATCGGATCGCATTGTGCCAAAAAGACATCAAGGCGTGTGCCGTGTTGTTCGGTTGAAACCATCCAGTGTTTTTCTTTTGTGTCCATCGAGATCATCCGAGAAGTAGGAGCGACGCAGTTGGCAAAAAACCTCGTGTTCGCGAGGCTTCAAGCGGAGCCGTCGTTTGTGTGAAAAGCGTCTGTTCTCCCCGCCGATACGGGGTCAAGGGGGCTCTGCTCCCTTGCGGGGTATGGGGCAGCGCCCCAGAAAACGGATCGAAGGGCGAAAGTCTTACAAGGAAACGAAGCGGTTGCAAGCGCGACCGCTTGGGATTATAGTTTCGCGCCAAGTTTTCAGGAGGGTTCTCACCTAGAAACCTCTTCGCGTCAAGCCAAAGAAAGGATGTTAGCCCGTGTCGAGATCATCCACCAAGCCGTCCCCTCGAAGTGCCAAAGAGATCCGAGAGCGTTTTCTTTCTTATTTTCAAGAGCGAGGTCATGCGTTGGTTGCGTCGTCTTCGTTGGTGCCAGCGGACGATCCAACGTTGTTGTTCACGAATGCCGGAATGGTCCAATTCAAGGACTTTTTTGCGGGAGTGCGGCCAGCGCCTTATGAGATGGCGGTGTCATGCCAGCGTTGTGTGCGTGCGGGTGGAAAGCACAACGATCTGGAGAATGTGGGTTTTACCCCTCGGCATCATACGCTGTTTGAGATGTTGGGGAACTTTTCTTTTGGTGCGTATTTCAAGCGCGAAGCGATCCGCTATGCTTGGGAGTTTTTGACATCGGAGCTTGGGATCGACAAAGAGCGTTTGTGGGTGACGGTGTTTGCGGGGGAAGAGGGCATCCCTTCGGATGAAGAGGCGTTTGCGATCTGGACGCAAGAGATGGGGGTTCCTGCGGAACGTGTGCAACGCCTTGGAAGCAAGGAAAACTTTTGGGCGATGGGCGACACAGGACCATGTGGGCCTTGTTCGGAGATCCACTTTGATCGGGGACCGCAGTACGATCCGCATGGGGTGACGCAGAGTACCCCTGCGGATGATACAGGCCGATACGTCGAGGTGTGGAACCTTGTGTTTATGCAGTTCAATCGCCAAGAGAACGGAGAATACAAGCCTTTACCGAAGCCAGCGATCGATACGGGGATGGGCTTGGAACGGATCGCGATGGCGTTGATGGGCTTGCCGAGCAACTATGAAACAGATGCGTTTATGCCGTTGATCGACAAGATCGCGAGCGGTGTAAGCAAAGAATACCGCCAAGATGATGCGGATGATGTGTCGATGCGTGTTGTGGCGGATCATGCCCGTTCGACGGCGTTTTTGATCGCGGACGGCGTGTTGCCAAGCAACGAAGGTCGTGGGTATGTGTTGCGTCGGATCATGCGGCGAGCGATCCGACACGGGGATCGCTTGGGCTATAAAGAAGCGTTTTTCCATCGCGTGTGTGAAGAAGTGGTGCGGCAGATGGAAGATATCTACCCACAACTACAGCAACAAAAGCGGACGATCGTGGAAGCGGTGCAGCGTGAAGAAGAGCGATTCCGCAACACGCTTGATCGCGGATTGAAGCTGCTCGAAGAAGAGATGGCACAGCTCCAAAAGCAAGGCGCAACCGAGATCCCGGGCGAAGTCTTGTTCCGCCTTTATGATACGCATGGCTTCCCTCCCGATCTGACGCGTGTGATCGGCGCAGAGCATGGCTTTACTTCGGATGAACAGGGCTTTGAGCGTTGTATGAAAGAGCAACAAGAAAGCGGTCAGGCTTCGTGGAAAGGCGCAGACACGCATCACCAAGAGATCTACCAAGAAGTGCTCAAAGAAGTCGGACCTACGGTCTTTTTGGGATATGAAGCTGAGGCTGCACCATCCACGATCCGCGCTTTGGTGGTCCAAGGAGAGCGCGTGGCAAAAGCGACGCAAGGTCAAACGCTGACGGTGTTTGTTGAGCAGACGCCCTTTTATGGTGAGTCGGGCGGTCAGGTCGGGGACCAAGGGATGATCCTGACGGAGAGCGGGGCGATTCGGATCACGGATACCCAAAAGCCGTTGCCAGATCTGTTTGCTCACACAGGTGAAGTGGTCGAGGGGGTTGTTGAGTTGGGCCAGAACGCGACGCTTGAAGTGGATCATGGCCGACGCAGCGAGATCCGCCGCAACCACAGCGCAACGCACTTGTTGCATTGGTCGTTGCGCAAGCATCTTGGTGAACACGTCCGTCAGGCGGGTTCGTTGGTGTCTTCGGATCGGCTGCGTTTTGACTTCGCCCACTACGAAGCGATCACACCCGAAGAGATCCGACAGATCGAGCAGGATGTGAACTTGTTGATCAGAGAGAACGCCCCAACAAAAACCGAGGTGGTTGGTTTTGAAGAGGCGAAAAAAGCGGGTGCGATGGCGCTGTTTGGCGAAAAGTACGGCGATGCAGTGCGGATGGTGCGGATCGGCCCGACGTTGGAGCTTTGTGGTGGGACGCATGTGCAACGCAGCGGAGATATCGGTCAATTGCGTGTGATCTCGGAACAAGGGATCCAAGCAGGGGTTCGGCGGATCGAGGCGATCACAGGAACCGCAGCGGATCAGCAAAGCCGCGATTGGTTCGAGCAGTTGCAGATGTTGTCAGGGATGTTGCGTTGTCGCGTGGAGGAAGTCCCCGAACGCATCGAGAAGATGCAACAACAGCTCAAGAGCCTCCAAAAAGAAGTCGATCGTTTGAAGGTGAAAGCAGCGCAAGCAGGGCAAAACCAAAGCGATCCGTTGAGCCAAGCCCAAGATATCGCAGGGATCAAGGTGCTGTCTTTGCGCACCGAACTGGATGATCCCAAAGCGATCCGCGATCTTGCAGATCAGTTTCTCGCTCGCCTCAAGAGTGGTGTGGTGATCCTTGGTGGCGCACAAAAAGACAAAGCTGCGTTGTGTGTGATGGTCTCGAAAGATCTTCAAACGCGCCTTCAGGCGGGGAAGATCGTGGGGCCGTTGGCGTCATTGCTTGGTGGCAAAGGAGGCGGGCGGCCTGATATGGCGCAAGGCGGAGGCCCCGATGTGGCGCGGCTAGATGAAGTTATCGAGCAAGCTCCACAGCAGCTTGCGCAGATGCTTCAAGGCTAGAATTCAACACGAGCGAGAGGGGGGCTGTTTTGGGCCGAAGATTGCGAGTCGATGTGCTTTGTGTTAACGTCGCGGGTTCTGGGTACGCGATCCGTTTTGCGCCCAAACATCGCTATACACTGCTTTGTTTTTGTGCATCTTTTCCGTCCCCCGCATCGTACGACTCCCTTTCTGATAAGGAGTGCAGGCGTGCACGAGGATTACATCTCCATCAAAGTTCGCTTGAAGTATGCCGATATCGAGACCTTCCAGAGTAAGTTTGCGCCGTACGTCAGCCCATTTGGTATGTTTCTACCGAGCCGAAATCTCCAGCCTGCCGGTAGTTTGGTTGAGTTTACGTTTTATCTTTCAAACGACGAGACACTGTTTCAAGGGCGTGGTCGCGTTGTGGCTACATACACGCAAGAATCCCATGCAGCCGCAGGGATGGGGCTTCAATTTTTGGAACTCACGCCGCGCACGCATCGCCTTTTGGGCAATATCTTGCGTCGAAAGGTTCCCCGATCGCAGCTCGTCCCCGATCTTCCGCCTTCTGAGATAGGGACGTTCTCGGGATCGACCGACGATCAACCCGCTCCGTTGTCTGTTTCGCAACCGCCGATCGAGATGCCCAACCGACCGAGCGTCAGCGCACCTGTGTTTTCTGCAACGCCTCCCCCCAATCCTCCTGCAACCTACCCGCACAATCCGTCGCTTTTTCGCTCAGCAGGAGAAGAACAACCTATCGGCGATGAGTTTCCTTTGCCGATGGAGTCCTCTGCGATCATCCCTACGTTCACGCCTCCCCACCGGTCGCAGCCCCCGCGTACAGCTCCACCGCCAAGTGCCTCCCCGATACTCGGTGGTAGCGGTGATCCCGATCTCGGAAATCGCCTCCCTCGTACAGCTCCACCGCCAAGCGCCTCCCCGATGCCCCCAACGCCTGCTCCTGTGTCTTTGCAAGCGAATCTTCCACCCGTGATCCAAGGCAGTTTCTTTCCACCGGAGACCATCTCTCGTTCTACCTACCCCCCCTCGGAACCAGCTCCAGTACTCGGACGCCCTGTTCCTTCGTCGCCTCCGCCGTTTGGACGCGAAGGAACTCCACCGCCACAATCTCCGCAACCATCGTACTCTCCGCAGCCATCGCATCTACCACCCGCTCTCTCTCGAACGTCCCCACCACAATCTGCACAACCACCACAGCCGCCGTTGCTGTCGCCCTCACCACAGCCGCAACAATCCTTGCAACAGTCGCCGCAATCGCCGTTGCTGTCGTCCTCTCCGCAATCGCAGCAATCCTCGCAACCGTTGTCTTCGCTGCCGCAAGCTTCGCCACAGCCGCCACGCCCTCCACAACCGAGCATCTTTTCGCGAACAGGCGCGATGCAACGGCCAACACTTGGGGCACCGTCCTTTCAGGCCCCCTTGGGGGGGGCGTTGGCGGGGAGTCTGCCTTCTTCGGATGCACCAACGCAGGTCACGCCTGTTTTGACGGGGCACACGGTTTCTTCGCATCCGACCGAAGTGACGCCGATGCTTTCGGGGGCGCTCTTGCCCCATGCACCGACCGAAACAACACCGCTTTTTGGGAGTCCGCTCTCGCCCCATGCCCCGACCGAAGCGACGCCGCTTTTGGGGGGGCCGCTCGCTGCCCGCGCTGCAAATCCAAAAGTGTCGCCTGCTCAAGACGTGACCCCTCCCACCGGTGGAAGTGGTTTTCCCGCTGCATCCGCACCGATCAGCATCGCTAACCCAAGCGTGTCTCCTACCAACACTCCAAGCGGCACGATGCCGATGCCGACACTCCAAGGGCAGGCGGTGAATCCCACGATGATGCAGTTTGCGTCGCTGTCTTCGCACCGCGAGGAACTGCTGTTTTTCCAAGGAAAGATCGAAGATATCCCCCTGACAGGCCCGATTATCGGCATCGATCTAGGGACTACAAACAGTTGTTGTGCGATCGTCGAAGAGGGCCGACCCAAGGTCATCCCGTCGCGCTTTGGATACAATACGATCCCATCGATCGTGGCTTTTAGTGACGAACACGAGCTGTTGATCGGCCACCCCGCTAAAAATCAGATGATGTTGAATCCGCGCAACACGGTCTATGGAGCCAAGCGGTTGATCGGGCGAAAGTATCGCTCGCGGATTGTACAGTTGATCAAAGATCGTTTTCTCTACAGCATCGTCGAAACGTCCGAAGGCGGGTCGGCGGTATACATCGATCAAAAGACCTTTACGCTCGAACAGATATCTGCGCTGATTCTTGCGGAGATTCGGGATATCGCACAAGAATACCTGCACCAGCCCGTTCATCGTGCGGTGATTAGTGTCCCAGCACACTACAACGATCAACAACGCCAAGCCGTCCGAGATGCGGGCTTGTTGGCAGGTCTGCGAGTCGAGCGTATCGTCAACGAGCCGACGGCAGCGGCGCTTGCGTACGGCTTCGGGCGTGGGATCCAACAGCGCCTGTTGGTGTACGATCTGGGCGGCGGAACCTTCGATGCTTCTGTGCTCGAAGTCGATAAAGATGTGTTTGAAGTGATCTCGACGGGCGGAAATACTTTTTTGGGCGGAGTCGACTTTGACAACATCTTGATCGATCACGTGATCCGCGACTTCTATCGAGAGACCCAGATCGATCTTCGCAATGATCCGATCCAGATGCAGCGGGTTCGGGATGCTTGCGAAAAAGCCAAGTGTGATCTGTCGATGGAGAAACGCACACGGATCAACATCCCGTACCTGTTGCAGCGGGGCGGAAAGCCCATCCATCTTGAGCAAGAGATCACACGCGATGCTCTAAACTCCCTTGTCAAGGGCCTTGTCGAAGAGACTCTGCGCGTCTGTGAAGCCGTGATGAAAGCGCGTGAATTAAAGAAAGAAGATATCGATGAAGTTCTTCTTGTGGGTGGGATGACAAGGATGCCCTTGATTCACGAGCGCCTGACGGCTTATTTCGGCAAGCCGCCTCACCGAAACGTCCATCCTGACGAGGCTGTAGCGATCGGGACGGCTCTGTTGGCCCACTCCTTCGGCAAAAAGAACGCGGTTCGTTTGATCGATGTTCTGGCGTTGCCGATCGGCATCGGCCTTCCCGGAGGGCGCTTTGTTCCTGTGATCGCTGCCAACACACCGCTGCCGTTTGAAAAGAACTTCGTCACCGCAACCACCCGCGACAACCAGACCGTACTCGATTTGCCGATATTCCAAGGCGAAAGCCAAAACGCCCTAGAAAACGAATACCTTGGAACCTTGCATCTTGCAGGCATACAGCCCGCTCCCAAAGGTGTCCACAAAGTCGAGCTTCAATTTAAACTCAGCAACGAGTGCCTCTTGACGCTTCGGGCCACCAACCTACAAAGCGGACAATCCGAGTCTGTCGTACTTTCCACCAAAGACACACCTGATGAGTTGAGCCGACAACTCAACGCCCCCAAGCCTGAAAGTTCGCCCTTGCCTGCACATCAAAGGCCGCTACCTTGGCCGCCACCCGCTCGATAGTGTGGTCTTTTTGTGGCGGATCGTTGTTTCCCCCTCGACAAGAGGTTGAAAATCGGCATCATACCCCTCCACAGAGATGCCCTTGTACCCGCTTCCCCTCGCGACGGAGTTGCCGCAATGACCAAACGTATCGCTTTCGTGACTGATCATCTCGAACACCTCGAAGAAAACGACACTACTACTCTCTTGCTGATGCAAGCCGCTCAAAATTACGGCTACCAACTTTTTTGGATGGAAGTGTCTGATCTTCACATCCAACAAAGCCGTCCCGTTGGTTATATGGCTCCGATCTCGGTGGAAGGAGGGCGGGTCGTACTGGGCGAGTCGTTTCTCGCGCCGCTCGATCAGTTGAACCTGTTGTGGTGGCGGAAGTCTCCGCCTTTTGCGCCGGATACGCTGTTTGCTCTGGATGCGTTACAGATGCTTCCGCCCTCGACGGCTGTGTTGAATGCCCCGCGCACGCTGCGCAACCTCAACGAACATCTGTTTGCGCTGCGCTTCCCTTCGTTCTGCCCGCCTTCTTTGGTGACCAAGCATCCCGATGCGATCCGCGCCTTTTTGTCCGAAGTCGGTGGGAAGGCCACGATCCGCCCTCTCCATGCGTCCCAAGGACACAATATGTTTTTCCTGCGGATGGGTGACCCCAACACCAAGCTGCTTTCGGAGCTTTTGACGCAACAAGGCCAACAATACGTCCTTGTGCAGAAGATGATCAATGATACCGAGCTAGACGGCGACAAGCGCCTCTTTTTGTTGAATGGGAACTTTCTTGGTGTGGCGCTTCAAGTCCCGGGCATGGGCGAGCTACGCGGCTCTTTCAATCGAGGCGCAAAACCCGTATCCGTCCAGCTTTCCGAAAAAGATCAAGCCATCATCCGCACCGTTGGACCTGTGCTGCGCGAAGAAGGCATCTTCTTGGCGAGCCTCGATGTCAGCGATGGCTTGTTGATCGAGTTGAATCTCTCCTGCCCCATCGGACTTGCTGAGCTCCAACAAGTCTCCTCCCAATCCGTCACCGACCCCATTTTTCACACGCTCGGCCAAGCACTCTAACCGTCAAGGCCGCGTCCCCTGCGACCAAGCACTCTAACCATCAAGGCCGTGTCCCCTGCGACCAAGCACTCTAACCATCAAGGCCGCGTCCCCTGCGGCTGTTGTGGAGATTAGAAGCGGGCTTGTCCCATGAGATTGAAGCCGAGGCGGATCGGATCGACAAACACGCGGCTGACAACCGTTCCATCGCCCGTGTATTGGGCGCGTTCGAGGCGTGTTTCGTTGCTGTCAAAGCTGAACAACACGTCGCCGATGATGGCCATAAACTCGCTGAGTTGCCATTTGAAGGTCAGTTTTGCGCTGACGATCGGGATGATCTCGACTTTGTTTCCGGCAGCATCGACGGTTGGGAGAAGGACAAAGTCGCCTTCACCGCGCACGACGACGATCTGTTGGCCTGTGGTGCTGCCGACGGGGACTTGTCCGGTGAGTTCTTTGGGGATGACGCCTCGGAAGGTCGAGGGGATTTGAAGACCGACGATCAGCCCCAAGGTCAGGTGAGCGGGGGCGATGTGATAATCTACACCCAAGGCTGCGAAGAATTCGGGTGTTTGGACTTGATCGTTTGCGAAGGCTTGGAAGGGAACAAAGCCGGGGACGTTTTGCAAGATGAAAGAAAGATCGCGGTACATCACATCAAGGTGCATCCGCCAATAGCCGTATTTCATGCGAAAGTTGAGGTCGGCTGCGATGCCGACTTGGGGGACGATCCCACCGACTTGGGCGGGGTCGGGGTTTTCCAAAAGGTTCGCAACCACCGAGGCTTCGGCGGCGACCATGAAACTAAACTTGCCGGGGACGTATTGTTCGGGTTTGAAGAATTTTTGTGGTTTGAGCGGATCGTTTCGATACAGCGCAAAGTCCATCGAGACGCCTACTGGGATGCCCATCGCGTAGGATATCTGTGTCGAACCGCCGTAAAAGTAGATGGGTTCGGCTTTGACGGTGGGGTTAAAGAAGGTGCCTTTGTTGAAAAAAGCGCCGCCGCCTTCCCATGAAAATTGGCCGAGACGCAAGGCGAAACCACCCAAGATTCCGTAGCCGACTTCTTCTTCGATCTGTTCGCGGGTGATGAGCTGTTGGAGCAACACAGTTTTGCCGCCGAGAAAGATAGAAAGTCCCGCAGATTCGGAGAAATCGTAGTTTAGTTGAGCTTTCACACCCGGGACGGGGCTTTTGATCGAGCGGCGAGGGAAGGTGAAGTCTCCTCCCCAAGAGATCCGAAAACTATAACCCATCCGAAAACGATCCGAACTGAGCGGGAAGGCGACGATATCGAGGTTTCGGCGCAGTTTGGGTTTTTCTTTGGCGGTGGCGTCTTCGGGGTTGAAGAAGTAGGTGGTGCGGATGTAGCTTCCTGCGTCAGTCAAGCGAAACTCGCGACGTTCGAGGAAATAATCCATCCGCACAACCAACGCAGCCGCAGTCGTAAGCCCTTTGAAAAAGGACGGCATCTCTTTGTACAACGCGACATGGGAGAGCGATTCAAAGCCCGAGTCGCGTTTGTTGTAGTTGTCGAAGAAGAGGACGCTACGTGCGCCCGGGACGAAGCTGGTGGAGGGGCTTGAGGGGTTGCTGAGGCCGGGGCCGAGCAACAGGTTGTCGTCCGAAAGCGCAAAGGTGATACGTGTATCCATAAAGTCGCCAGCTTGGGCGTGCATCGGAGAGAGCGAGCTGATCAAGCACAAGAAAAGGCACGAGAGTATCCAACAGTTTTTTTGCATCCGACGGTCCATCTTCTACGGTCCTTTGAGGGGTTCAGTTGATCTGTAAAGTGATGTGTTGTGCGCGCATGACCAACGCTGCACACGGGGAGGCTTGCGGAGCAACGACAGCATCGAAAAAGGCCGCTGGTCGGCCCGATCGCGTTGACGGTTCTATTTTTTCTCAACGACGATATCGTCGCTGTTTCGGACCAAGATCACATAGCCGTTGTTTGAGAGTTCATCGGGATATTGATCGTTGACGAGTCCGTAGTAGGAACTGGCTTTGGTTTGCTGGAGGACACCGCGAATCCGTGTAAAACGACGGGTGAGGTGTTCTTGGGTGGTGACATCCAACTCGGGGACGGTGGCGTTCGAGATCACAAGCATGATCCCATAACGACAGACGGCAGGAGCCTGAGCGCCTTGGGGGGTAAAGGCTTCGAGGCGAGGGAAAAGTCCCTTGGGTTCGGTGGTTCGGAAGCGTTCATCAAAAAAGCAAGTGTACCAAGTGTCGACCACTTTTTGTTTACAGGCGGTGAGATCGGCTTCACAAGCGGTTGCCTCTTTGGTGCAGGTGCTGCGGGTTTTGGTGCAAGCATCTTCGGCGGGTTTTCGTGCGTCGAAGCAAGCTTTGAGGCCCGTACGGTAGGTGCTTTTGGCGAGATCGTTTTTGGCTGGATCGTTGTGGAGCATCAATTCGGTGCGGATGTAGTTCTCACATGCTGCGCGATCTTCGGGACGATCCGCTTCGACCATCAAGACAGGCCACTGGCGGAATTCTTGCCATCCGTCTTGGCTTTGAGAAAAGGGGATCGCGACGGTGTTTTTGACTTCGACGATCGCGGATTCGTAGGGTTCCATTTTGGATCGCGTCCACAAGATATCCGAAGCGATCTCGATCGGTGGCGGAAGTTGATCGACGGGGATACGTTGGATCTCATTTTTGCCTTGGGGTGGGGGTTTTCCGCATTCGGGGGTGGAGGTTTTCCAGATGGGTGTAAAGCTGGGAAAGGTGAGTTGGGTATGACCGCTGAACTCGTCAACACCGCCTTGTATGCAATGGATCAGTTCGCCGACTTCGAGCAGGCGGGGAGCTTCGCCATCTTCAAAGGCGAGGTTGGGGGCGGAGAATGTGAAGATAAAGGCGGAGGCATACTTTAAGCCCGTGGCGACGGCGTTCATGTCGCTGATATAAAAGCCGTTGTTGGTGACGGCTGTGACAACCATCTTTCCACTCCCCAACACGGCTTGGCGTTTGTAGAGCGGGGAATCGCCCGAACTGGCGTCTGTTTCTTGGAGATCGGCGACGCTGAGGAGCTGGTAAAAGATCGGGGCAGAAGATCCCGATTGTCCGACAGATGGGCGAGTTTTGTCTTGTGGGTTGGCATTGTCAGGGCAGATCGGTACGCCGTTTGGGCCGGGGTTGGTGGGATCATCTTTGACTTCGCCCACCCACAGCGTGACCTTTCCAAAAGCCAGACGGATGCGCAGGGGGACTTGGGCGCGGCCATTTGACAACTTGACGGCTTTTCCCGTACCTTCGAGCAAACCACGCGAAGAATACAGGCAGATATAGCCATCATAGGCGTCGTTGTTGGAGGCGGTTCCGTCGGGGGCGAGCTTGCGGGCTTGGATGTCGATTTGAGCGATCTCGCCCAAGCGCGCTACAGGTCGGGGTTTATCGGCGCTTTTTCCAAGATCGGGATTTTGTTGGAAAGACAGGCTTATGACAAAATCCCCCGAGATGGTGGGCGGTTCGACGGGTGAGTAGCATGCCGCGCTCGCGATCGCCATCACCCCCATCCAAAAACAAAACAATCTTCGCATCGTTACGATCCTAGTCCATTTTTTTGTGAGCTGTTTGGAGCCGAAGGTTGGTCACTTTTGCATATCGGTGGGAATGCGCGGAAGCAACTTGTAGTTGTTGAAACTGAAATAAAGAACTCCACGGATCGACGCAAAGGTATCGCCTTGTGAGCGGGTGTCTTGGGAGGGTTGTGTTCCTTGCGCAAAACAACAGCCGCGCTTGGTTCCACCGCAGACTTGCGCTCCCACGCACTGGCAGGTGTCGCCCGGCAAGCAGTAGGTGTTGTCAGGTTGGTTGCCTGTGCCGCATCCGCAGAACTTGGCTCCTGTGTAGGCGATGGTGTTGATCTGATCGTCGATACGAAGGGTTTCGTTGAGGTTGTTGGTGGGGGCGACCAGAAATTCGCCGAAATCACTGGGATCATCGGGGTTTTTGTTCGTCACTTGGACTTGTTTGACTTCGAGGTAAACGCCAAGGTAGGCTTGGGCGGTTGTGCCATCTTTGTTGATGTCAGAAGTTTTGACTTCTTCGGGAGCAGGGACGGGGCCTGCGCCGACAACACTTGGGGTTTGGCTCAGTTCGATCTGTGGAACGGACTGGGCCGTTGCGCATCGCTTGACGACGCTGGATGTTTTTTTGTCGTAAACATCGGAACATCGGTTCTTCTGGGCGTTTGTACAATCGGCGTCCGTTGTACAGTTGGCCGCCCAATCTACCGTTCGGTACCGCGTAAAACGGCCTTTGATCGCGATCCGCGAACCCACAGAGAGGGTGCCGATCTGGATCTTGTCGCGTTCAAAAACGACTGCGATCCCGCCATAACGGTAGCTTCCTTGGCGTGCTTGGGGTTCTTGAACAAAGAACAGATCCAATGTGGCGGCCAGTCGGGAGGCAGGCGACATCATCACGACTTGGCTGATCTCGACCGTCGCGCCTTCTTGACCGATTTGTGAAGATGTCGGATCAAGGAGATCATAAAGGGTCGGACCCGTCGAAGATTCGGGGTTTGATTCGGGTTGGGGTTCAGGATTGGAGACGGATTCTTCGGGGTTGGAGACAGCTTCTTCGGGGTTGGAGATAGCTTCTTCGGGGTTGGAGACAGCTTCTTCGGGGTTGGAGATAGCTTCTTCGGGGTTGGAGATAGCTTCTTCGGGAGAGGCGTCTGTTGCGATCTCGCCGATGGGTTCGGCGTCTGCGCTGGCTTCTTCGAGCGTTTTTTCAGGCTGAGGAAGAGAGGCCTTACACACAAAGTCGACACAGCGAAGGCCCGTGTCGCACTCTTTTGTGGCTTGGCAGCGTGCGCCTTCTTTGCCGGGGCCACAAGCGCCTGCAAGTGCGACAAATACGACAAACGCCGCAGTTCCTAGAGCGAACCCAATCTTTCGGAAGTCCATGTCTTCTCCTGCACCAAACACCATGCGCTCGTGCGCAGTTCCACAAAAAAAGAATACGCACCCTTTCCTCTTGGCACGTTATCAAAGATCCAAGCAAAACACGCAAGGCTCATCAACGCAGGAAAGGAACGCAATAGAATCCTATCTGCTTGATCGAAAAAGAAAATCAAAGACACTTGCAGATGTTTTTCTGTTCTTGTGCCGCATCATAGGGGGCCGCATCACGATGTCAATAGGATAGGGGTCGTGTAGTGGACAAAAAAAGCCGCGTTTGCCCCCACTTCAAGCGGCGGTGTCGTGAGGCTTGGTGCGCCAAACGTTTCTTTCGTCTGTTCGAGAATCCACCGACCTAACGGAATAGAGTGTGAGGGCTTGCGGTTTGGGGTTGACGATGGGCTTTAATTCAGTTATGCAAACAGGCTCTTCATTTTTGTGCGGGTGGAACCCGTGGTGGTGTAGGCGCACGATTCATTGCAACATCCCTTTATCGTTGGGGATATCGTTGTTTACGGAGGCGTTGGATGAGTGAGCAAGCTCTTTCGAGCTCAAAGCGAATGTTTCTTTATAGTGGTTGGGTCTTTGCGGCATTCCTGTTTGGGGCGTGGTTCGGTCGGTTTGGTGGCTTAATTCCTCCCCCTGCGTATCCCGTTTTGTACCCCACACATCAGGTCAATGCGGTTCCTACGGCAAGTCCTCCAGCACGCCGTCGAGAAGTGGTGGCCAAAGCACAGAAAGAACCCAGCCCTGCGCGATGCGCGCCTGTTCTTTCTGCTCCGGCCTCTCAACCTGCGCTCAAGGCTTCTGATCTACAAGGTGTTTCTTTGGCCGAGCTTTCCAAAGAAAAGCAAGAATTCGCATTGAAGATCCTAAACACGCTCAAGCATCCTTGCAGTTGCGGCCAGACCCTTGCGCGCTGTTATCAAACGGATTCCAAGACTTGCCCAAGCATCCAGCGCGTTGCGGAGTTTGTGGCGGATGCCGTGAAACAAAACAAATCGGCAGACGAGATCAAAAAAGTCTTGGACAGCGTCGGTCAAGAAGCTCCCAAACAGGCCGCTGCCAACAAGCCCCTCCCCATCCCCGTCGATGGCGCACCGATCAAAGGCCCCGCCAACGCCAAGATCACGATCGTCATCTTTTCGGACTTTGAATGTCCTTATTGCGCACAAGCCCATCAACAAGTGGAAGCGCTGCAAAAACAGTTCGGAGCGCAAAACATCCGTGTGGCGTACCGCCACCTTCCGCTGTCCTTCCATCCAAACGCAATGCCCGCTGCCATCGCCTCCATGGCTGCACATCGTCAAGGCAAGTTTTGGGAGTACCACGACAAACTCTTTGCAAATCAAGAAAAGCTCAAGGCGGAGGACTTTGTTCGTTACGCAAAAGAACTCAAACTGGACGTCGAGAAGTTTCAAAAAGACCTGAAAGATCCCGCCATCGCAACCGCTGTTCAAGAGGATCTCAAGCTTTCTACAAAAATCAACGTCCCGGGTACTCCGTCTTTTTACATCAACGGATACCCTGTGGGCGAGCAAGATAGCCCGTTGGACGTGGCGAATCGCGCCCTCAAAGACGCGGACGCAGCGCTCCAGCGCGGTATCAAACCCGAAAACGTATACAGCGAACTGATCAAACAAGGGAAATAATCGATTTCTCTTTGTTTTTTGCTCCCACCCCTATACAGAAGGTAAAAAACCACGATGAACGGTATGAAGCAAGGTCTCATCATCGGTGTGGTGGCTGGCCTCTTCTTCGGATTCATGCTGGGCCGGTTTGGTGTTGAAGACGCCAAACTCACGGGCTTGATGCCGACGAAAGAGCGCAAAGCAACCAGAGGACAAGCTGACAAGACAGGTCGCGGTGGCGGCCAAGAAGGCGCTGTTGCACGGGATGTGCAGCGCTACAACGTGAAGGTTGGAAACGCCCCATCCTTCGGACCCAAAGATGCGTTAGTGACGATCGTTGAGTTTTCGGACTTTGAATGTCCTTTTTGCAACCGTGGCGCAAACACCATCGATATGGTGAAAAAGGTGTACGGCGACAAAGTACGTGTGGCTTTTCGCCATCGCCCGCTCAGCTTTCATCGCAACGCTCACTCCGCTGCACAAGCCTCGATGGCTGCCCACGAACAAGGTAAGTTCTGGCCTTATCACGACAAACTCTTCGCCAATTTTCGCAACTTGAACCGCGACAACTACCTCAAATGGGCCCAAGAACTCGGCCTTGATGTCGCTCGCTTCCAAAAAGCCCTTGATAGCGGCAAATACAAAGCCTACGTCGATGCCGATGATCGTTATGCCCAACAGATGGGGGCAGGCGGGACGCCTACCTTCTTCATCAATGGTCGCATTCTTGTAGGAGCCCAACCCTTCGCACGTTTCAAGCAGATCATCGACCAAGAAGTCAGCACCGCGCAAAAGATGATCGCGTCTGGGACGCCTAAAAGCCGTGTTTATCAAGCAGTGGTTGGCAAAGGCCTCGCTCAAAAACCTCAACCGCGCCCAGAAGCCGCTCCTACCGGCCCTCGCAAACAGATCGCCCTCGGCAATGCCCCGACATGGGGACCAGCCAGCGCCAAAGTGACGATTGTGGAGTTTTCGGACTTTGAATGTCCCTTCTGCACTCGTGGCGCAAGCACCATCCGCGAAGTGAAAAAAGCCTACGGCAACCAAGTGCGCGTGGTGTTCAAGCATCTTCCGTTGCCTTTTCATCGCAACGCACACTCCGCAGCGCAAGCTTCGATGGCTGCACACGAACAAGGCAAGTTCTGGCCTTATCACGACAAACTCTTTGCCAACTTCCGCAACTTGAACCGCGACAACTACATCCGATGGGCCAAAGAACTCGGCCTTGATGTCGCTCGCTTCCAACAAGCCCTTGATAGCGGCAAATACAAAGCTTATGTCGATGCCGATCTTGCACAAGCTCGACGTGAAGGAGCCAATGGAACGCCCACTTTCTTTGTCAACGGTCGGTCCGTCGTCGGCGCTCAACCCTTCGATCAATTCAAAACCATTATCGATCAAGAACTGAGCGGAAAAGGCCGTACTGTACGACCTTCACAACCCTCTGTTGTGATCCCGAGCTTGAACCGCCTCGCTGCGAAGAACACGATCCCACTAGGAAATTCCCCCTCCTTCGGACCCAACAATGCCCCGATCGTGATCGTGGAGTTTTCGGACTTTGAGTGTCCCTTCTGTTCTCGTGGGGCTGCAACCATCGAGCAGATCAAAAAAGCCTACGGCAACCAAGTGCGCGTGGTGTTCAAGCATCTTCCGTTGCCTTTCCATCGCAACGCTCACCTCGCTGCCCAAGCCTCGATGGCTGCCCACGCACAAGGCAAGTTCTGGCCTTATCACGACAAACTCTTCGCCAACTTCCGCAATCTCAACAAAGAAAACTTTGTCAAATGGGCCCAAGAACTCGGCCTAAACGTCGAACGCTTCCAACGCGAGCTAGACGGCGGTACATACAAAGCCGTTGTTGATGCAGACCTCGCTCTTGCCCGTCAATACGGAGCCAACGGAACACCCACCTTCTTTATCAACGGCCAAAGTGTGGTGGGAGCCCAACCGTTCGATCGCTTCCAACAAGTGATCAACGATATCCTTTCTGGAAAAGCCGCTCCTTCGGCCCCCACACCTGCTCCGCAGCCCTCTCCCGCAGCGGCAGGGGCGCGCAAGAAGATGGTGATCGGAAACGCCCCGACATGGGGTTCCGCCAACGCCAAGATCACGATCGTGGAGTTTTCGGACTTTGAGTGTCCTTTCTGTACTCGTGGGGCCGCGACGATCCGCGAAGTGAAAAAAGCCTACGGCGATCAAGTGCGCGTGGTGTTCAAGCACTTGCCGTTGTCTTTTCATCGCAACGCCAAGCCTGCTGCGGTGGCTTCGATGGCTGCGCATCGCCAAGGCAAGTTCTGGGAATTCCATGACAAACTGTTTGCCAACTTCCGCAACTTGAATCGTGACAACTACCTCAAGTGGGCTCAAGAAGTCGGCCTTGATGTCGAGCGCTTCAAAAAAGATCTCGATGATCCCTCTCTTGCCAAGCACGTCGATGCCGACGCTTCTTATGCAAGCTCTGTCGGAGCCAACGGAACACCCACCTTCTTTATCAACGGTTTTGAACTCGGTGGTGCGCAGCCTTTCTTCCGCTTTAAGCAGATCATCGACGCCGAACTGGCCGGAAAACCTATCCCGGGCGATGCTCCCCAACGCCCGACGCCCTCGGCTCCTCCGAGCAAAGTCGATATCAAGATCGGTGATGCCCCAGCGTGGGGACCTGCCGACGCCAAAGTGACGCTCGTCGAATTTTCGGACTTTGAGTGTCCTTTCTGCTCTCGTGGTGCCGCCACGGTCGAGCAACTGAAGAAGGATTATGCTGGAAAGATCCGCGTGGTGTTCAAGCACTTGCCGTTGTCTTTCCATCGCAACGCCAAGCCCGCTGCTGTGGCCTCGATGGCTGCACATCGCCAAGGCAAGTTCTGGCAATTTCACGACAAACTGTTCGCCAACTTCCGCAACTTGAACCGTGACAACTACCTCAAGTGGGCCCAAGAAGTTGGCCTTGATGTCGAACGCTTCAAAAAAGATCTCGATGATCCCGCTCTTGCCCGATACGTTGATGCCGACGCTTCTTATGCAAGCTCTGTCGGGGCCAACGGAACACCCACTTTCTTCATCAACGGCCACGTCCTTGTGGGCGCGCAACCGATCTTCCGCTTCAAGCAGATGATCGACGCTGCACTGTCTGGAAAGCCGATACCGGGTGCTGCTGCTCCCCAACGCCCGAGTCAACCCGAACCCGAACCCATCGTGAAGATCAATCTTGGCGATGCACCAACTCTCGGTCCTGCCGATGCCAAGGTGACGATCGTCGAGTTTTCGGACTTTGAATGTCCTTTCTGTTCTCGTGGCGCAAAAACGATGGACGAGATCAAGAAAAATTATGGCGACAAAGTGCGCGTGGTGTTCAAGCACCTTCCGTTGCCCTTCCATCGCAACGCCAAGCCCGCTGCTATCGCCTCGATGGCTGCACATCGCCAAGGCAAGTTCTGGCAATTCCATGACAAACTGTTCGCCAACTTCCGCAACTTGAACCGCGACAACTACCTCAAGTGGGCCCAAGAAGTCGGCCTTGATACGGCGCGCTTCAAAAAAGATCTTGATGATCCCGCTCTTGCCAAGTACGTCGATGCCGACGCCTCTTATGCAAGCTCTGTCGGGGCCAACGGAACGCCTACCTTCTTTGTTAACGGCCTTCGCGTTGTCGGCGCACAGCCGTACTCCCGCTTCAAGCAAGTGATCGACGATGTGCTTGCTGGCAAGCAACTTGGCCGTCCCGCTGCACCTCAACCTGAACGCCCCCAAGCTCCGCCCGTTGTGAAGGTCGATGCTGGAAAGGCCCCGTCCTTCGGACCTGTCAACGCTCCAGTGACCATCGTGGAGTTTTCGGACTTTGAGTGTCCCTTCTGTTCTCGTGGGGCTGCAACCATCGAACAGATCAAAAAAGCCTACGGTGGCAAAGTGCGCGTGGTATTCAAGCACCTTCCGTTGCCCTTCCATCAAAATGCCCACCTCGCCGCTCAAGCCTCGATGGCTGCGCATGAACAAGGCAAGTTCTGGGAATTCCATGACAAGCTGTTTGCCAACTTCCGCAACCTCAACAAAGAAAACTTTGTTAAATGGGCCCAAGAGCTAGGTCTTGACACGGCGCGCTTCCAACAAGCTCTTGATAGCGGCAAATACAAAGCCTACGTCGAGGCTGATCTTACACAAGCTCGCGAAGCCGGAGCCAACGGAACGCCCACCTTCTTTATCAACGGTCGTTCTGTTGTCGGCGCTCAACCCTTTGAACAGTTCAAGTCCGTCATCGACGAAGAACTCGCCAAAGCAGGAAACGCCAAACCCGCCCCGCGTCTCCTCCGCATCGATCCGCGTGTTCTCAAAGGTCTCCGTATCCCCAAGTGACCGGACATCCGCCTCTTTCGCTTCCACCAACCCCATCCTTTCCTCTTCCTTCTCTACCCTCCTTTTGATATCCCCTGTCTGATCGCTCGTATCTTCGGCCTTTTCAATTTCGCAACAGGACTTCCTTTTTGCGCTGCGATCCTTAGATCCGTGTTTTGCGGTGGAGAGTGATACGAAATCCGCCCATAGTGTTACCCTAACGGTGTAGGGGCAGACAGGTGTGCTGCCCAAGAATCGGTCGTCTACGCAATATCTTACGATCACACATCGCTCGGGTATCGTATGAACCCGCAAAAGGAGCGGCAGGACGGTGTTGTTCTCGCACGCTCGATCTTATTGGCGGCGAAGAAAATAAACGCAAGGAGTCGGATGGATGGTGTATTTTGCGGGCATCGACATGAGTACAACGCGGCAGGCTTTGAGCGAGCGGACGTTTGCGGCATGTATCGCACAGGACAGAAAGAAGATGGAGCTTTTTGCGCTGTTTCCATTGCGCGATGATGCCGAACTGATGGGCTTTTTGTGTGAGGGGACGTACGCTCTTTGCGGGATCGATGCACCGTTGTCTTTGCCTCCATGCGCGTCCTGTTGCGATCTCGGATGTGGTTGTTCTTTTCCTTCGTGGGCAACGGAGTTGGGCGAGCCTTGGGAGGTCTTCTATCACTATCGTCTTTGCGATATCTTGTTGCGTCGAACGGTGCCACCGTTGTCTCCCAAGCCCGCTTTAAGCAACGGTGGGCCTATCGATATCACGCCTCTGTCCTTGCGATGGCTTCGCCTTTCTCGTGTACTGGCAACCCATCCTTGTCGACCGATGGCGCGTGTGATCGAGGTCTATGCAAGCGGAACAGCCCATCTACTCGCAAAAAAGTTTGCGTTCTCTTCACCCACCCGACCGACGTATCGGACTTCTGCGGCTCTACGCGCTCGCTATGTGTCGTGTTGCGTCTCCGTCTTGCCGCTTCACGTCCCCCCTGCGTTGGGCGCTTTGATGATCGAGCGCCAAGACGCGCTCGACGCCGTACTTGCGGCGCTTTCTGCGGTATTTGCTGCGCAAGGCCGTGTGTTGCAGCCTCGGATGCTTTTGGGCTTGACGCCTGCGCCTGCTTATGTAAAACCCCTGCGACATCTTTCGCTTGCAACCCGCGAAGAGATGGCGCATCATCTCACCCCGCAGAACTGGCCGATGTTGCCGAATCTTTGAGCGAAAACAAACCGTTGTTTGTAGGTTCTGTACTGGCCTACTTTTTGCCATGCTCCGTGATCTCGCGTAGAGATGTCTCGCTTTTTGCTTCGGGCATCTTGACTCACACGGCAAAGAACAAAGGCTTTTGGTCATGTACAGCGCTTACGATACCGCTCAGGATCTCGTGCCACACTTGGCAGACTCGCCCCAACAACAGGGACATTTTGACAACATGCGTAGAACTCCCTCCTCTCCTTTGCCCTACCGTGCTTTTTCTCCTGTGCTTGTTTGGCGTTGGGTGATGTGTTTCGCGGCGGGGACGCTGTGGTTTCTGACGGGCTGCACTCCCGCGATGATCAAAGGTACGGAGATCCCCGCCACCCAAGACAATCAAGACGTTCATAGCGTCTTGATGGACTACCAAGAGGCATTCCAAAAAAAGAAGTGGAGCAGCCTTTTGCGTTTGATCTCTCCGCGCTACCACGAAACCAAAGGAACCTCTGATCCAGATGACGATTACGGGTATGATTACGTCAAAAAAAAGCTGTTGTCTCCGTCATTTCAAGCGCTCAAGGTCTATGCGTTCTATATCCGCGTCGAAAAGATCACTTACCCCACCCCCAACGAAGCGCAAGTCGTCTTGTTGACACGCGCTGTGTACCAATACCCTCGCGGCCAGTACAACGCAGGATGGGACCGCGATGTCAACCGCCATATCATGCGACTCGAACGCTACCGTGGGCGGTGGATGATCGTTCGCGGTCTGTGAAGATGCCCGCCTTATCGAGAAGATCCGCTGTCTCTTTGTATCGCTCTTTTTCAGCCCGTTTCCCCGCTGTCTTTTTGTACCCCTTGCCCCCCCCCTTGGTCCATAAAAGTTTTCTTTGCCAAGAGGCTGCATGACGCGCTATGACGAAAGTATGGCGTAGGCTGGGCAATGCAAATCAAACGTCATGCACGCGGCACACCGCGCACAAAGGAGCAGACCATGCAAGACACCAAAACCTCCACATCCTCCCAAGAACAACTCGACCAATACGCCCATCTCTGGGATGTTCGCAACGAAAAAGAGCGAGAGACCCTTAAATTGGTTGCCATCCAATACGGCCTCGATCCTCTGACTCGCGAAGTGATGATCCTCAACGGGCAAGTGTATGTGACGGCTGCTGGTTTGCAAAAACTGGCGCTCCGCGATCCCGAATACGACGGTTGCGAGGTCGATATCATCGAAGCCCGATGGGACAAGGATTTTTTTCTGGTCAAAGCCCGTGTGTGGAAAAAAGCTTGCTCGCATCCCTTTGAAGACTACGGAGACGCCGATCCCACCACGTCAAAACTCAAAGGACACGCCTTGTTTCGCCATGCTGTCACCCGCGCTCGCGCACGAGCGATGCGCTCGGCCTTTGCGGTTCCGTTTTGCGCGGTGGAAGAACTGGACGACGAGCAACGCATCCAATGGCTCGTGCAGCAACGCAGCCACACCAACGATCAAGAACCTCTGCACGCCACGGAAAAACAACGCAACGCTGTGATCGGCCTGAGCAAGCAAATCGGTTGGACGCGGGTGGCCTTGGGTGCAGAATTAGACCGTCGTTTCGGTACTTCACATCTCGACGATCTGACGCGCAGCCAAGCCAGCCAGATGATCCAAGAACTCGGTGAACGCGCCAAAGAACCCCATGCTTCGACTGTTTCGGTCGTTTCTCAAGAGACGGCTGACGTTGCTCCGCACGACTCGACCGAAGTATCCGCCTCTCGCCAGATCGCCAGCGACGTTGCACAAACCGATCACGAACCTCAACACAGCAACGAGAGCGGAAAATTATCGGATAGCCGCACAGATCATCACACGATCTCCGAAGAAAAATCTACGCGCCCTGAAGAAAAATCCCCGAAAGAAGCGCCTGTCCTTCAAACACAACCTGAACAAGTCGATGTAGCCGCTTCTTTGAAGCCTGAACAAGCTGATGCAGCCGCTTCTTTGAAACCTGAAACAAACGCCGCACGAGTTGCTTCGGATGCCTCAGACCAAAAAGAACCCAAGATCCAAAAAGCCAAACCGCAACGCGAAACGGAACGCGAGCCGCACGGAAGAAAAGTCGGTCACCCTACAACACCCGAACCGATCGAGACAGAGCAGAGTGTTGCAATCGCAAACCCCGAAGAGGCCGCAAAAAAGATCCTTCATGGTATCCTTCGCACCAGCAGCCTAGATGCCTTGCGCCAACAATGGAACCAGTTTCGCGCCATCAGCGATCAGTTTCCAAAAGAGCTAGTCGAGCGGATCACTCAAGCCAAAGAGCAGCGCAAAGCAGCCCTGAGCTGATTAAGCTATGGTTGGCCCCCCACCCCGAACACTCGGACACTTCGTCTGTGTTGTCGGAAAGACAACACGTTTGTACGTCAAAAGGCAAACAAGCGGATGTTGCTTGCTCGAACCGCTGCTCATACAAACTTGTGTTGTTGTGTGAGTATGTCCGTTCGCTGCTCGATGTCCCGATACACGGGCGGTTCGCGAACCGCCCCTACGTAAACTTCTGTTGTTGTGTGAGCATCTTCCGCCTGTTTTGATGGAACCTAGCGTGCGCAAACGGGGACAAACAGGGTGGAGGGTGATCTCTTTTTGAGATGCCTCGTTTTATCTCGTCTTATTTAGAGAACGTGCTTATTTTTTCTATGTTTGGGCGAGCCGATCTTTCGCTCGCTGGCGATTCACGGAGATTTGTTGAAAGAAGAGCGTCGCTGCCGTGAACCGAAAGTATGACACAGATGTCTAGGTCGCGTTGTTTTGAACGGGCGAGTGTGCGCGCAAGATCGCACTGGTTTGAAAAAAAGTTTTGCGATTCTGGTGTTGTAAGGGGGCGCAGAAAAAAGATGGAATGGGCCTTGCGAAACTTTGACAAAACGCGCAAGCGAGGACATAAAGAAACAAGCAAAGCGACAACGCTTTCCCAAAGGTGGCTTTGACCACCTCAACCCCTCATGGAGGAACGTGATGATTCAAAGATGGATAAGCCTTTTGTGTGGAACTGCTTTTGCGGTGATGCTTGCAACGACTTTGGCCGGATGTCCGGGCGGAACCAACACCGAAAACACCAACGCCGACGGTGGCGACGGTGGGACAAGCGGATGCACTTCCAACACGCAGTGCAAAACAGATGAAGTCTGCGATACAACGGCAGGTATGTGCTTCAAAAACTGCAAAGACGCAAGCTTCAAAGACTGCGATCCCGGAAACAAATGCGATGACACCCTGAGCCGCTGCGTCTGCGATGCGACCGCTTGTGCAAAAGAAGGCGCGACCTACGCTTGTCATCCCTTCAAAAAAACCTGTGTGATCAAATGCGCGGATAATACGCAGTGTACGGGTGGCGAAGAGTGCCGTGATAGCTTCTGTTTGAAGCCCGGACAACAACTCGACGAGTGCAAGGGCGATACAGATTGCGCAGGCAAGGCCCCCAACACGACTTGCGACACCGCTGCAAGTCCCAAAAAGTGCGTCCCTCCGCCTCGTGAGTGTACAGCAGACCCACAGTGCGCAAGCAAGCCCGGCAAAGTTTGCAGCACCGCTGGAAAATGTGTGGAATGCGTGTCGGATCAAAACTGTAGCGGCAAAAAGTGCAACACCACCACCAACGTCTGCGAAGGCCCCGCTGCTTGTACCACCACCGCTGTCTGTCACGAAGCCGCCAAGAAAACCTACTGCCCCGACGACAACAAAACAGCTGGTTGCCAAGCCGTCCCCAACGAAGCCTGCGACGAAAACGCTACAGGCAACGAAGGTTGGGCTACAGGCATCGAAACCAGCAAAGGCAGCATCATCCACGACGTGAAGATCAACCGCATCACCTCGAACTCTTGTTGGAGCGCTGACAGCAGCCGCACCGAATGTACGACCACGAGCGATTGTCCCAACGGCTACGATTGTCGTCCCTTTGACGCAAACAAAAGCCTTTGTGGAAAAGATAACGCCAACGGCACCGTCGAAGTTAGCTTTAGCTACTACAACAAATCCGGATCGATCGACACCAAACGCGCAAGCATCACCACCCACAAAGGTGAAGGAGCGATCGCTGGCAACCCAAGCATCACGACCGATCCGTCGAACAAAGTGGACGGCAAGATCAAGTTCACCATCTGCCTCGATAACCGTGACAAATCGCATGGTTTCTACACCAGCGATACCAATGGTGATCCGAGCAACCGTTTGTGCTATACCGCCCAATAATCGAGATGTTGAGATGATCGCTTCTGCCCTTGAGTAGAGAAATCTTTTGAAACAATGAAAACCCCGCATCGTCGGGGTTTTTTTGTATGTGAGGCTAGATCATGCCCGTCAATGCAACGCTGATTTTGTGGGGGGCGCTGCTTGGTCTGCCTGTGTTGTTTTTGCTGTGGCGGATCAAAACTTTTTTTGTGCGCGTGAGTGGCCGATGGTTCGAGCAAAAAGATCCGAATGCGCCACGTCAGGAGATCCATCTCTCGCAGTTGGGGCCGTACGTTTGGGGAGTTGCAGAAGTTGCAGGCGGTGAACTACGCTACAGCGGCTGGTTTGATGGGACGCGCCTACGCTTGCGCCGTCGTGATCTTGGACGCGGTTATCTAGCATCTTTGGGGTTTTCCGAAGATGTCCTTGGAGAACTCGATGGCTCGGAGATGACGCGGTTCTTTTTTGTGTATCGTCCCGAAAAAGGCGAACTGGTGGGCGAACAGCACCCCCAAAAGATCGAGCTGAGCCGCACCAAACCCAAGCGCATCGTCAGCCGCGTTTATCTTGCGCCGATCCCTCGCCTCTGGACGCGCCGCTAAACGCTCTGTGAGACTCCGTTTGGTCGCCTTACGAAGCGTGAAACTCTCTTCGGTCGTTTTACGCCGTTCTTTGATCCGCTCAAAACGCTCGGACCATCGGTAAGGTCCACGTTGTTCCATGCACAATCACCGAAGCAGCGGGATCTTGGCGAAACACTTCTCCATCCAAACTAAAATCGCCGTACAAGCGCAAGCAAAGCGCACTTGTTTGATCCAAGATCGCAGGATCGGACCAACCAAAGATCAGGTGCGGTAAACGGCGTATAAGTCCCATTGCATCGACATCTCCGAGCATCCGTACTTGCATCATTCCCGCTGAGGCCGATTCCATCGACATCCCCTTGATCAGGCCACCGAGGATCGCGATCTCAACGGTGGAGGCGACGACTGCGCGATATGGATAATATTCTTCTCCCCATTGCACCCATGCAGCGGGGCCTTCCAACAGATCGGCATTCTCTTGCCAAAGCGGCGTTTTCCACAACGCCCCCCAGATCGCCTCCTTCAAGAACAGAGCAAGCCCCTTGTAACCGCCACCCTCGTGTTGTTCGTACACTTGTAAAGCGCGGGCTGTCAGCGCACTACCAAACACCGTCCCCATACGTGCGCCGTAATGCGTACTTTCTACACACAACAACGGTTGTGAAAGCAGCGGTAGATCCTTGTGTTTTGCGAAGCCATACCGCTCCCAAAATCGGATCGCCCGCGCAAAAGGCGTTCCTTTCCAGCCGATCGCTTGGGAAAAGATGTTCATCGTGCCGCCCCCCAACAGCAAGATCGGCGGCAAACGCTCGTTCGGAAGATTTTTTTTCCGCCAGATATCAAGCAGCGCGTGTAGTGTGTGATGGATGGTCCCGTCCCCCCCACAGATCCCAAGCACCGTCACGCCTTGCTCCCAAAACAACTTTTCCAACAAATGCGGAACTTCGAGCAGATGCGAGGACGCATAAAACGCGATATCTGACGGCATCTTGCGCACTTGTTTTTGTAGGTTCTCTGTGTTACGTGCCTTGGGGTTGAGCAAGATCCCAAGGCGTACAGGCGTTTCGTCATCGTTTGTGTGGATCATCGCCGCTCCTTTTGTTTCGTGGCCTTGTCTTCTCTACAAGAACTCGCTAGACTCTGCCACCCAAAAGCTCTCGGAACCTCACCTCGACGTGCTGTTACACACGAATGATCATTTTTTTCAATGGATTAGAGGAACGATGTCGACGCCAGAAGCGCTCTTGCTGAGCACCTACTTTCTCGTCCTTTTCTTGCTTACGCTCTACGGTGCCCACCGCTACGTCATTACGATGCAGTACTACCGCTTGCGCAAGCCCTTTGAACCCCTGCGGTTCTATTCAGAGGACGAACTCCCCCGTGTGACTGTCCAACTCCCCGTCTTCAACGAAAAATACGTCCTTGAACGACTTGTCAAGGCGGTCTCTGAGATCGATTACCCCCGCGATCGCCTTGAGATCCAGATCCTTGATGATTCAACCGACGACACCCAAGAACTCGGTCGACAACTCGCCCAAAACTACCAAGCCAAAGGATTCGATATCGCTCACATCCACCGCGTCGATCGCACCGGCTACAAGGCCGGAGCACTCGAAGCAGGGCTTCATGTCGCCAAAGGCCAACTGGTCGCCGTCTTTGACGCAGACTTCCTCCCCCCCAAGGATTTCTTGCGCAAGACCGTCCACGCCTTCACCGATCCCAAGATCGGTATGGCCCAAGTCCGATGGGAACACATCAACCGCGACTACTCTTTCTTGACGCGCTCCCAAGCTTTGTTCCTTGATGGGCATTTTGTCCTCGAACACGCTGCGCGTTTTTTGAGTGGACGCTTCTTTAATTTCAATGGAACTGCCGGCATCTGGAGACGTGAGTGCATCCAAGAAGCCGGTGGATGGCAACATGACACCATCACCGAAGATCTCGATCTCTCCTACCGAGCGCAGCTTGCGGGATGGCGCTTCGTGTATCTTCCCGACGTCGTTGCTCCTGCCGAACTTCCCGTCGAGATGAACGCTTTTCGCACCCAACAACATCGTTGGGCCAAAGGCTCCATCGAAACCGCACGCAAGCTCCTTGGCCGTGTCTTGAAAAGTGACCTGCCTTTTTCGATCAAGTCCGAAGCGATCTACCACTTGACGGGCAACCTTTCGTATCTGTTGATCGTGATCCTTGCGCTGTTGTTGCCCGTTTCGATCTGGATCCGCGTCCAACACAACTGGCACTATACGTTGATCGCCGATGTCCCGTTTCTTGTCGGAGGGACGCTCTCTTTGATGCTCTTTTACGTATGCTCTCAAAAAGAGATCGGTGGCCCGTGGATTCGGCGAGGTGCGCTGGTTCCTTTTGCCCTTGCTGTCGGCATCGGCATCAGCCTCAACAACTGCAAAGCTGTTCTTGAAGCCCTTTTTGGGCACAAAAGCGAATTCACCCGCACGCCCAAGTACAACGTCACCTCGAAAAAAGACAACTGGAAAGCCAAGCTCTATCGTGGCCATAAAACATGGCTGCCTTACGTCGAACTGCTCTTTGGCTTGTACTTTACGGTGGCCGTTGTGCTGACCTTTTACAACCAGATCTTTTCCGCACTCCCGTTCCTTGTGATGTTTCAAGCCGGCTACCTTTATGTCGCCCTTAGCTCGATCTTGCAACGTCGATAGAGCCCCGCTTAAAATAGCCGCTGTTCGGAGGCTTTTGCTCGACGCTTAAAATAGCCGCTGTTCGGAGGCTTTTGCTCGACGCTTAAAATAGCCGCTGTTCGGCGCTTTGGCTCGACGCTTAAAATAGCCGCTGTTCGGCGCGTTTGCTCCACCACCGCCACCAAGAAGGCGACTGTAGCTCCCCCAGATACCAAGCCATAAAACCTTCCATCTCTTCGATGCTAAAAGCCAGTGTATCCGCCTCTTGTGCGCCCTTTTGCAACGCTTTTCGCAACATCTCGGGCGGTGCTTCGGGGTGGATCTCTTGTATCTCAAAAGGCCGCAACCAACGCTCTTCTCGTTCGGTTGTCAAGGCTCTCGTTGTCGTAAGGCGCGACCACAGCAGCCTTTTTTGTAGCTCACTGGCCTGCTCGCGCACGCGCCTCCCGTCGCTGCGGACTTGCGCAAAACACGTTCGGAAAAAATCAGCCTCTTTTCCTTCGTTTTCCTGCCAAAAAGCTCGATACACCCAGCCTTTTTGACTGTCCCCGTCCCACAACGCGATCTCCGCTTCTCCATCCCCCCAAACTTCCGCCATCGCCTTCATCGAAAAACCTGCACGTTGCACCAACACCCGTGCCACCGCGTGTTGCAACAAGTTCAGCAAGCTCAACAAGCACATCCACGCTTCTCTCCACAACAAATCGGGCATATAACAGTGATAGCCGATGCAAAGTGCCGGACGCTGCGCATAAATCGAACATCGGCCTTGGTTGGGCAATAACAACGGGCAGGGAAGGCCAAAATGGCCGTCCGATCGAGCGGACAGATAGCGCTGTTCCATCGCAGGGGGCGGCAAAAAATAATACGGATCACAACGTCTCTGTTCGATCCATTCGAGTATTACAGGGTGATCACCCTGATGCAGGATCTCGCCCACCAAAAAGTTCGGTAGCCTCGGCACGATATCACAACAGCGTATCGTCTCCTTGGCGTTGCCTTCTCGGACACGCCGACAATCTCCGCAGTCCACTCTCGGCACAGGCGGAAGAGGCAAAGACAACAGCGCGGGAGACAACAGCTTCCCAAAGCTTTCCGCCAACGTCACAGCCCCCCACACCCACGGCTGGATCTTTGGGTCTGTTGCCTGAGAGCCTTCGCCTGTTGTCTGAGAGCCTTCGCCTGTTGTCTGAGAGCCTTCGCCCCTTGTTTTGGAGCTTTTGCGGTTTGTCTTCTCTGCGCTCGGCGGCTGGAGCTTCTCGGGCATCTGGATTCTCCGTCAAACAGCCTTTTCTTTGGCCACGCAAGAAAGAGTCGAGGGTATGCAATCTTTGCGTGATGGTCGGGCTGGTGTGGGATTTTTTAAGGCATCCGAAAATAAAAATTACTTGAAAAACAAAAGATTGGAATATGATCTGTGCGCGGCCTGATTTTTGCGGCCTTTAGAAAAGAGACAAAAAGCGCCTTGAGCCGTTTTCCTCCAGATATCGCAGGTGGTCGATGAAAAAAGTACGTAAAGTGTCCTCTCGTTTGGAAGCCGGTTTTACGCTTGGCGAGCTGATGATCGGCTTGGTGATCATCGCGATTATCGCGAGCGTTTTAGCATGGAACAGCACTTCGTTGGTTCGGACTTATCGGGGGCGACAAGCGGTGCGTGAGATCGCGGGAATGTTGGATTTTGCGCGAGCTCGGGCGATCCGCACCCGCCGCTATCATCGCGTCATGCTCCAAACATGGGCAGGCAACCCTTTTGATGATCAACGTGGGCGGCTGGTGATCCAAGAAGGCGACTCTGCGAGCGTGGCCGATGCGTTCGGCGTGACCAACAACATCGCCGGACAGTTTGATTCCACCAAACCCAACAACCAACCTCTTTGGATCGTTGGAGACGTTGCCTTGCGGCGTTATGGTGATGTGGCGATTACCCGACTGCATCGCAACGGCCTTGTGGCTGCGTCGCAGTCTGTCAATTGCCTTTGGATCTATTTCTCTCCTTCTGGGAGTGTTTGTGAACCTACACCCGCTCCGCCGACCTGCGATATCAGTAGCTCATCCAACTACATCACACACGTCAATTGCTACCCTGCAGAACACTTAGCTTGTATGCGCCACAACCTCCAAACGGCGGGCGTTCGGCCTCACGATTCCACGTATATTCGCTTGCTTGGCAGCGGACAAAGCCGCGTCAGCCGCGCTGATCTAGATGCTTGCACAGCATCCCCTAACAACAATCCCTGCTGTGGGGTGGATCCGTAATCTTCGTTTGTTTTCTCGGAGAGGTTAATATGTTCATACAGAATCCGTTCCTACCGAAAATGCCTCCTGCATCTTTCCACTCCAAACGGGTACGAGATCAACGTCAGCAAGGGGTGACCATCCTCGAATGGCTGACCGCGATGAGTATCCTTTTGATCGCAACCACCGCGATTATCGGTATGCAATCCACCAGTATGCAAGCCCACAAAGTTTCGGATGATGTGATCGTCGCAAACAATCTTGCGCTCCAAAGCAGCGAAGTTCTCCAAGCCGATGCGCTGCGATGGCGACAAAATCTGACCGAAACGTTGTACTTTGCGAATCCTCCTGCAACGGTGGGTAACCCGAACTGGCGGGCCTTGACCTTTTCTCCTGTGAATTTCCAATTCTCAACCAAAGAGGATTTTGCTATCGGACCCGCCTCTGTCGCTTGGAACAACACCGCTCCCGAAGCCGAGCGCACGTACACTCGTGCTCAATTTTGTGTGTTCTACACTTATCGTTGGGTCGGTGCGGATAGCCCGGGAGTGGTTCGTCAAGGAGTTGTTGCCCCACAAGCCTTCGGTGACGGCGAATTGTTAGAAGTGACGGTCGTCGTCACATGGCCTTATTCGCCGCTTGGTTTGTCGCCGACTCTCCGCACTTTTCACGATGGTTGCGGCTCGACAGGTGGAGCCTTCAACAGCCAAACCATCGAAAACACCATCGCGTCAGGTCCCTCGTTGGCGACATCAGGAGCGTCAACGTATCTTCGACAAGTCCGTCACTCTTTTTTCGTTCGCCGCGATCTTGCCGGTGGGATCTGATTGGAGGTTTTTGATGAGTCTTTTTGCGCGCCCTTCTTTTCCTTCCCGCACCACAAAACACAGGTATCGTGCGCAACGTGGTTTTACTCTGGCCGAGTTGATGGCGGTGATCTCTCTTTCTGCTTTTTCTTTGGGATTTATCTTTTTTATCCTCATCCAAAGCAGCCGCATCTATTCGAGCCAAGATTCTTATTACGCCATCCACAACGCCACCCGCTACGCCTCCCTGATCTTGGAAGCAGAGTTCCGACGAGCGGGTCTGATGACTCCTCTCGGCCCGAACGATACCCGTTTCTGCCATCGCACCAGCACTTTTTGGGGAAACAACAACCCCAGTCGCACCGCACCTCGTGGACCGTATCCGATCTATTTTGAAAACGGCTCCACCATCCCCACCCCCACGTTCGAAGGCGATACACAAAATCAACATATCCGCGCAGACGCGCTGGAGATCATGGGAAACTTTGCGACAAACCAAGACTATCGTGCAGAACTCCGAGGCAACGAGATCGAACTGATCGATATGCCTGAAGGAGGCTTTGATGGTTTTCGTCGGGCTTTTTTTAACCGAGGGCAACTGATCAGCGTCCGTTCCTCAACGGGTCGCTTCCAATTGGTTCAAGTCAATAATGATTCGACTTTTTCTGATAATACCGCTGCCTCCAATATCTTTATTAGCCGACGTTTGCCGATCAAGCCCACGAACGATCCGTCGGATCTGTTTTTGCGTTACGACGAAGATCAGACCAATCCAAGCGCGATCAAATGCGGCATCGCACGGGGAACGCTTGTGCGTATCGCGCCGATTATGCGGATGCGCTACGAGATCTGCGCGCACCCTGTGTCTCTTGCTCCTGCGTGTATCCGCCTAGGCAACAACGCGCCAGCGCCCAGTAACCAAGTGGATATCGGTCGTTGGTACCTGCGCCGCACGCCTCTTTTTCCGAATTGCTCGGGGGGGGGAAGCTGCCAGTGGGCAGCAACGGCGATCCCTGATCTGACCAGCGCAAACACTGCCTATACACGGGTATTTCCGCCCATTGATTTGATCGAGAACATCGTCGACCTTCAATTCGGATTTGCCGTACAAAACAACAACCAACTCAGCCAATGGTCGCCAGTCTCCGTTCTTCCTTCAGGCCCAAGCAACTTTAGCGGAACCAATTTTGTGCCGCTGTATGATGGAACAACCACAGGAACGCAATCGGCTCTTGTTGTGAACCCTTTGACCACGGGATGGCCTACCCAAAACAACCAAACCCAGTCGATCCGTATGCTGTTTTATCGCCTGTCCGTTCGTGGTGATGTGGAGGAACGCGGTCTGACGCATCGCGTACGCAACAATGCGTACGCTCCGCTTTTGACTTTCAATCTGCGTTCATCCACAGGCGGAGCGGGGAGCGCCGAAAGCGCCGCTCGTGTGCGCACGGTGACAGGCGGGATCATGCTGTACAGCTTTATGCAAACCCGATAAACCCTCTGGAGGTTTGATGTTTACCACTTCTTCGCTTTTGCCCACGATGCCGAGGCCAAAGCCTCCAAAAAAGCGCCTGCGCGCACAACGAGGGGCGGCCATCATCATCGTGATCTCTCTGCTTTTGGTGTTGACCTTGATCGGCACCAATATGCTCCAAACTTCGTCCTTCAACTACCAAGTCACCATGTCGCAGATGCGCATCCAACAAGCCTCTCAGATCGCCAAAAGTGCCATCCATGCGACCGCTAACCACTTTTCAATCCACGGAAACGATCTACTCAACCGGATGCTTGCGTGTCCAGCGTCTTGTTCTTCGGATGCCGATTGTCCAGCCGATCGTTGTGGCGATTTTACAAAGTGCGATACGACGGGTACAAAAACGTGTATCCTTACTTCTGGAACTTCACTCGACGCTTGTACACAACCTCGTACGCTTTGCTTGAACGCACAAACCTTGATGCCCCGTGCAAGCCATCCCACAGAAAAGCGACTGACCGGGGCATTCGCTTTGGATTCTTTTCGTGAGTTTGATAAATTGTACGACTTTACCTCCACCGGAGGCGATGCGCTGCCAAATGTTCGTCCTGACTTTGAAGTACGTGTCTTCAACCCTGTAAAATCCCAGTTTATCGCTCCTGTTGCTGGAAATTCTCTTGAACAACATAACATCTGCACTTACACCGTCACAGCGGTTGCTACGGGCAGGCTGGTTTCTTGGGAATTTCGACAAGATCTCCTCGCCAACGGCCAATTAAGCGGCACGCAGGAGTGGAAGCCGATGTCTCTCGCAGAACGCACCTATCGCGCTTATCTCCATCTTAGCGCCACAGGAGACGAATTCTGTAAATGATCTCTGTGTTTTCTTGCTCATACCTTGTTTCTCCGAATCCCCTGACCTTTCCATCAAGGAGGCCCCATGCAACGTGTCCCCATCATCCTTCGGGCTGGACTCTTTGGCGTCCTGCTCTGGCTGGTTTCCGATGCGCCGCAAACCCACGCAGCACCACCCCAAACTGCCGTCACTCACCCAGGTTTCCGCCAAAGCTGCACCTCGGACGCTTATTGTCGTTCTGCGGCGTACTGCTCCAATGGAGGAAGTTGTACTTCAGGCGTCAGTAATTATCCCTATTGCAATCCCAAAAGCAACCGTTGTGACGTCTGCATCGAAGACCATCATTGTCCCTCTCTACAAGTTTGTCGACAGACGGATTCTTCTGGAGCCGTGACGAACTCTTGTGCTTCCAGCACAGCGGGTTGCCCAAACAGTTGCACCACCGACAAAGACTGCCAAAATGCCCGATGCGGAAACAAAGTCAAATGCCTCTCTGGAAAATGCAACACCCCCCCCACCGCTTCAAACTGCGAACCGCCCAACTTGATCATCGTCCTCGACCGCTCTTGTAGTATGTATTTTACGGGAGGTTCGCTGGTGGACAGTGGATTCGCTTGTTCCTCCACCACACAGTGCCGAACCACGACGCACAACCCTGACATGAAGTATTTCGATTTCATGGGTTCTTCGACCTGTGAAGGCCCGACGGGTGCGAAAACTTGCCGCTATACGCGTTGGGACACCGCTATCAACGCCCTTGTCAAGTCCGTCGATAGCTATGGGGGAACCCTTGCGAACTCCTACAACGACCGCAAAGTTCGGTTTGGTCTTGTTTTCTTCTCAAACGGGTCTTATCACACGAGCGTGTACGGGAGCGCTTGGGACAAAACCAACAGCGTCTACCACCGTATCGTCCAAGACGATGGCACGGTGGATCCACCGACCATCGTGAAACAAGCCTTGATCGACGCAACCGCTGAGGGAGGGACGAATTATTGGGCGGGGCTGGACTTGGCGCGAAATATGATGATACGAGCGCGCAATCTGGACACCATCCCCAACCGAAAAACAGCGATCCTCTTTGTGACCGACGGCGATCCCTCTGGAAGCAACACAAACAGCACTTGCACACCGCAGATGGCGAGCCTGAGTCCTTTTACGTACGCAGTGAAAGGGACAACCCACGGGGGGCAGTGCAACTGCGCCGAATGGAAGGTCAACCAAGTCTTCAACGACTTTGGTAACCAAAACAAAACGTACGTTGTTGGCTTCGGCAATGGTCTTGGAACGGCTGGGAAAAATTGCTTAAACGATATCGCGCATTTTGGTCGTACGAAGCCCGCCAATTGTACGGGCGGAAGCTGCCTTTATTATGCTGCCAACAACGCGGCCTCGCTGGCCTCTGCTTTCCAAGAGATCATCGACAACGCAACAGCCGAAGTCTGCGACGGTTTGGACAACAACTGCGACGGTCGAACAGACGAAAACGTCCCGGGTTGTACCTGTCTTAAATCTTATACAAAGAACGTCTCAACGTCTTATATCAACCGTAACTTAACGCAAAACCAATGCACCACTGTTTCGGGAAGCCAGAAAGTCAAGCAATACACCTTCTTGAGTACGTTTAGCGAAACCAACGACAACAGCGCTTCCGGCAACACGTACTGCCTCGCCAATCCAAACGATCCCAATTCGCAGCGCATCGATCAGATCTACAACGCGATCTGTCGCAACGATGCCAAACAAGCCGCACAGTGCGGAGGAACAGGCACCACAAACAGCCCGCCCGGGACGGCATGGGGGATTTATTGCCAGCGCTGCACCAATTTCGGAGGGAATGGTTGTTTGTGGCCGCTCTACCACGCTTGCAACGGTACCAACCGCGTGAATTTTTTCGCAGGCGCGGACGGTTCGCAAACGGCATGGGATGGATGCAAGAATTGGTGTAAGAACAATTATATCAAAGCGCTCAACTGTATGATGCCACAAGGGAAACTGGAGCGTTCTGGGCTTTGCGAAGATCCCAATGACGGTCGGTTGGTACCCGAGCCGCAGGCTTATTTGGAATTCGGCAAACAACTGGATGATACGCGAAACCTCAGTAGCCCGCGCACGATCTTTGTCAACGTCGAAAGGTTGGATGGTCTTGATTTGACAACGAACGGTTTTACCGTGCCGAATTCTGTGGATCTTTCGGTCAATCGTGTGCAAACAGAGACCCGCAACCATACCCCAAGCACCACCATGACGGGCTATAACCCCACCACGAAACGATTTGATATCTACGATGATGACGCCAACCCGCCGATCGCGATCCTTCAGCCCGGCGGGATCAGCGATATCGCCAACGCTCAACCCGGAACGGTGTCTTCGAATACGCTCGCTCCCGCAGCAGAACACCGATTGGATCCGATCAACGTCACTTTTCGCCGCAATCTGCGTTTGCGCTGCAATTCGGGTGGAGCAACAGATCAATGCGCGCTTGGTTGTCGTGGGGCGTATTGCTGCACTCAAGAAGAATGTTATGGTGGTTGTGATCAAAGCGGAAACGAGTGCAAAGAAGAATTCGAGTTTCTCGTCAACTTCATTCGTGGATACGATACGACAAGCCCCAAGCTGCGCTCCTTTAAGTTGGGAGCGATCTATCATTCGACACCGGCGTTGTTGACGCGCCCGCTGTCCAATCGCGAAGATCCTCGCTACAACGATTGGTTGAAAACGCAGATGGCAGGGGGGATTGGTGGAGCGACCATCGGAGCGAGCCGTCCAACGGTCCTGTTTGTGGGGTCGAACGACGGGATCATGCATGCCTTCCACGCGGATAGCGGGATGGAGTTGTGGGGCTTTATCCCCAAAACAGTCTTGCCGAATCTGAAGTACGCCGTTCGTGGGATGCGCGAAGGTGGCGGGCGCGTCTACACCACAGATGGAAGTCCAGTTGTCGGGAACTATCAAATGTTCCGTTTCTATGACGGCAACTCGGGTGAAGTCTATGCCAAGTTTCGCTCGGTCCTGCTGTTTGGTATGGGAATGGGAGGGCGCGGCTATGTGGCGATCGACGTGACGGATCCGTTCCGTCCCCGCTTGATGTGGGAGATCAATCACCACAGCTACAAAGATCCAAAGGCTATCGTCACCACACCGTCGCCTGACAATACGCGGTTTGATCGCCTTGGTTATACTGTTGGACGCCCGCTCATCGCCAACGTCCTTGTGCGGTGGGATATCAGCACCAACCGCCCAAGTGCGAACGCCAACGCGATGGAGCGCGCCGTTGCGATCCTGCCCGGTGGGGTCAATATCAACATCAACAATAGCCCGCCCACCTACACGATGGACAAAAACAACAATCACATCGGCGCGGTCGTCTACATCGTGGATTTGGAGACAGGTATGTTCTTGTCGGAGATCGTTCCTTACGATCTGATGGCGAACAACACGTGCAAAACGGCGACAGGGTGTACGGGATCGTACCGTCCTTTGGAGTTTTACGATGCGCGTGGCGTGACGGGTACGCCTGTGGGATACCCCATCGAGCCGGCACCCATGACACGTTTCTTCTTTGGTGATGCACATGGCCGTATCTTCCGAGTCGATCTTGGATGTCCAGATGTTGCGGCGTGGGGCAACGTCAATCCGACGACCGGCCAACCCCAGATGCCCAAGTGCAACGGTGTGGACGTACAAAACACACACTTTGTCCATGATCCGTTCAAGTACAACACTTCTCCTCAACCTGTGATGAGTTCGATGGCGCTTGCTTTGAACCCACGCGGTGAGCTTGTTCTTTCGGGTGGAACGGGCGATTTGACGAACGTGGAATCTTATGACGCCACCAACAAGACCTTCTCGTTGCGCGAGATCCTCGGTTCGCTCGGTGAGTTTCGTTATCTCGTTCATGCGTGGATGGGCGATCTCAACAAGTATAACGATCGGGATAACAGCCAAACTCTGTTGAAACAGTACACCGCAGGCGGCTACACAGGAGAGAAATTTACGGGAGATCCCGTGATAGCGAACGGTATTACCTATTTTACAACCTTCGACGTGGCGAGCGATACGCTGCCCGTGTGTGGTCTCCCCGGTGAGGCGCGGCTTTACGGCATCCGCTACGAGGAACCTTGCACCGATGCGACTTGCCTCGCATTGAAAAATGCAAGCCGTTACAACAACGACCGTACACCCGTCGAGCAGTGCAATGCCTTGACTTCCTGCAACACCCATTCAAACCCTCCAGAATGCCAAAACGAAGGGATGCGCACGCAGTACGTCGATGGTCCGAAAGCGAGTTCTCCTGTGGCGGATGCGCGTTGCAACGATATCAACTACACGCAGCCGATGTTGATTACCGAGCCACCTGTGACTCAACCCAATGATTACCAATTTTACCGTTACCACGCGTTCGGGAAAAATACGCTGAGCATGGGACCGACGGTTTCTTATACGCCGGGTGATCTGCAAAACGTCCCGCGTGATCCGACCGATCCCAAGAAAGGCTCGAACGTCGAAGTCAAAAAGAGCGGTAAGCTGGCCGTCCAAGTGTCGTTGTCCCGTTTGAGCGGTGCCAACCAGTTCTTGCAACCGCCCAACTCCGTGGTGAAAAACGCCACCAACAACACAGGCAGCGGAAACGCACCCGTGATGATGAACACCCCACCCTCCAACAAGACGATCATGGCGACAGACTGGGTGCTTGTGCTCGATAACTGAGAGCGGGCCTCCGCTGTTGGGGCAGGGGCATCGTTTGTATCAGGCAGGGGGAGCGGGAGGGGGATTTGCTTTTGGATAGAGAGAACAGACAGCGCTAATCGCGGGGGGACGGGGCTTTGGAGGGGGAGACTTGTTGGGCGCGAGGGAGCTCTTTTTGGCTTTCCTTTTGTTTTTGAGCTTCGCGTTTTTTCTGTTGCTCGCGTGCTGCGCGAGACTCGACGTACTCATGATCTCGAAACACATGATCCAATACGCCCGTTGATCGGAGCTTTGCGCTATCACGAAGCTCTTTGTATTTTTCGGTGTAGTAGGCATCGAGGAACTCTTGGCGCTCGCGCATCTTTTGTTGAAAGATCTTGCGGAAGTCCGAGGCGGTCAGGACGATGTGAGGGGTCATAAAGATCAACAGATTGCGTTTTTCGGTGGAGTTTTGTTCGACCCGAAACAGCGCCCCAAGAAGAGGGATATCGCCGAGTACAGGGACTTTCGAGACGCCCTTGGCCTGACGATCGCGGATCAATCCACCGATCACGATGGTTTGGTTGTCACGGACGCGGACGGTGGTTTTGATCTTTCGCTTGGTGGTGGTGGGGCCGAGTTCGCGGTTTTGGGACGCGATCTCGGTTAATTCGAGATCGATCTCGATCTTGACGCGGTCGCCTGCGTTGACTTGGGGTTTGAGTTTGAGGGTGAGGGCGACGTCTTGGCGTTGGATATTTTGTACGGGAAAGCCGACGCCCATCCCGATCGAAGAAAAGTTGGTTCCTGCGATGAATGGGACGTTTTGGCCGACTTGGAGCGTGGCTTCTTCGTTGGTTGTGGCGAGGACATGGGGCGTTGAGATCAAGTCGACATCGGAGTTGGTCTGCATAGCGCGCAAGACAACGCCAAAAGAAGGGATGGAGGTTCCTGTCCCCAAAAGGCCCGATGTTCCGGCAAGGGGTGGCCCGCGCAAACCAAGCGCAAGGCCCATCAGCGAAGCGGGATCGAGTACAAGGCTGGTCAGCCCCGAAAGTCGGGTCCCTAGGAGCGCAAAGGAGGGATTGGTGGTGTCGGTGGAAAGCGGTAAACCACCGTGAAAGGCGGCCCCAAGCTCTCGCGTCTTTTCGAGGCTGACTTCCATGATCACGGCTTCGATGAAGATCTGCTTGCGGCGGACATCAAGCTGTTTGATTACGCGCATCAGGCTTTCGTAATCGCGCTGGTTGGCGACGATCACAAGGGAGTTTGTGGCTTTGTCAGGAGTGATGCGGATCTCGCCTTGGAATAGATCGGTGGAAGAAGCTCGGATCGGCGCACGCCCTCGCATGGGCGAACGGCCTTGGGCCAGTTGTGAGAGGGTTTGGGCGATCTCATCGGCCTTTGCAAAGCGCAGGCGTGTCAGGCGAACTTGGCCTCCGTCAGGTAGCGAGATATCCAGTTTGTCGAGCAGTCCCCGCACATTCGCAAACGCCATCGGGCCTGAGACGATGATCACGCGGTTGGTGCGCTCGTCGGCGATGATCTTCGAGAGGCGGTAGTTTTCGTCGATCTGGTTGGAGCCGAATCTGCGTTGGTTGGGCTGGATCTGTTGGACTTGGAAGATGGCTTGGACGCGCTGCACGATCTCTTGGGCTTGGCCATTGAGGATCTGCACGATATACATGCGCTCGCGGACGTTGGCTTCGGCGACATCAAGCTCGTTGACGATCTTGAGCAAGCGCTGGATGTTGTTGGCGTAGTCCACCAACAGGATGATCGAAGAGGGTTGAAAGACGATGGTACGGCCCGCAGGACTGGCCAGTTGGCGCAAGACGTTGTTGAGCTGAAACACGTCGATGTGCTTGACGGTCAGCATATACATCACCAGTTGGTCTTGGGCGGCTTCTCGAAACTTCCCTTGGCTGTAGGGGATCGGTTGCTGGAGGGCTTGGCGGGAAAACACGATGCGGCGATATGCGCCCTCTTTGACGAGCGTGAGTTCGTTGACCTCCAACATCGACAAAAAGGCGCTGTATACGTCACGAACAGAGACGGCTTTTTCGGCGATCAGCGTTATCTTTCTACCGCGCACCTGATCCGCAACAATGAAATGGTAGCACGTTAAGTCCGAGATCTTTTTCACCACTTCGAGGATCGGTTGATCGCGAAGTTCGAGGCGGATTAGCTTTCGCCATTGGGGGAGACAAGGCGGAGCGGCGCGGGCATCCCAAGCGGTCATGCCACCGACCCACAAGGCGCAAAGCAGCACCCAAGTCCATCTTCTGTTTCTCCAGCACGTCACGTTTTTTTCTCCTTGTGCCATCGCTTCGTGAGGCTCGTCTCTTTGAGAGTGCGCAGTGTCCATCCAACGCTGGTTCGGCGCAAGTGACACTACACTACTTCGCAATTCTCGTCTCTTCGGGCGCGTGCGTCCTCATCTTTGTATCCGTCGAGGCTTCTTTTCCTTGGAGTCCCAAACCCCCGTCTTGGTGGGGAATGCGGTACAAAAAGCCTTGCGAGCAAAAAGCATACCTTTGGCAAGAAACGATTTTCTTGTCAAATATCTTACAGCATCGGGGCTTTGTGATGCTACCCGAAAAGGGCGGAGAGAAGAGGCGGGATGACATCTTGTCACGAGGGCGAGCCGAGGCCCGATATGTTGCGAGCACACGATAGGCGGATTTCGTGTTACCACTCGTGTTCGGTTTCAGGGGTGGCCCCCGTTTTTTCTTGGATGATCTGGAGGAGTTGTTGGGTATCGTCAGGAGAGAGAGAAAAGAAGAACAGGGCACCGAGTTCAAGATCGCGGGTACTGGTGCCTTTGGGAAGTCCCGAAGTCAAGAAGGAGAAGATCCCCGTATCGCCCGTCACAGAGTAGACGGTGGCTTCGTGGCCGAAGCGCGTGTTGACGCCATGGTAGGTGATGCCCAAAAAGTCTTCCCATGCGAGGAAGACCTCGCGGTGAAGGCGGATCAGACGCAGGCCTTGGTCGTCGATCGTCAAACGCGCACGCGATTTGAACAGCGCAACGCCAGTCCACAGTAGGCCAAGGATGCCAAAAAGCCCGATCAACATCGCACTAAAAAAATGCTTGTGTCCACCTGCAAGTTTGCATTGAGCGCGGATGCAACGGGCTTTTCGCGTGCAGTTTGGCACCCAGCAGTCTGTATCGTAGTGGCAGGTGCTGGGGCAACGCTCCAACGAAAGTCCTTGGTAGGGAAGAACAAAGACCAGAAGATAGACCGTGATGGCGGTGGCGAGAAAAACCGTGACGACGCCCCAGTGCAGGGCGATCTGGTGGAAGGGCAGACGAAAAGAGATCGGTTTCATCAGAAAGCCTCCTTGTTGGGCTGTTCTTGCGGTATGTAGGGACGCACAGCAGAAGGGTCCACGCACTCTCGCAAAAGTTCCTGTATCTCTCGATGAAGTGTCGGGTGTTGTGCGTGCGGAGCGACATCCGCCATCGGTTGCAACACAAAGCGCCGCAGATGGAGGCGCGGATGCGGCAAGATCAACGGCGGATCTTCCCATATCCCAACCGCTGTACCAAGACAAAGCAGATCCAGATCCAGAGTGCGCGGCCCCCACCAGACCGAACGTTCGCGCCCAGCCAGCGTTTCGATGCGTTGAAGTTGGAGAAGTAGGGCAGGGGGAGACAGCGTCGTCTCAAAGCAGGCCACCGCGTTGAGATAATCGGGTTGAGCAGGCCCACCCACCGCAGCGGTTTCATACCAAGGCGAGCATCGCAATACGCCCGTCGATGCGAGGCGTCCGAGATGTTGGAGCGCAAAGGTGAGAAAGGTTTCCCGATGGCCAAGGTTGGTTCCGATCCCGACAAAGGCCCGTTCCATCAGGGATTTGAGAAGGACAAAAGGTCAAACATCGAATACAGGCCAGCAGGTTGGTGTTGCAGCCACGCAGCGGCCCGCAAAGCGCCTCGCGCAAAGATATCGCGAGAGGTGGCGCGGTGCGTCAGTTCCAAACGCTCGCCCATCCCGCAAAAAAACACCGTATGCTCGCCTACGATATCACCCCCCCGCAGCGTTTGGATGCCGATCTCTTGGCGGGTGCGCTCGGGCATGATGCCTTCTCGTGCATAACGCGCCGTCTCTTCGAGCTTTACGCCGCGTCCCTCTGCGACCATCTCTGCCAAACGCATCGCCGTTCCCGAGGGTGCGTCTCGTTTGAAACGGTGGTGGGCTTCGACGATCTCGATATCAAATTCTTCGCCTGTCCAAGCCGCCACTTGCCGCGCAAGCAAGAACATCAGGTTTACACCCACGCTCATATTCGGGCTGTACAGCACAGGGATCTCTTTGGATGCTTCTTGCAAGTGCTGTTGCTGTTCTTCTTTGAGGCCGGTGGTTCCGCAGACCAACGCCGCCCCTTGGCTGCGCACGCTGCGCACGACGCTCGGCAAGGCTTCGAGGCTGGAAAAGTCGATCACGACTTGGCCCGCTTGGGCAGAATGCGCCGACTGGATGGATACGCCGATCGGATCGAGACCAGCGACCACCCCCGCATCTTCCCCGATCAACGGGCTTTCTGCACGCTCGATCGCTCCCACCAAAGAAAAGGCGTTCTGTTCGATCGCAAGGGCCATGATCCGACGGCCCATTCTTCCGCCTGCACCACACATGATCACTTCTGTCGGCATTCTTTTCTCCAATGCACCGTTGTTTGTGAACGGCATTCTTTTCTCCGATGCACCGTTGTTTGTGAACGGCATTCTTTTCTCTGATGCATCGGCGTATGGTGGTGTTGTGTTTGGGATAACGCGATATCCGAGGGAAGTGTGCTCTGCTTGTCGGTGCGAGTCGTTGCAATCGCCCTGTTCTTAGGCAAACACGGGGGGGCCCTTGCCCATGTCGATCACACTAGGCGGAGTTCGTCTTAGTCCACAAGCCCTTGGTTGCGAAGGATCGTGCGCAAGCCTTCCAAAGAAGCCCCTTGCATCGGCAAGAGCGGCGAGCGCAGCGTGTTTTTGCAATATCCCATCAGCGAAAGTGCCGCTTTGACGGGGATGGGGTTGCTTTGCAAGAACATCGCACGGTTGAGGGGTTGGAGCGTGTAATGCAGGCGGCGGGCTTTGGCGATATCACCCGCGACAAAGGCGTTGTACATCTCGACCATCTGGGCAGGGACGATATTGGCTGTCACAGAGATCCAGCCCTTGCCACCGAGCGCCATCAACGCAAGCGCGGTAAAGTCATCTCCTGACAACAGATCCAACCGATCGCCGCATTGCTCGACGATATCGCTGGCGACCATCATATTTCCAGTCGCGTCTTTGATGCCCACAACGTGCGGGTGTTCGGCGAGTTTGGCGACGGTCTCAGGCAAAAGGTTCGAGGCGGTGCGTCCCGGGACATTGTACAGGACCACAGGCAGCGAAGTCGCCGACATGATCGCGTTGTAGTAATGCAACATCCCTTCTTGGGTGGGTTTGTTGTAAGCGGGAGTGACGACCAAAAGCCCATCTGCTCCGAGGTCTTCCGCTTCTCGGCTCATCGCCACAGCTTCGACGGTGTTGTTGGTTCCTGTCCCTGCGATCACAGGGATGCGTCCTGCGGCTTCCTTGATGGAAAAGGTCAGCAGAGCGTGGCGTTCTTCGGCGGTCAGCGTTGGGGTTTCGCCCGTCGTTCCGCAAACGATCAACGCATGCGTTCCCTCTTGGATGTGCAAGGCGATCAAACGCGCCATCGCGTCCCAATCAAGGCTGCCGTCCGCTTGAAAAGGTGTCACGATCGCAACCATCGAACCCCGAAATCTTTTCTTCTCCATCGTTCTTTTCTCCAAGATCGTCCGAACTACCGATGCCTTCGGTGTTTTACGTCGGTGATTCTACTTTTTCCAAAAAGGATTGTTCTAAAGATCCAAAGGTCTTGCTTTAGAAACGCACGTTCACGCGGACTTGGATGCGTTGTGCGATCCCTGCGCCGATGACTTTGTCTTCGAGACGGCGGCCTGTGCTGTCGACTTCTGCAAAGGACATCCCTGCGAGCGGGAAAAGCACACCATACGCAAGGACGATCGAGTAGCCATCGCTTGAAGCGTAACGCGCCATCGCATTGAGTTCGACCCCAAGCAGCGGATCCGCTCCCAACGTCGCTTCGGGAACCAACGCACCCGAGAAGATGCCCGCAAGGCGCAGCCCAAAGCCATCGTCTTTCCAAGCATCTCCATACACGTTGTACGTAATGTGAGGGCGAAGATAAAAGCCGTTCGTAAACGTCCCAAACAGTTCGCGCCAAAGGATCATGTCGATTTGATAGTCAGGGTCAAACAGGAAGTTGTTGATCTTTCCGCGTTTGTCGGCGCTAATCGAAGCGTCCGTGTCTAGCGCGGCTCGGCCCCATCTCGATGTAAAGTCCCGATCTCCCGAAGCAATGCCCGCATCAAATCCGATCTTGAGTTGGCCGTTGAGCAGTGTGTATTCGAACTCAAAGGCCCCACCCCATTGCAGGATATCGATGGGATTGCCATCGGGGCCCCGTTCGATCGTGCCGATCATCATGCTCCATTCAAACTCGATCCGCATCTGGTTTCCAAGCTGCAACCGAAACCAAGCATCGGGGATAAACAACGACAATCCCCGCGTGCGAAGTTCGATCTGGTTCGGCGCAAGGCCCACCCCATTCAGCGCACCACCTGTACACGTCGATCCCGGCCTACACTCCGAACTCAACTGCTGCCATCGATACGAAAAATATATCCCATAATTCACCACCAGATCCCCATTGTCGAGCTTCTTTCGCAGCTCTTGACCGCGATCGATCTTGCCCGCACGTAGGGTCACTTGGTGTACTGTATCGCCCTGCTCCAGATCAAACGGCTGTCCCCACCATTGATTGGGTGCAGCACTCGTCGGACCTGAGGACATGAATTCGTACGAAGGGATGATCAAATGCCCAAACAACGGCAGTATATAGGCCACACGATCCACCGTATCGCCCCACTCGGAGTTGAGCTTCATCCCGCTGTTGGCCATGATCCCCAATCCCCATTCGTTCGGCATCCGACCCGCCACCAACGTCCCAAAAGGCAACTGGATCGAGGCAAAGATATGCCGAACACGGATCGCATCGGTAAATCCGTTGGCTCCGTAGGTTGGGGGTACTTGCGTGTCGCTTAGCCCTTGGAGCGGCATCAGCGGATCTGTCAGCAACCCCGCATTTCCTCGTGGCGTCGAACCCAAGACCACGTTGTCCAAAAAGTCCAACGTCGAATGGATCTGCACGTACTCGGAAACATTTAACGTCCCCAACACCCGCAAACGCATATTCCCATAAGACAACCAACGCGGCAGGTTGTCGTTGTTGTAAGACTGCCCAAGGCTCGCCTCAGACAACGGATACGCTGCGGCTGGATGGTAAAACGGGAACCGTCCAAAACGTGAGCGACGGGGGTTCGTTGTTGGATCGATCTCGGCGTCTGTGCGCGGCGCAACCCCCATCCCCGGGTTATGAAGCACATCGCCCCTGAAACGAAAATAACCGCTCAACGAAAAGCTCGTTGTCTTCGGCACTCCGTCTTCATCCGCTGACCAAGCTTCCCCACCACCCGCCAACCATGCGCCCGCTACCCACAGCACAAACCACACACCAAGCCGACCAAAACGCTCTCTCTTGCCGCTTGCTTCGGCCCGTCCGTTTTTGCGCCCTCTGTGTTTTTCCACCACCACGTCTTCCATTCCTCTCTGCTCCAAAAAACAGCATCCACAATGCTTTCTCGCCGTTTGTTTCTCGCGGGCTTCTCGGAGTATCCGCATCTTTCGCAGATCCCCCTGTTTTGGCGTCGCAAGGTCGTATCATAGCACCCCCACCCTGTCAAGCGCGTCCTCTACCCGTTCCTCCTTCCCCACCACGCTGATCTTTTTAGGACTTACCCGGTGGGTTTGTTTTTGTGGGGCGACGCCCCATACGCGTTAGGTTAAGCGCTTGTCGGCCCCCCACCCCAGCCCTCCCCCGTGAACAGGGGAGGGAGTGAACGTCGGAGTCAGCGAGGTTTTGGGTTTCCATGCCGCACGCTGTTTGCACGAGAGATCGTCTTTGCCTGCTCCAACTTCCCCCCGTTCACGGGGGGAATGAGGGGGGGCCGACACCCAAAACGGCGATCATCCTCGACCCTCCGGTGTTTCCACCTTAACAAGGCGCGTATGGGGCAACGCCCCACACCCCACCATAGACTGTCGCCCCTTGACCCCGAGAGGGGCGAACAGATCAATTGTTTTCCACACGGACAACTCTGTCGCTTGAAACAGCGCGAACACGGCTTTTTAGGGCCAACTGCTTCACGCCTCTCTTTTCCTCTCATTCTTTTTTCTTGACACCGATCGCCCTGTGATTACATCTCTCTTGCAACGGCGAGAAACAATGGATCTTGGGGAAAACAAAGGCGAAAAAATCTTCTTGACAAGATCCTTGCAAGAATTAACTTTCCCTCGCCAAAAGCAAAAAACAATCATCATTACAACGTATTATCTGGATCGCGTTGATTCTATCGATTCTCTCGCGCCGATCCAAAAAATGGAGGACACCATGCTTACACGTTGGGGAAATCTTTACGGCTTGAACCATACTCTTCCTGTATTTGATGAGCTTCGTCAACAAATGGATCATCTTTTCAAAGACTTGGAACGTGGATGGGTACCCGCTCCGCTACGCCGCGAAGGCTTGCAAGCCCGTACATGGCCCAAAGCCAACTTGTTCGATCAAGGCGAGCGTTTGCTGTTGACGCTGCAAGTCCCCGGCCTCAAAGAAGAAAACTTGACCATCGAAGCGAATGCCGAAAACCTCACCGTTCGCGGCGAACGCAAAGTCCAAGCCCCCGAAGGCTATCGCGCCCATCGTCAAGAACGCGCCAGCCTCCAGTTTTCTCGTAGCATCGCTTTGCCCGTTCGTATTGATGTCGAGCGCGTCACAGCAACCCTTCAAGACGGCATCTTGTCCATCGAGATGGCCAAAGCCCAAGAAGTCTTGCCCCGCAAGATCGAGATCCATACTTCTGCCAAATAAGAAAAAAAGATTTTTACAAAATAAAAAACACAAAAATACAAAAATATCTCTAAAGGAGGCCGCGATGTCCCAGACCACCAAAACTGCACAAGAAGCTACGGATGAACGATTCTACGCAACACCTTCGGTCGATATCTTCGAGAACAACGACGAGATCCTTGTCGTCGCTGAATTGCCGGGCGTATCCGCCAACAAGCTGCGCATCGAATTTCACGATCAGCAACTCACCATCGAAGGTGAACAATCACCGTTTGATCGCGAAAAAGCCCTTGGTTTGGAGTTTTTGCCCACACATTATCGCCGCGTTTTCCAAGTCCAACAACGCGTCGATGTCGACAAGATCGCTGCAAAACTTGAACAGGGTGTCGCGACCATCCATCTCCCCAAAGCACCCGAAACCAAGGCCCGCACCATCCAGATCAAACCAGCCTAACGATCCCCAAATCAAGCGCGACCCAACCAACGGGCTTCGCTTGATCTTCGCACATAGTCGGCTTATTCTTTTGCGCGGGCTTCACATCTTCTTTGTGTGGCCCGTTTTTTTTGCTTTCTCCCAACACGGAGAGCCGTCCATGCGAAAACAAGAATCTTCCGATGGATTGTGGAATCCACCCACCTATCACCCTATCAAAAATTGGCTCGGCATGTTTGTGAGCGCAGCCGTCGCATCGACGTTGTGTTGGTTTGCGCTCGAATACTTCACCGCAAGCGCCAAACGCCCCAAAGAGGCGACTTCTCAACTTGAACCCGGAGAGCGCAATGTGATCCGCATCTTCAAGGCCGCTTCGCGCTCCGTCGTGTTTATCACCACCCTCCAAAGCCAACGCGATCCGTTCGATATCTTTGGCGATGGACCTCCCCGCCAAGGCACAGGCTCGGGGTTTGTCTGGGATCGACGTGGCCACATCATCACCAACTTTCACGTCATCCGCGATGCAACCACCGTACGCATCCGTCTTCCCGATCGCAGCACATGGATCGCAAGAGTCGTCGGGCGCGCTCCCAACAGCGATATCGCTGTGCTTCGCATCAATGCCCCCGCAAGCAAGCTCTTCCCGATCTCCGTTGGACGCTCCGATCACCTCCAAGTCGGCCAAAATGTCCTTGCCATCGGCAATCCCTTCGGCTTGGATCGCACCCTTACCACGGGCGTCGTCAGCGCACTCAATCGGCAGATCCGCTCATTGAGCGGGCGCCCCATCCTCGGTGTGATCCAGACCGATGCGGCGATCAACCCCGGCAACTCAGGCGGCCCATTGCTCGATAGCGCAGGCCGCTTGATCGGTATCAACACCGCTATCAAAAGCCCTTCTCGCGCAAGCGCAGGTATCGGCTTTGCCGTCCCCGTCGATACCGTCAACAAGATCGTCCCTCAACTCATCCGCTATGGTCGGCTCCGCCATCCGCGCCTTGGCGTCGTTCCTTACCAAGATACCGAGATGATGCGCAGCCTCGGCAAGATCGGCGTCATGATCGGCCAAGTCAAAGCCGACGGCCCCGCCGGTCGTGTCGGCATCCAAGGTATGCGTACCACCCAAGACGGCGATATCATCCTCGGCGATATCATCCTTGCCATCAATCAGATCCGTATCACCAACGTCGAATCTCTCATGACCACCCTCGAAAACTTTAAGATCGGTCAAATCGTCACCTTACGCATCGATCGGGGCGGACGCATCCTCAACTTCCGTGTCAAATTGTATTAGCGCGGTGTTCTTTTTGGGGGCTTGAATTGGAGGCTTGATGCAAGAAGTCTTGTCGTATCCCCTGCCTGTTGTGTTCGATATGGAAACCCATGATCCCGACGATTACATCACGCTGCTGCTGTTGCTTGGACATCCCAAGGTGCGTTTGAAAGCCGTCACGATCACGCCCGGGTCGGTCTATCAAGTCGGTCTTGTGCGGCGTACGCTCGCGGCCTTTGGTGTCGATATCCCCGTAGGAGCGGGAGATCTTGAACACCCCAAGTCGTGTGTGTCTTCTTGGCACGAAAAAGCCTACGGGATGATCGAGCCTTCGCATGATGCCGTTCCTGCGCAATCCTTGTTGCGCGAGATCTGCGATCAAGAGACCACCCTGATCACGGGCGCACCGCTCAAAAATCTTCGGGAAGCTGTACGCGATCCGCGATTTCGATTGGGCCGATGGGTCGCGCAGGGCGGATTTGCAGGAGAAGGCGTGGTCCCTGAACACCTACAGCTTCCGCAGTTTCGAGGACGACGAAGCGTCCCGACATTCAATTTCAACGGCGATCCCAAGACCGCGCTTGCAGCCCTCGAACATTCGGGGATCGGCTTGCGGCGTTTGGTGTCCAAAAACGTCTGCCATCGCGTCTTTTATGATGTAGACTTCCACGCAGCCCTCGCCCCATACCGCTCCCACTGCAAAAGCCTCGCTTGGATCTGGGACGGCATGGACGTGTATCTGCAAAAGAAGATCGATCGCGCACCCCATCCCCTCCGATACGACGAGCAGATCGATGCTTCAGAAGTCCTTTGGATCGATGAGGCGGGCGCTTCACAAGGGATCTGCCCAACTGCGTATGCTCTCGCACAAAGTCGCCAACGTGGGGGGTATCTGATCGAAGTCTCACCCGAGACCTCTCCGCCTGTTGCACGCACAACGCTGAAACCGCCGTCCGTCTCCGAAGATGCCGAACCCATCGGCAAAAAGTTTCACGATCCACTCGCTGCTTGTTGCGCCATCGATCCTTCGATCGCTACATGGGCCGAAGTTTCCTTGTTCCGAGAACGCGGCGGTTGGGGGTCTGTTCTGGCTCCCCAGTCCAATACATGGATCATCTTGGACTACGATCCGCGCCGATTTTTCGAGGTGTTTGTCGAGGCGTCGAGCTAGATTTGCAGGGACTTGGAGGAAAAAACAGTCCACGGAATACACGGAAGGCACGGAAAGGGAAAGGAAAAGGGAAAGGGAAAGGGAAAGGGAAAGGAAATGTGGATGTGGATGGAAATGTGGATGGGGATGGGGATGGGGATGGAAATGTGGATGGGGATGGGGATGGGGATGTGGATGGAAATGTGGATGGGGATGGAAATGTGGATGGGGATGGAAATGTGGATGGGGATGGAAATGTGGATGTGGATGGAAATGTGGATGGGGATGGGTGGAGGACTCCTGCGGTTGATGCGTTGTTTTTTTTGAGGCATATTGAAGCCTCGCAGAAAAAGCGCACGGGAAGCTGAGACGGAGCAGAAAGCGCGGGGGAGTGGAAACACGAAGAGAAGGAGGTATGGATGAGCGGAGGATTGGCAGAGATCCGAGGATGGTTGGTGAAGGGAGAGAGCCCCGATGGATGGTTAGGGATGTGTCAGATCTTGGGGGAACTGGAGGCATCAGAGCGGGAGATGTGTGTGTTGTATGTGGCACAACATACGAAGGGATAGCGAAATTCGATACGTAGGCCGTTGTATGGATGGTGGGAGAAGCATCGAAGCGGCGAGAGCACGGGATTTGAGGGGCTGGTGGGAGATTGGTCGAAGTGCGTGTGGGAAGAAGGCCGTGTGGCGGGAGAAGCGCGAGAAGTGGCTTCTGTGGCAGGGATGCGGGTGCGTTGGATTCCTGCGGGAACTTTTTGGATGGGAGCAGGGGAGGACGAAAAGACTCGTTATCATGATCGCGATGAAAAGCCGAGGCGCGAGGTCACGTTGACGCGGGGATTTTGGATGATGGAAACGCCCGTCACGCAAGGCCAATACACGGCTGTGATCGGCGAAAATCCATCGCATTATAAAGAGGCAGGATTGGATGCGCCTGTGGAACGAGTGAGTTGGCATGACGCAGCGGCCTTTGCGAACAAGCTGTCTCTCTTGGAGGAATTGTCGCCTTGTTTCGTGAGAAGTGAGGACAACATGGATGGGGTGGGGAACAAAGCAAGCGATTATGTGGGAGGCAAGGGCTGGCGGCTACCGACGGAAGCAGAGTGGGAATACGCAGCGCGGGCAGGAACAACAACGCAGCGCTATGAGAACTTGACCAAGATCGCGTGGTATAGCGAGAATAGCAACGGAAAGACGCATTCGGTGGGACAGAAGCAAGCCAATGCTTGGGGGCTACGTGATACGTTAGGCAATGTCTGGGAGTGGTGCTATGACTGGTATGAGTACAACGCGTACACGCTTGAACAAACCGTTGATCCTGTGTATGCCGTAAAGACATCGGACCGCGTGAGACGAGGCGGCTGTTTGGACGATCTCTCGATGGACTTGCGTGTAGCAAACCGTGACTGGTACCTGCCAATTGCCGCATACAAAAACATCGGTTTCCGGCTTGTGAGATGTTCGTGAGAAATCGTAAAACTGCGAATGCAGTCGTTGCAAAGTGCTTTCTCACAAAGAAAAAGTCGGTTGCGATGCAAAACAAAGCCGTGCGCAAGGACGAAAACGTGGTTGCAACCGAAAACAAAGCCTTTCTAAAAGGTTGTTGAACGTATGCAATCGTTGCAAAGCAGAGTTGAAGTGTTGGGGGAGGCTTGCGCAACGGAAAACAAGCGCTTGTGAAAAGTTGTGGGGGGCTTTGCAACGGTTGCGGTCATGTTTTACGCAGAGGGTTTTGGGTTTTCAATGCGCGGGGCGTTTGAAGGTCGAAAACAGATCGTCGATGTCGGCTTTGGGGAGGAGTTTGGAGGCTTCGGCTTGGGTGTGGAAACGGTATTCGTCGGCAGCGAGTTTGGCTTGGAGGGCTTGGAGACGGAAGGCCACAAGTGCTTGCCCGATGGTATCTTTGGCGTCGGAGGCTTGTTGAAAAGCGGCGTTGTCGTCTTTCAAGGCTTGGAGGTAGGTTTGGCGAACAAGATGATCAGGAGGAAGAGATTGGAGTCGGGTGGTGACGGCTTCCAAGTCTTTGGTTTCTTGGGCATAGGCAGCGCGGGCGATATCGGAGGGACGTTTGGGCAAGATCTGCTCGTAGAGGTGGGGAGCCACGGCTTTGAGGAAAGGCCCAAGGCGGAGGATGGTGGTATCGCGATCTTGGTCGCGTGCATCCAACAAAGCTTGCGCGAGGGTTTGCTCCTCTTCTAGCCGTTGGGAGATCGCCTCAAGGTTTCGGAGTTCTTCAATCTTTTGAAAGAGTCGTTCTCCAAGGGCTTGAATCTGCGGATCCTTGTGTGCTTTCAAGCGTGCTGCGGTGTAAAGCATCTGTAGTCGGTGTTGGCTCAAGGGGGTTTGGGTTCCAAGCATTCGCATCGGGTTTCGCTCCTATTTGTGTTGATCCGAAAAGCAAGCCATCTCGGATGGTTATAGCGGTAGGGATGTCGATCTGACGGATTCACAGGTTGTTCGGGGCTGGTGTTGTTGTCTTCAAACACAGAGTCTAACCGATACCATGGCAAAAGAAAAGGAGCAAAATCCAACGAGGAGGTGTGGATGAGCGGAGGATTGTCAGAGATCCGAGGATGGTTGGTGAAGGGAGAGAGCTCTGCGGGATGGTTGGGGATATGTCGGATCTTGGAGGGTTTGGAAGCATCGGAGCGAGAGATGTGTTTGTTGTATGTAGCGCAACATACGAAGGGATGGGGAGAGTCGATACGTAGGCCGTTGTATGGATGGTGGGAGAAGCATCGAAGAGGCGAGAAGACGGGGTTTGAGGGTCTGGTGGGAGACTGGACGAGATATGCGTGGGAAGAAGGCCGTGTGGCAGGGGAGGTGCGAGAAGTGGCGTCGGTGGCGGGGATGCAGATGTGCTGGATTCCTGCGGGAACTTTTTGGATGGGGTCGGGTGAGGATGACGAGGAGGCCGAGGCCGATGAAAAGCCGAGGCGCGATGTCACGTTGACACGGGGATTTTGGATGATGGAAACGCCTGTGACACAAGGCCAATACATGGCTGTGATCGGCGACAACCCAGCCCATTGCAAAAGAGTGGGGTTGGATGCACCTGTGGAGTGCGTGAGTTGGCACGAAGCAGCGATCTTTGCGAACAAACTCTCGGTGTTAGAGGGAGTTTCCGAGAGTTTTGTGGGAAGTGGCGAAGAGATAGACGGCGTGGGGAACAAACAAAGCGACTACGTGGGGAGCAAGGGCTGGCGATTGCCGGCAGAGGCGGAATGGGAATACGCTTGTCGGGCAGGCAGCACGACGCCGCGTTATGGGGAAGTAGATGAGATCGCATGGTATGACGATGGGGGCAGTCGATATGCTACGAAGGCGGTGAAACAGAAACAAGCGAATGATTGGGGGTTATACGATACGCTGGGCAACGTGTGGGAGTGGTGCTATGATCTGTACGCGACATACCCGTCGCAAACGACGACAAATCCTTTTGGTGCGGCAAAAGGCACCGAGCGCGTGGCTCGCGGAGGGGGATGGTTCGATGATGTATCGTCTCTGCGTGCGGCACGCCGTTGTGGTTATGCGCCAACGAATAACGGTAGTGACCTCGGCTTTCGTTTGGTGAGGTCGGGTTTGTGATGCGTACCCCACCCCCGATCCCGTAGCTCACGGACACCCATCCATGCTACGTTGTGGGGCGTGGGATGCCGAGGGATGGGATCCCGAAGAATGGGATGCTGATGCGTACAAGAGTCTGGGTGATACGGATCCTGTGTACGTTGCAGGCATATCGAATCGCGTGATGCGAGGCGGTAGTTGGAGCCACAACGTACGGGAAATGCGTGCAGGATTTCGTGAGAGCGCCACGCCGGGGACACGCAACAACACCATTGGTTTTCGGCTTGTGAGGCTTTAAGGTGCGTCGTTTGGTGGTTTGGTGGTTTGGTGGTTTGGTGGTTTGGCGGTTTGGCGGTTTGGCGAAAGGTGGTGGACAGAAATCATGTCTACGTTTTCTTCGTTGCGTTTTTTCCGGTCCTTCGTGTGTGATAGGCTTTTGGGTCTCGTTTTGTGTGCGCTGTTGATGGGGTGTGAAAAGACGGAGCCTCCGCTCGCGCAAGACAGCGTGTACTCTGTGGCCAACGGCTGTTATACCATCGAGGGCTTCGATGGTGCGAACGCTGCGCGCTACATCGGAGCGGGACAAACCCCAGAGCAGTTTAGCTTTTCGGCGGACTCTTCCAAGACTGCGGCGCGCTTTTCCCTGCGTCCGTCAGACCTTGGAGTCTATCTGCTTTTTGACACGGAGCGCCGCTACTTTGCAGCGAGTTCTAGCGGTGATCAGTGGAGCTTCACTCGGTTGTCCAAGCTGACATCCGTTCTCGATAAGCTCGATGAAAACGAGAAGTCGCCGGCGGAGTGGATCTTACAGATCTCGGCGCGTGACCCCAAGCGGTATCAACTTCAACACTACGCAACGGGCCGTTTTTTGAGCATGTCGGGTCTCACCGATGATACCGCTAAGGCGGCGATGATCCGATTGCACCCAACAGAGGGCTGTGCCAGCTTTCCCGAACTCAGCATCGACGCAACAGGCGCAGCCAAACCTCGGAAGTGGGATGATGGCGATGTTTACGGCATCGCCGAGATCCACTCTCACATGCTGAGCAACGTCGGTTTTGGTGGTGGCGGCGTCTTTCATGGTGCGCCGTTTCATCGGCTGGGTGTGGAACATGCCTTGTCTGACTGCTCGCGTTCGCACGGTCAGGAGGGTCGCAATGACATCATGGGATATTTCTACGACAACGATAAGTTAAAATTTGATTTGGATTCGATCCTTCCGATCTTTACCAAGGGCCAAGTCGCAGAGTTCAACCATCATACGGCGGGATACCCCAAGTTCACCGAGTGGCCGAGCTCATGGCGTCGTTCGACCCACCAGACTATGTATTACCGCTGGCTTGAGCGTGCCTACCTCGGAGGGTTGCGTCTTTTGGTGCAGCACGCCACAGGGAACTCGATGATGTGCGAACTCACATTGGCCGTCAAAGCCCAGAAGACCTTGTATTCTTGCAACGACATGGTGAGTGTCGATCGAGCTATCGATTCGGTCTATGCCTTGGAACGATACATCGACGCCCAATCTGGCGGGCCGGGAAAAGGTTGGTTGCGTGTGGTCACCAGTCCCAAGGCCGCACGTGACGTGATCAACGAGGGGAAATTGGCGGTTGTCTTGGGCATCGAGATATCCAATCTCTTCGATTGCTTTTTGACGCCACCCAAGGGCTTTACAGCTTGCACAGAGGATGCGGTCAACGCCAAAGTCGATCAGTACCACAAGCGAGGCGTGCGCGTGATCTTCCCCGTCCATAAGTTTGACAACGGCTTTTCGGCTGGAGATGGCAGCCGAGGGATTATCGAGCTGGGCAACTTCATTAACAGCGGACACTACTCCAACTTCGTCAAAGATTGTAACGGCATCTCGACGTCCTTTGATGAAGGGGATGTCTTCTTTGGGGGACTGAACCAGCCGCGTGATACCTACGACTCCAAAGCACCGATCGATATGTCCGGCTTTGTGGCGGATCCTCTCGCAACCCTGCTGCCACATCTGTCCAAGATCCAAGCGCCGCCAGCGAAAGGTAAATACTGCCAGAAGACCGGTCTGACGCCGTTGGGCAACACCCTGATGGAGCAGCTTATGAAACGAGGGATGATCATTGATATCGCTCATCTGCCTCAGCGGGCTTTGAGTGAGGCTTATGCGATCCTCGAAAAAAACAATTACCCCGCCACGAAGACCCACGGCAACAGCAACGATGGTCGTATTTATGCCCTCGGTGGTCTGATTGGTACGAGCTTGGGCCGTTGTGGTGATGCAAGCAAATCGGGCGTCATGGGCAAGCGTCTGGCGGATGATGTCGCGCTGGCGAAGAGCAAGGGGGCTTACCCAGCCGAGGCGCTGAGTTTTGACTTGAACGGGTTTGCTGGTGGTCCACGCCCACGTTTTGGAGCGAACGCCCGATGCGGCACTGTGCAAGTAAACCCCGTCACATATCCGTTCAAGTCGTATGATGGTGAAGTGACTTTTACTCAGCCCGAGCTTGGCGAGCGAAAAGTCGACTTCAATCAGGAAGGTATGATCCATATCGGATTGTTGCCGGAACTGATCGAAGATGTCCGTCGCGATGGTGTGACGGACAAAGCCTTGGAGCCGCTCTTTCGGTCTGCGGAAGCCTATATTCGGATGTGGGAGAGGGCGGAGTCCCGCGCCAAAGTACTGGCAAAGTAAGGCACGGGAAGGGTAAAGAGTCCACGTAAGGCACGGAAGGCACGGACAACGACCAGAGGGAGTTGCACGCTTCGAAATACGACCCAAGGGAATTAGAGGGTTTTGGGTGGAGGGGGAGCGGCGGGGAGGAGGGATTGGAAGGCGCGGATGGCGAGACGGATCTCGGGGGAGAAGGCGGAGGGAGGGTTGTTTTGTTGGGGGAGAGGTTGTTGGGCTTGGTGGAGGCGGTGTTTTGCGGTGGAGAGGTGGTGTTGTGCGGCGGTGGGGTCGTTGTGTTGGAGTGCTTCGCGTTGGAAGGCGAGGTCGAGGTGTGCGCGGCAGAGGAGGGCAAAGCTGCGTCCGAGGGGATCTTCGAGTCGTTGGATGGTTTCGGAGGCGTGGAGGAGGACTTGTTCGGCGGGGACGATCTCGCCGAGGTCAGCGCGCAAAGCGCCGATGGTGGCGCGAGTCCAAGCATCAAGGCGGGCATCGGTGTTTCGGAAGCAAGGGAGGGCTTTTTGGTAGAAAGAGAGGGCTTGTTGTGGGCGAGCCATGGCGCGATGGAAAGAGCCCCATGCGGAGAGAGCAAGGCCGTGAAACTCTTGTTGTTGTTGTCGTTTGGAGAAGAAGTCGAGGGCATCTTGGAGGTGTTGTGGAAGTTGGGGGTGTAGGTGATCTTCTTCGAGTAGAAGCAAGGCGGTGTAAAGGTTGGTAAAGGCGAGGCCAAGGGGGTCTTGTTGTTGGGATTGGAGTTCGTGGGCTTGTTGGTAAAGTGCCTTGGCATCGGGGAGGCGGTGTTGTGCGCGGTAGAGGTTGGCGAGGTTGTTGAGGGAGATGGAGAGGCCCTTGGTATCGTGGAGAGCTTCGTGGAGAGTGCGGGCCTGCATCTGCATCCGCTCGGCATCATCGGTTTTTCCGAGCAGAAGGAGGAGATTACCGAGTTGTCCGAGGGCGATGGCTTCGCCGCGTCGGTCGCCCCCTGCACGATGAAGGGAGAGAGAAGTGCGGTAGTTGGCTTCGGCTTCGGTGAGTCGGCCTTGTCGGGCGTGGATGTTGGCGAGGTTGTTGAGGGTGATGCCTTCGCCGATGCGATCTTCCCAAGCGCGGTGGAGAGAGAGGGCGAGATCGTAGACGTGGATGGCTTCGTGGTATCGGCCTTGGAGGCGATAGAGGTGTCCGAGTTGTCCGAGTGTGATGGCTTCACCGTTGCTGTCGGCGTATTGGCGTTGAAGGGAAAGGGCTTTGAGGTGATAGGGTTCGGCTTCTTCGAGGGAGCCATGTTGTCGGGATAGGGAGCCGAGAGCGTTGTAGGTGTCGGCGAGCAGATGGGGATGTTGTTTGTTTTGTTCGAAGAACAGGAGAGCCGAACGGAAGGCGGCTTGGGCTTCTTCGCGCAGACGGCGTTGTGTGAAGAGATGGCCTTGGGCGAGTCGGGCTTGGGCTTCTTCGAGGGGGTCGAAGTGTTGGATGGCTTGTGTGATGGCGGTGTGTAGGCTTTTGTTGGCTTGGTCGAGAAAGCCGAGGCGTCGGCAGAGATGGGCATAGAGGCGGAATGCGCGGGGGTAGAGAGCGGGCTGGACTTTGTTTTGTTGGTTGAGGACGAGTTGGACCATTTGGAGCATGGTGTCTTGGGTTTGTTTGCGTTCGAGGGCGGGCTGTAGGACAAGAAGAGCGCGCAGAGCGACGTTGGGATCGTGGGGGACGTAGCGATCGAAGATGGCTTGGAGGTTTTCGGTTTCGGCAAGAAGCTGTCGAAGGTTGGAGAGTCCGTTGTTTGTGTGGAGATCGTGAAGAAGAGACTCGGCGAGTTCGAGATAATACGCGGCGTGCATGGCGGCGACATCGCCGCGTTTGGGGGATTGATGGAAGTGCTCTTTGGCGTATTCGCGGATGCTTTCGTACATACCGAGGCGTTGGTTTTGTTGGGGGTGTTCGTTGGGGAGGATGTAGAGAAGGGACTTGTTGCGGAGGGCTTGGATCAAGTCGATGGTGGAGATTGCGTTGGGGTCGAGTTGAAGGATGCGCTCGGCAGCTTCGAGGGTAAAGCCGCCGCGAAAGATGGCGCATTGGGTGAAGGCGTCGCGCTCGGCGTCGCTGAGGAGATCCCACGACCAGTCGATGGCTCCGCGCAGAGTGGCTTGTCGGGCGGGGACACCTTGGCTTGGATGAGAGAGGAGGTTGAAGCGTTGTTGGAGGCGTTCGAACAGGGCTTGTGGAGAGAGGATGTCGATGCGTGCGGCGGCAAGTTCGATGGCAAGGGGAAGGCGATCAAGGTGTTTGACGATCTGTTCGATGGTTCGGAGTTCTTGGTGGTTGGGTTGCCAACGCGGGCGGAGAGTGCGTGCGCGATCGAGGAAGAGTTGAACGGCTTGATCTGCGGGGAGAGGTGGGAGAGGGATAGCGCATTCGCCGATGATTTGGAGCTTTTCGCGAGAGGTGACAAGAAAGCGGACGAGGGTTTCTTCTTGAGACCAGCGTCCGACGGTGGGGAGTGCGTGGGGGGTGATCTGCTCGAAGTTGTCGAGGATGATCAGGGCTTGGCCGCGACAATGAAGCGCGTAGCCGATCTGATGGATGTGTTGTTCGGCTTCACCCGGGTGAAGGGTGATGCGGAGGGCTTGGGCGATGGATTGGAGCATCTCGGGGAGGGAATAACATTCGCTGAGATCGCAAAACCAGACCCCTCCGTCGAATTGGTCGACTTGTTGGAGGCCAAAGTGTTGTGCGAGGCTGGTTTTCCCTGTACCACCCGGGCCGAGAAGGGAGACAAGCCGTTCGCCGCGTGCGTAGGCGTCTTGGAGATCTTGGAGTTCTTGGTGTCGTCCGACAAAGCTTTTGTGGAGAGGGCGGATGTTGGTCTTTTGGAGCTTGGGTCGCGGTAAGCTCGCAAGTTGCGCACTAAGGAGGGTACGGTAGACGATGGGAGCTTTTTCTTTTTCATCGAAGTCAGAGGCGGAAGGGAGGAGGTCGCTTTCAAGCTGGATGGGGGCTTCGTTGGGTTGTTCAGAAGTGTCGTGTTGGATGCGCGTTTGTGTGCCGGGGTAAGGGTCGGTGGGAGCGCTGGATCGGTCTTGTTCGCTGACGGTGTGGTGGATCTGGGGAGGCCGTGCGTGGGAGGTCGAAGTAGCGGTTGAAGTGGAAGAGGCGGACCAATCGGCATCTTGGGCGGCACGTTGGAGGGCGGTGTCCATATCTTGGGCGTGTTGGAAGCGTTCGTTGGGGTCTTTGGCGAGGATCTTGGAGAGGACGTCGTCGAGTTTTTTGGGGGCTTGGAGGGAGGGGAAGCGTTCGTGTGGGCTGGGAGGGGCGTTCCAGACTTGGGCGAACATGATGGAAAGGCTGTTGCTTTGGTCGAGGTTGTGCATATCGACGAAGGGATGTTGTCCGGTAAGCATCTCGTAAAGCACGATACCAACGGCGTAAAGGTCGGTGCGAGCGTCGATGGTGCGGTTGAGGCATTGTTCGGGGGCCATGTAGAGGGGGGTTCCGACGATGACTTGTGCGGGGCCGTCGTTGCTTTGATTTTCGAGAAGGTGGGCGATGCCGAAGTCGATCAGTTTGACGAAGAAAGGATCGTCGTTGCGTTCGATGACAAGGATATTTTCGGGTTTGATATCGCGGTGGATGATATCTTCGGAGTGGGCGAGTTGAAGGGCGAGACAGAGTTGGTGAGTGATATGGATGGCTTCTTTGGGGGAAAGTCGCTCGCGTTGGATCAGGATCTCGCGGAGGCTGCGGCCCTCAAGGAATTCCATAACGTAGTAGTAGCCGAGTTCAGGCTCGTGTCCAAAGTCGTCGTAGATGCGGACGATATGTTCATTTTGTTGGGAAAGCAGGGCGGTGACTTGGATCTCTTGTTCAAAGCGATCGATCTGGTGGGTTTGGGTGGGTTCGAGAGGGACGACCTTGACGACGCGCTCGGCCTGTCGTCGGAGGTGGATGTGTTTGGCGAGATAAACGGTGCCCGTGCCGCCTTTGCCGAGTTGGCGCATCAATCGGTACTTTCCAGCGATGGGTTTGAGCGGAAAGCGGCAATTGAGGCAAAAGGCCAATTCTGCGTTGGGGCTGCGGGTCAGGGTGTGACTACAGCGCGGGCATCGTTCGGGGGTGGTGGAGCGGGGAGATGTCAAGATCGCCTCTCGTGGTCTCATGGGTTGGCTGTGTGGCGAAAGAGTGGCGCAAAGATCGCCGATCTACGGCGCGGTAGAGTACACGACAACCTAGCACAATTGCGACACACGATGCAATCGGAGGAAAGAGGCGTTGGAGGGCGTTGGGGGCGTTGGGTTAGAAGGCTTGGCCAAAGGAGAGAGAGAACCAAGAACCGAGGCTACCGCCGCCGTCAGAAAGAGGGATGCCCATATCGATGCGGATGGCTTCGCGGTCAAATTGGGGGAATTGGAAGCGCAAGCCGACGCCGACGCTTTGTTTGTAGAAGAAGGGGAGGGATTGGCCGGGTCTTGCGGGGTCATCGCCACCGAAGACGGCTCCTGCATCGTAAAAGGCGACAAATCCGACGTGGACAGTCCAGAGATTGAGTGGAAGGCTGCGGTATTCGAGATTGATGCGAAAGAGATGTTGGCCTTCAAAGACGCTGCTGAGATAACCGCGCAAGCCGTTGTCTGCACCGAGGGTCGAGACGCTGCGGTCGATATCGTTGCGCCGGAGTTGGACGAAAGCTTTGAAGTGCAAACGCCCGATACCCCACAATGGACTGATGTTGTAGAGGTAGGCTTGGAAGAATTGATCGATCCAAGGGTCGGAAAATCCGAGATCCGTGCGTTCTTGGATCAGCGGTTGGAAGCGTGTGAAGGCGTACACTCCGATCTGCAAGAGATCACCATGGAGATGCCAGCGATAGGAGGCGCTGGCAAAGGCTTCAAAAAAGTATTGGTTGAGGTAATCGAGATCCTTGGCGACGCGAAGCTCGGTCCAGAGGGAGGGGCCGAGGGCGTAGTCTTCGCTGAGTGCAAAAGCGCGGATGTTGCGAAGGCGGATGAATTGGGTGTTTCGGGTGTTGTATCCGACAAAGGCGTAGATCGCGGATTCGTTGCGAGGGAGGATCGTTTTGCGCATCCACGTGCGGGTGATATCGTCGAAGGGGAAAGGCTCGGGGGGTGTGTTGCGATCGTAGTATCCTGAAAGCCCCCAAGATAGGTCGTGTTTGAGCGTAGTTCCAAAAGATCGGGTGACGCTGAGGATGCCTGTGACGCGCAAAGCATCGTAGACACGGGGGACTGCGCGGAGGATGCCGTCGGGGTGTTGGTCGAAGGTTGCAGCGCGGATCGAGACGCCCTGTTGTTCGCCGAGGGGAGGGGCTTGGGTGTCGGGGTTTTGGCGATAAAGTCGGCGTTGTCGGCTATCGACGGTGGTTTCAAATCGGAAACCCCATTGGCTCGCAAGCGAAAACAACGGATAGAGCACAGCAAATTGCCCATAGACACCTTGAAGAGAGCCGAATTTTTGGGTGGGACACCAGACGTTGGTCTGTGTGCCTTGTGCGCCAGCGCAAGGAACATCGCCGTTGATGTAGAAGCTGAGGCGTTCGTAGACTTGAAAGCGAGAGCCAAAGAAGCGTTGATCGTAGAAGAGCTGTCCGATGCCAAAGTGGTCGTAGAGGCGGAAGTTGCTGAGGTCGAGTTGAGAGATGCGCAGATGCAAGGCGAGTTGCTTGTTGAGGCCGAGCAGATTGATATCGGCGGGGAAGAGTTCGCCAAGTTGGATGGCGCTGCCGACGAGGCTGTAGCTGGAATTAAAGCGGATGCTCCAGATGTCTTTTGTGATCACGAGCATGATCACACGGTTGGTTTTGGGACTACGACAAGCCACGATCATCGCAGCGGCCAGTATCGACATCCCGCGCAGATTGCGTGCAGTTTCTTCGATCAGTGCGGGATTCCAGACCGCGCCTTCTTGGATTAAGAGTTCTTGCCGCACAACGGACTCGCGTGTTTTGTAATGGAAGATGTTGAGGAAGTAAGGCCAAGGATCGGTGCGAGCGATGATCTCTTCTCGGGCGATCACCACTTTGTCGATGATCTTGCCCTTGGGATCGGCCTCAAGCGCAAGTCCTGTTTTTTGTAAAGCCCACGCCAACAAAGCCCCTTCGTATCTTTGACGGACTTGCAGTTTCCATTTGCTCGCGGATTGGGTTGTGGGGGACGTTGTGGGCTTAGAAGAGGCAGATGGTTGGGCGTTTGAAGAAGTAGGCTTAGAAGAGGCGGATGGTTGGGCGTTTGAAGAAGTAGGCTTAGAAGAGGCGGATGGTTGGGCGTTTGAAGAAGTAGGCTTAGAAGAGGCGGATGGTTGGGCGTTTGCGTTTGTATTTGTTTCAGGATAAGTCCATCCGAGGGGTTGAAAACAGAAGAGGAAGGCGACAAACACGGACAGATGCAGACAGGTATAGTGCAGCGCAGAAAAAAGCCGTGTTCGCGCCATTTCAAGCGATGCAGTGGTTGGTTTGAAAAACGTCTGTATGTTTCGCCGATACGGGGTAAGGGGCGCGGGGTGGCATCATGGGTTTTGTTGTGTGCGAAGTTTGTGATGTTTGAGGACACGACTGTAGGGGAGGAATCGGTCAAAGGCTTTGAGTTGGAAGGCGTTTGCGGGTGGGAGGGCCCATTTGCGCTGTTTGGGAGGAGCGATGACTTGATCTTTTTTGCGAGGTCGGGGTGGCGGAGGGCGTTTGCTATCGCGGCGTTGAGGGGGAGGGGGTTGTTGTCGGGAGTTGGGGGGCGGAGGAGGGGGAGGGGGTTGTTGGATGGCACGGAGGGCGAGTTCGAGATTGAAGCGTGCGCGGGGATAGTTGGGATCTTTTTGAAGTGCGCGGGCGTAATAGCGTGCGGCGGTGCGGTAGCGGCCTTTTTGAAAGAAAAGGTTTCCGAGGTTATTGAGCAGCCAAGGCTGAAACTTGGGATCGATGGCGGGTTCAGCTTGTCGATAGGCATCAAGGGCTTGGTCGGGCTGGCGGAGAGCTTGGAAGATCAGGCCCTTGTAGTAAAAGAACGCGGGATGAGGACCGACGGCTTGTTCGGCCTGTTGAAGAAGTTGAAGGGCTTCAGGGAGTTTGCCTTGTTGAAAAAGGCGGTAGGTGCGGGCAAGCCAGCCTTGGTGATCTTGTGAGTGAGAAGAGGGAGAGGGAAAGAACAAAAGCAGCACAGCCAGTACAAAGAAGCACCGAAGAAACAAGGAGAGGGGATGAGGCGAAGGAGACGTCGGAGGAAGGGAAGGAGTCGAGGAAGAGAAAAAGCGCCGAGGGGTTCGCATCTTGTGTCCGACCTTGTGTTTGGAGTATGGGGGACGCCTCTTGGTTTCGACCAAGCGATAGGAATATAACACAGCGCGACGAAGTGTACCTAGGTTTGGTGGTGATCGTGCTGTTTTTAAGCGGCAAGCGTAAAGTGTGGCTCCAAAAAACAAAACAAGAGCGGATTTGTTTTAGGACAGGACTTATACGATCTCCGAGCGATCTGTGATCGTACGATAGTGCGTAGACGCCCGATTCTTGGGCAGCCACACATGGCTGCCCCTACGTTTTGCGATCACACAATGGGCGGCTCTCGTATTATACGATCTCCGCGTAATGTATGATCGCATGATGTAGGGGCGGTTCGCGAACCGCCCTGTTCTTGGGCAGCCACACATGGCTGCCCCTACGTTTTACGATCACACACCCTGCGGATTTCGTATTACGCTGTTGGATGCTTTTGTGGGGCGAGGTACCACGCCCCGCAAGGGGTCGCCGCCCCCTTGACCCCGTATTGGCGAAGAGATCATCGTTTTTCAATTCAACGGCTGTCTCGCTTGGAAGGGCGCGAACACGGGGGTTTTCAATAAGCGACGCCCAACAATAGAAAGATTCTTGGGTTGGATCGTTTGTAGATGAAGGACCACACAGTTTTGTGTGCGAGAACGGATAGAGAAAGCTGAAAGAAAGGTTGTTGAAGATGAGTAAATACCAGAAGCACCAAGAGGAGAACCAACAGCAAAAGAGTGCGATCGTGCTGTGGTTGGGTGTTGGGGTGGTGATCTTGTTGGTGATCGTGACCTTTTTCGGACTCATGATGCCGACGCCGTCGACGACGGATGCAGGAGTGGCGGATGCACCCGCGCCGACAAGCCAGCCCGTTTCGATCCCTGCTGTGGTTGCGGTTGCACCGACAACACAGCGGGCGATGCCTGCGGTGGTGATCCCGCAGACGCCAGCGGCAAAGCGCGAAGAAGTCAAGGAGCGTCCGAAGAAAAAGGCGCGCAAACGCCTTCGCCGTCGTGTGGCCTCGAAGAAGCGCAGAAAAAGACCAATCAAGCGAGCCGATGGAAAAGAAGAAGAGATGGGGGTGTTGCGCAGCGATGGTCGTGTCGAGCCGCGAGCCGCCGTTGCCAGCGATCCGATGAGAGGAAAAGAGGCGGGTCTTGGTGAGACAGCAGGCAAGGCAACGAAGCCTGCGGAGTTGAGCAAAGCCACCCAAGCGGGGGCCAACGGCGACGCTTTGCAACGTGCGAAGGTGAAGTTGGTGGCGGCTGCGCCTGTAAAGCCTGTGGCTTTTACGCTGTTTTTTCGGAATCAGATCGAACGCACGCAGATCTTTCGGTTGTTGGAAGTCGAGTGCTTTTTGGATGGCAAGTCGTTGTTGAAAAGTACGGTGGATCGGATGCCAGCATTGCGAAGGGAAGTCGAAGTGTTGCAAAGCACGCTGCTTCCCGGGAGTTACAAGTTTAAGTTGAAGGTGACGGCGCGAGGTCATGGCTTGGGGGTGTTTGCGTATCGGAAGGACTTTCGTTATCACGCGGAAAGCACGATTCATTTGGAGGTGCGGGCTGGAAACGCGATGCGCGTGGTTGCAGAGATGCGGGATGTGGGCGGGCAAGACGAGAAAAAACGGATCCAAGTGTTTTTCTTGACGCGAGAAAAATAAGGGCGGCGGGAGCGTCGTTTTTGTTTTCAGGCGATCTGGCGGGCGGGGAGAAGAAAAAGGGCGAGGAAAGCGAGAAGGAAGAAGAAAGAAGCGGTCAAGGGATAGATGAAAAGCTCGTGTGCTTGGTGGGGTTGAGCGGCAAGGCTGGGGGTGCGCGGTATGCGTTGAAGAAGCGGGACAAGTTCGTCGAGGTTGTGAGAGGAAAGCGAGAGGACAGGGGCAGAAAGCGAAGAAGCAAGCCGCTTGAGGTGTTGTTGTTGTGAGGGCGTCCATCCGTCGGCTTCTTGCGAAGGGTTGGCGGGAAGTGTTTCAACCATAATGACCTGTACACCGAGCTTTTGGAGAGATGCGAGGTGTGAGGTGTAGTTGCTTTGTGTGAAACCATCGCTGATCAGCAAAAGTACACGCGGGGCGAGTTGAGGTTGTGGGCGGGAGAACAGTTGGTGGGCCAAGAGCAGCGCTTCGGCGAAGCCATCGCCCTGTTCGGAAAATACGCCGGGTTTGGTTTGCCAAGCAAGTTCTTGGAGAGCGACGCGGTCATGGGTCCAAGGGCATTGTATGCCTGCTTCGCCCGAAAAGCCGATGAGAGCGATACGATCTTGGGTTGGGGTTTGGCGGAGGGTTTCGACAGCAAGGATGGCTTGTTGCCAGCGAGAAGGGAGAAGATCTTTGCGCTGCATACTGGCCGAAGTGTCGAGGAGGACGATCAGATCGAGAGCCTCTTGTGGCGAGGCCGAAGAAGCGTGGGGTTGGAGAGGGCGCGCAAGAGCAAGCCACAGCCCCGCGACAGAGGCGATCAAAAAGAAGCTACGAAGAAGCCGAAACCATCGGCGGAATCGGTATTGTTTGGGTTGTCGTGCGGGGCTTTTGTACCAGAGGCGAAGGACAGCCTCTTGCCATCGGACCTTGCGCCAATAGAGCCAAGCAAGAGAGAGCAGCAGTAGAGTCCAAGGAAGAAGAGAAGCATCGGCAAATGGAGGCATGGCGTCGACCTACAGCGCAAGGCGGGTGGGTGAGGAGGCGCGAACGGCGTGTTCTACGAAATCCGGCCATCGCGTGATCAAAAAAGGTAGGGGCAGTCCCCTGCGGCTGCCCGAGTACAGGGCGTTTACAACGGATCGTATCGACCCATCGTGTACGCATCTCACAGAGATCGTGTTAGGAGAGGGGTTCACGCAGGGGGCCGAGATCAAGGAAGACAAAGAGCAACAAAAGCGCAAGGGCAGGCCAAGCGAGCCAATGGAAGCGTTCTTGGGTGAGGGTTTGGCGCGTCGGAGTTTGCCGTCGTTGTGGAGCGATGCGTCCGAGGATCTCGGAAAGAGCGGTGTGGATGGCTTTTTCGTCGCGAGTCCACCATGCTTTTCCGCCGCTGCGTTGGGCGACTTCTTGGAGGACGCTCCATGGCGTATGCTGCTGTTGTGCCGAAGTGATCGGGCCGATCTGTTTGCCGATCAACAAAGCGTACACGGGGATCGCCATTTGTTTGGCGACCCCGGCGGCGACCATGGGGTGAACTTGGCCGCTGTTGTTTTCGCCGTCGGTGAGGAGGACGATGGCGCGTTGTTTGAGAGGGCTGTGGCGAAGGCGAGCAAGCGAAGTGGCGATGGCATCGCCGATGGCGGTGTCGTCTTCGAGGACGCCGATCTGGATGTGGGCGATCATCTCGCGCAGCATCTTGTGATCGGAAGTCAAGGGGCAGAGGGTAAAGGCTTTTCGAGCGAAAAGCACCATTCCAAGGCGATCTTCGCGTTGACGTTTTTCTTTGCTCCAACGCAAGAGGGCGGAGCGCGTCACTTCGAGTCGGTTGGGCAGCAGATCGCGTTGCAACATGGAGCTCGAAACATCGAGAGCAAGGACGACATCGATCCCTTTGTCCCAACGCGGATAGTGAGCGAGGATGTGTTGGGGGCGCGCCAAAGCGATCAAGAGCAAAAGCAAGGCGATGGCAGGCAAAAGCTCTTTGAAGGGGAGGAGTGTTGCACGCCACCCGATCGGGGCGTCTTGAAAGAGTTGGAGGGATGAATAAGCCAGAGCAGGACGTTGTTTTTGAAAACGTCGGCGCGCCCAAAGCCAAGCAGCGATAAGGGGCAAAGTGGCGAACAGAACGGGGAGATAGAGCCAACGCATGGTGTTTATCCTGCGAGCGCGGAGGAGGCCGATGAGGGGGCCATACGGAGGGAGGCGGCTTGTTCTTGCGTGTGTTGCCAGCGATCGATGTCAAGGAAAAGGCGTTGAGCGTATTCTTTGGCGTGTGAGATCTCTTCGGTGGGGGGGAGCGCTCCAGAGAAACGCACCGCATCGAGGTGAAAAAGCCACGTGGTGAGCGGTTCAGCCCACGTCGGCGACGTATCGGCGAGGGCGTCGCGAAGCTCTTGCGTCGTGAGAGTTGGAGCGGGTGTGCGGGTGCGTTCGTGGAGGTAAGCGCGAAAGAGTTTGGCGATGGACTGATAAAATCTGCCGATCGGTTCGGCTTGATCGGAGGGTGGCAGCGGAAGTTTGCGCAAGGCGGCAAGGGCGATGTCAAGTGGAGATGGAGGAGGCGGTGGGAGGGCAGGGGGGCGGCGACGTAGCCACGCAAACAAAAGCGAAGCCAAGACGACGGCAAGAACAACAAAGATCGCGAGATAGAGGCGCTTGTCTGTGGGTTCTCGGGGCAGAACGAGTCCTGCAAAGCGCCATTCGGTGGAGGGTAGGGTGGGGGTGGGTTGGGGGAGAAAAGCCCACGAAGGATCTTCCGCGTCTTGGAAGCGTTGGCCTTCTTTGAATTGGGGGGCGACGTGTAGCGTTGCAGCGGGGATGGGCAAAAAAGAGACGGAACCATCGGCTTGTTGGAGAGAGAGCTTCCATGCAGGGAGTGTGATATCGCCGAACTGACGGATGTCAAAGAGCGCAAGAGAGATCCGCCATTGGATATCGCGAGCAGACAGTTGGCTGACGCGTGGAGGTTTGAGTAGGGTGGCGGGGAAAAAGACCGAGGCTTGGGGGATTTGGGGTGTCGCACCACGCGGAAGATGCAGCGTGAGGCGGTACACAAAGGGTTGTCCAAGCAGGACGCGCTGCGGGAAGATTTGGATCTTGGCGCGTCTCTCTTCTGCGATCCCTTGGGGGGAGGGGAGGAGAAAAAGAGCGCAGAAGAGAAAGAAGAAACAGCGCCCATATCGCCGCAAGATACGCCTCCTTGTGGAGCAGTTTGTGTGGTTGAGGATATAGAGAACCGACACGATGGATGATTTGGAAGGGCCGCAAAAAACGACATCTCCCGCGTTTTGGTTTTGTAGGACGCCGAAGATTGATACGAGAACAGGGTGATGTGTACAAAAAGAACAGTACGTAGACGCCCTATTATCGGGCAGCCACAGGGGGCTGCCCCTACACGATCACACAACAGGCGGATTATCGGGCAGCCACAGGGGGCTGCCCCTACACGATCACACAACAGGCGGATTATCAGGCAGCCACAGGGGGCTGCCCCTACACGATCACACAACAGGCGGATTATCGGGCAGCCACAGGGGGCTGCCCCTACACGATCACACAACAGGCGGATTA
>JAKLKB010000178.1 GCA_023150835.1 Myxococcota bacterium | reverse complement strand
AATGCAGACGCTGCCCGTTCCAACTTCCCCCCGTTGGCCGGGGGGATTGAGGGGGGGAGAAAAAAAAAGGCGATCAAGACCGACTCTACGAGGTTTCCACCTTAACAAGGCGCGTATGGGGCGCTGCCCCACGCCCCGCAGGGAGCGCGGCTCCCTTGACCCCGTATTGGCGAAGAGATCGGTAGTTTTTCAAACAGACGACGCTCTCGCTTGGAAGGGTGCGAACACGGTTTTTGGGGGGCCGAATGCGTCATACGATATCCGAGTGATGTGTGATCGTAAGATATTGCGTATACGCCCGATTCTTGGGCAGCCACATCTGTCTGCCCCTACACCGTTAAGGTTACGCGATGGGCGGATTTCGTATGACTCCTCGATCAGTTGGACAGATTGATCTCGAAGTCGACAGTTTCGGTTTTTGCGCCCGAAGTGAGGTCGACTTTCATCACCCATTGACCGGGCATGTGGAACTTCATCCCGTCGACTTTGTACTTTCCGGTCGTTTCTTTTTGGATCGTGGGTTTTTGGAGCATCCCGTGTTTGTGGGCAGGCATGGTGGCGTCGGCTTTTAATTCAAGATCGGCGGGAAGGGCCATCTCACGGCCATCCGCGTAGGTGACGGTGAAGTTGATCGCAAAGTTTTCGTTGAGGGGGATGGGATCGGGGGCAGGGACGTAGACCACGCGGTAAGTGCCTTCTTTGGTGACAAGCGAACGGATCGCACCGCTGCCTTCGGGAGTGGCTTCGGACATGGTTTCTTGGGTGCTGCCGTCGGGGGTGGTTTCGGTGCTGCCGTCGGGGGTGGTTTCGGTGCTGCCGTCGGGGGTGGCGTTGGGAGCGGGGCAGGCCGTCATAAGGCTCCATGCGGCGATCATGGGAAGAAGAAAGATGCTGAACAGGCGAAAGATACGAGAGAAAGCAACAGGGGATGTGTACATCAAAACCTCCATACATCATCTGTTTATCTTTCGGGGACTATGCGTCTTTTGCGGTACGTAAGCAAGAGTCCGAACAGGCCGAGCCAGACAAGCCCTTCGTGGGGAGAGAGGGCTTCGCAGCGGCATCCGTTGTGGGGTGGAGTGGGATCTTGGGGGGGGTTGTCGGTGAGGGTATCGGTCAAGGCGTCGACCGAGGCATCAGCGGTGGTCTCGGTGGATGGGGATTCTTGGAGAGCTTCGAGATCGGCTTCGGGATCGAGGGGGGTCGGAGCGCGGGGGTCGGTACTGGCGTAGCGTGCGGCAAAGAACAGAGGCTGATCTTTGGGGAGTTTGTCGGGTCGGATGGACTGGAGTGTACCGTGCTCGGTGGGAGTGGGTTCTTGGAGGATATCTTGGGCGGCGAAAAACGCGGTATGTTGGGCGGGATCTTTGCCGAAGGTGCGGGTTTGTGGGTTGTAATCAAGCCAGTCGACGATCGGTGTTTGGGCGTATTTGAACTGGTAGGTTTTGGCGGCGGGTGGGGCGAGCCAACGCAAGATGTAGGTGCCATCGCTTTCGCGGTCGATGCGCAAAGGCAGTGGACGCCAAGCGGCATAGAGGATGGTGGCTTCTTGGGCGTGGTGAAGGGTTTGTCGAGACGGATGATCGGGCAGATCTGCGCGTTTGGCTTGGTTGTTGGCGGTGGCTTCTTGAAGGCGTTCAGCGCTTTCTAACCAGCGCTTGTCTCGGGAAAAAAGGTAGGTGAAGAAAAAGCCGAGGTATCCCGCCCGCAAGCCGTCTTGCCAGTCAGGAAGCGTGGTGGGGTCGATGGGTGGGGCTGTATCGAGGTTATATTGCTTGGGATAGCCCGATGCAGCAGGGTTTTGGGTGTTTGGACGCCAAAGCTCATGTGAAACAAAGCGAGCAAGACCTTCGAGCAAGCTGCGTGTCTTGTCGCGTTGTGTCTCGTCGAGGGCCGCGTCATCGAGAAAACTGGCATAGGCACGCAACAGCAGTTCGGCGATCTCTTCGGTGCTTTGGATGCGTTGGGCCTCTTTGGCTTGTGACGAAGGCACAAAAAAACCGCGCCTCCAATCGGTGCCGCTCGACTCTCCGACTTTGGCCGATTTGTCAAGGCTTTCGCGTTGCAAGAGCGCCCAAGCTGCTTGTTGGTAGCGAGCTTCTTTCGAGATCACATACAGCTTTGTTAGGTTGAGCAGCTTCCACGCATAAGAGCGGAGGGTCTCGGTGGGTTCTTGTTGGTTTTCGTACAGGAGGTGTTCGCCCCACGCCAAAAAAGCATCGCGCAGGCGGGGATCGCCTGTGGTGTGATAGCCGAGAGCAAGGCTGTAAGCGTGACGGTCATGGATCGGAAAGCGCGGTTGGAAGGGCGGTAGGCCCTCGGCTCCTGCGAGATCGGCATCGGGGGTGGGTTGGTTGTTTTTACAGAGGGCAGCGGCTTGTTGACAGCGATCCGAAGCCTCAAAGTCGTCGCTGTGGAAGACCGATTGATCGGCATAATACGCGAGTCGTTGGCGGGCTTGGAGATAATAGGTTCCTGCGTGAGGGGCTTCTTGGCGAAAATAGTTCAAGAGGTCGATGCGTGCGGGGTCATGGAGTAGCGGTGCGGTCGCGTCCCATTGAAGGGCGCGCACAGGAGCAAATTGTGGGCGGCGATCTTGGATCGCGAGGGGATCGCCTGTCACCTTCCAGTTGCGGGCGGTGAAGTAGCTTTCTTCTTCCTTAAATGAGATCAGGCGATCGATGCCTGCGGAGAAGGCTTCATTGTGCCACTCGGGTGTCTTGGGGCGGATCACGAGCGGATATTGATAACGAAAGAAAGAGGCCGAAGCATCGGTCGTTTTGGTGGCGAAGTCCAAGAGGTGTTCGGTGGTGTGGTGGCTTCCAAAGCGCAAGGTGTAAGTGTGGCCGATCTGTGGTGGCAGGGCGTAAAGGGTGAAGCGCCCGTCGGCGTTGATCTCTAGGCTTTGGGGGGCGTATTGTGCCGCGAAGCGCGTACCGAAGGTGATCACGCCTTGGTCGGGTTGTGTTGCGGAGAGTTGAGCAAAAAACAGAGCGATGGGTTGTGCTGCTGTTCCCGAAGCAAGGGGCTGTTGTGCTTGTTGGAGGGTGTATCCATCGGAGCGTGCGGGGTGTTTGTCCGCAGGATAGAGATCGAGTCCAAGGGTGGGGAGGCGATTGCGCCCTTGAAATAGGGTGACGGGAGCGTCGTTGGATTGGAGAGTGGTGGAGAACGGGGTGGTGTGCGTTGAAAAGGTGGTGCGTGGTGCGCTGATCTTGCTTGCAAGGGAAAAGCGCAGGCTACGCAAACGAAGATGGCGGATGCGCTGTTTGCTGGCATTTTGGAGTGTGAGCGTGAGACGAACGTCCGATCGGGAGCGTGTAAAGGCCAGACGGAGGGTGAAATCCGCTAGGCTTTCTTGGGCGGTGTTGCGCAATGTCCCTTGGATACGCAGGATTGAACGAACAGAGCCATTTTCTTCGATGACGGCGCGTAGGTTTGGATCGGACTCGGCAGAATAGGTCTTGCCGTCGGCATCTTCGGCGATCAGACCAGACAGCGGGGCGTTGCGTAAAAGCGTGGTCTCGCCGATCTGGACTTGATCGAGGCCGTTGAATTGGGTTTTTCGGACAGTGAATTGGGCGGCCCCTGTGTCGACTGTGATCTTGTCGGGTGAATCTTTCGCCATATCGGGCGCGGTGAGGTTCCCTTCGCCGAGGGTAAAGAACATCTTTTGGTATTGTTCCCCGCCACGCAGATCGACAAGCGAATGGATCTTGATCCAGCGGGGTCTTCCATTCGGCCATGCGGTCAGAGGTGTGATCTGGGCGTACTTTGCGCCGATCAGCACATAGTTGATGCTTTCAAGATCGGGATCGAGCGGGATCGTGAACGTGACGGGTTCATCCAAACGATCCATGCCTTTGATCAGTTGAAATGTCGGACTATCGGGATTGTTCGGCAGAGCTTCTTGCAAGGTGAGCGGGATATACAGATTGGTGTGAGCGTGCGCCTGCGCTGGAAGCCACAAACACAAACCCACCCAACACCACAAACACAAACCCAATCGCATCCATCCTCTCCTATCCAGAAAAAACATACGAAATCTTCCCATCGTGTGCGCCAATATGTAGGGGCAGCCCCCTGTGGCTGCCCAACCACAGGGCGTCTATCGCATCCATCCTCTCCTATCCAGAAAAAAACATACGAAATCTTCCCATCGTGTGCGCCAATATGTAGGGGCAGCCCCCTGTGGCTGCCCAACTACAGGGCGTCTACAGCGGATCGCACCTATCCTTTAAGCACACTTCTCTCGGAGATCGTATAAAGCATAGGCTTGCGCGGTTGCCAAAAACCCCCGCGTTCTCACCCGTCCAAGCGACATCGGCAAAAGAGTTGCCGCTCTCAGAACATCGGGGTTTGGGGGCTAAGATGCAAGCGCCGAGCGCCTTGCGCAGAAGCAGCGGAGGATCGCGAAGCAGCGGAGGGTTGCATTGGAGTGGACTCTGCTCCACCATAACAGCCTTTGCGAGGCGTTGGGGCGTGCTGCTTCGGTGTCTTTGGCTCGGAACATACGAATCTTGCGGAGTTTGTGGTAGCGATGGAAAGTCAGACAGAGATGTTTTTTGGTGAGATCGTGTTGTGGCGAAGAGAGCGCGTTGTGAGGGGCTTTTTGCAGCAAGGCGTGGCGTGGTGTGTGTGCGTTTGGCTGGTGTTGTGGGGATGGCTTGGGATATCGGAAGCAGGGGGAGATCCATCATGGAAGGCTTTGGTGCGGAGCTATCAGGCGGCATCGACAGTCTCTGCAAAGGTCGAATACCTCGATGCGATCGGTCGATTGGGACATAAAGGGAAATCTGCGATCCCGACGCTGCTTGGGGCGTTGAAGGACGGATCGTCTGTGATTCGGCGGGCGGCGTTGCTTGCGCTCGGTGATGTGGGGGCCAAAGAGATCGGGCCGCATCTGTCATGGGTAAGAGCGGCGAGCCTTGAGTCGCATTGGAGGGTGCGGATGGCGGCGGTGCAAGTGTTGTTTCAAGCCGCACAACACGAGAGAGGCTTTGCCAAGTGTTTTCCGTGGTTGGTGTCGTTGGTGCATGACACACGACCCGAAGTGCGGGTTGCGGCGGTGGAGGCTTTGGGGCGTTTGGGCGTGCGTGCGCGGTCTGCTTTGCCGACTTTGCTTCATGCGCTGCGCGATCCCCATACCTCCGTCCATCAAGAGGCCATCGTTGCGATCCGACCGATGTTTCCGAGATCCGTCAAGGCATCGCCCCAGACGGATGCGTTGATCGGTCGACTGCGTGATCTGCTCAAAAGCAAGGATTATCTGACGCGGACATTGGTGGCAAAAACGCTCGCGGGATGGGGCGGTATGCTTGCAGGGTTGGGGGATGTGGTGGAGCCGTTGGTGGGGGATCTTGGGGCGGCGTTGGCGGATCTTGAGTTGCCGGTGCGGATGGCGGCGGGGCATACCTTGGCGCAGATCGGGGAGCGGAGTTTGGTGGTGTTGCAAAAGGCGTTGCGTGATCCGCGAAGAGAAGTGCGGTTGGCGGCGATCAAAGCTTTGGAAGAACGCGCACAACACCCCGCATTCTTTGCGATCTTGCGCAAGGCTCTCGAAGACAAAGACCTCCTTGTCCAAGAGGCTGCGATCTTGGCTGTCGGAAGCGCCGAACAATCGGGGGCTTCTGCGGTAGATGCGCTCATCCCTTATCTCAATGCGCCCCAAGCGGCCTTGCGCCAAGGTGCGATATGGACGTTGAGTCGGATCGGCAAAGCAGCGGTGCCAGCGTTGCGCAAAGCAGCTTTGTTGGACTCGTGGTGGTGGCGGGTGGCGGCGATCGATGCGCTGGGGGCGATCGGGCCTGCTGCGGCTCCTGCGGCTTTGGGCCTTTTGCAAGGGCTGCATCATACCCAATGGCAAGTTCGGCGTTCGGCAGCGTTTGCGATCCCGACCATCGGACGGGATCTTTTGCGCTATTGGCCCGCAAAGCACGCGATATCCGAATTGATCCGCGCCTTGCTTGACGGGCAGTGGCAAGTGCGCTATGGGGCGATTGCTGCGCTGCGTTGGTATGGACCCCAAGCCGTCGCAGCGATCCCTGCTTTGCAAAAGCAGCTTACAGCCCACGAACCGATCATCCGCCAAGCTGCTGAACGTGCGCTGCGTGTGATCCAATCCTCCTCGGGGAAAATGCCCGTCCCCTCGATGCCAAGGAAGAACAAACGACTATGATCCCGTTGTCCTCGCTTTTTTCTCGCTTCTTTCCTGCCAAAAAAACAGGCAAAGAGGCTCCTTGTTTGTCTCGTGAGATGGCCTTTGTTGGGCTACTTGTCGAGATGGCCTACGCTGACGCTCAACTGGACGAGCGCGAGATGCAGATGATCAAACACATCGTCCAAGAGCGGTTGAGCCTCAAAGAAGAAGAGGCGTTGCTTTTGTTGCGCCAAGCCCATGAGATGATGCAAAAAGATTACGACCATCGGCCTTGCACAAAGACCGTCGCCAGCGGCTTTTCCCAAGAGGACAAACTGTCTTTGATCGAAGATCTCTGGCGGATCTTGCTCGCTGACAAGTACGTCGATGTGCGCGAAAGCAAGCTGCTGCGGTCGGTTCAGCTTGCGCTCGGCATGAGCCTTGATGACATCGAAAAAGCCCGCGAACGCGCCACCTCCATTTCCACCGAACCTCTCAAACCCCTCCAATGCTCCTGCCAAGGCTGATGCTCGTCTTCTTCGTGTTCTGATTTTTTGTTGTCGGCGCACCCCGCAAAAAGTCCATAGCACACAGGAGAAAAGCAAAAGGGCACGCAGATGATGGATTTCCCAGCAGATCGGTTGGATGGAAGTGACGTTGCCCAACAAGCCTCCCTCGCCCAACGTGACGTCAACCAACAAGCCCCGCTGTCTATTTCCGAGGTAGCTTTGGACAAGACCACACAGGATATGCGCTTTCCGTCAGAAGAACTGGCGCGCTTTCTGGCACGCCAACCCTTCGCACAAGATCCACACGCGCCTCTTTTGCAAGGCCCACAGGCCTCTGCATCGTCTTCTCAACCACAACCGTTGTCGCCCCATGCCTCTGACGCGCCAAATCCTGCGCAACCACCGATGGCATCGCATCCATCGCAATCTCCGCCCTCGGCTGCACAAGGGATCTCGATGCGTGTGGCGTGTCTTGTCGGTGATCTCCGAAGAGAATCACAAACGGTGGTTTCAATCGATTTGGTCTGGTTTGACGGGAGCTTCTACCCGCAATCATCCTGCCCCTTACCCCGAAGAGCTCGCCGAGCGGTTGATCCGTATGTTTTCTTTTGTTGGGGATACTGTGCTTGATCCCTTTGTGGGTACGGGGACGACCGTTGTCGCTGCCGCGAGGTGGGGGCGGCATTCCATCGGTATCGAAGTCGATCCACGCTATCTCGATATGGCGCAAACGCGCATCCAAAACGCAAGCGTTTCTTTGTTTTCTCGCATGGTGCTCAAAACCACAAGGAGCCCATCCGATGGATAAACACCGTGTCGAGCAGGCTGTGAGGTTCTTTTGGGAAACAAGAACCCAGCAACAGCAAGCGCAAGGCCGAACATCAGGGAGAAGAGACTCTGGCAATCGAAGAGCCGTCACGGGAGGGCGGCACTTGGACGGTTTTGCAAACCTTTTGGTCGATTTGCTTTGCGAGTCCGGCCTGCCTAGAGAGGCGATCCACACAACCGCCACAACATTGCCCGGTTATTTTCGCCCCACCAAAGATTGGGATCTTGTCGTCACAGCATTCGAGGAATTCAGGGATTCTTCGTATGCTAGGCGCTACGAACTGTTTTGCGAGCGTCTCGTGAGAGAACGTTTGTATGATCGAGCTTGCCTTCTTCTTTCCGAACAAGAGAGCGGGTTGCAAGGAGTTTATCGAGAGCCAAACCAAGGATTCGGCTTTACAGCTTTTGCAACTTCTCTTTGCGCCCACACTACAGCCTATATCGCCTCATTTCGGAAGTGAGCGACAGCTCTTTTGCGCCTCAACTTGGAGCGAGAGCGTTGCTGGATTGGAAAACCAGCGATCTGTTCGCCCAAGACGGGGTCAAGGGGGCAGCGCTCCCTTGTGGGGCGTGGGGTGAAACCCCACAAAATCGGGTGAACAGGCCACTTTGATCCTGCAAGGATCAGGGTTGGATGCGAAGGTAAGCGAGGAGGGCGTGGGGATCGAGGTTGTGATTGCGGAAGTGTTCAACGGCGAGGAGTCCGGGCTGTGTGCGGCGTTGGAGTTCTTTTTGGAGGGGGAGGAGGTAATGTTGTTCTTCGGCGGGGGTGTATTGTTGGGTGAGAGAGAGAAGGCGTTCGGCGGCATCCCAAGAGCGGTCGAAGGTCTGGTTAGCGATAGCCTCGATCGCTTCGGTGTGATAGAAGATTGCGCGAACGAGGGTTGCAAAGGCAAATAGCATCTCAGGGCGGTTGCCATCGAACATGCGTAGTTCGAGGGCGTTTTTTTTGAAGCGAACTTCGGGGAAGAGGGTGGAGAGGTGGAGAGTCCAATCGGCGTAAGTGGCGGTGTGTCCTTGGAATCCGCTCTGCATGAATTGGCGGAAGGTGGTTCCATTGGCGACGGGGAGGATGGATGCTGCGCGGTTGAGGAAAAAGATCGGGACATCAAGGGCGTAATCGATGTAATCGTCGAAGCTACGGATGCTTGGAGGAAGACCAGAGCGGTCGGGGTCCATTTCGGTCCAGATCTTGGGGCGGAAAGGATGATCGAGGATGGTGTTATTGTAGACAAAGGAGTTGTAGGTGAGAAACTCGAGGGTGGGATAAAGGCGGAGAGCCGTCATGTATTTTTGGACAGCATCGGCTTCGTCGGCGTAGTCGATGTTGAACTGCAAAGACATGGTTTGTTTCATCATGTGATGGGCGAAGCGTCCCCGCTTGATCAGATATTCGCGCATGACCTTGTATCGGCCTTTTTCGCTCCAAGGGATCTGTGTGACGTCGTGGAAGGGATCGACACCCGCGATAAAGAAGTGGACGCCGATCTCTTCGCCGAGCGTGCAGACGTCGTAAAGGAATTGGCGGAAGGCGGTTTCCATCTCGGCGATCTGTGCGACGGGATGGGAAGAAAACTCGATTTGTCCGCCGGGTTCGAGAGAGATGTGGCCGTAGGGGAGAGTAAAGCCGTAGTAATAGCCGTTTTCTACGGAGGGATCTTTTTCACCGTAGCGCTGACGCAAGCGGTCGGTGATGTACGCGATACTGCGCTCGCCGCGAAAGGGTAGGGGTTGGAGGTCGTCTTTGAAGACGCCGCTCATCTCGTATTCGCAACCGATCCGCCACCGTTCACGGGGTTTGTAAGCCATTTCAAAGAAAGCGCGCATCGCGGCGTGGGTGAGGACTTCTTGGGGGAGGGCGTTGGATGGGTGATTTGTGGATGTGGTGAGCAAGGTTTGGGCTCCTGTCGTGTGCGGTGTTGGGTCAACAGCCTCGTTTGAGGCTTTTGTGATCGAAGGAACGGATCAGTGCGCTCAACCGAATCGAGAGAGGTTTGCTTGGGTGCGAGAGCGGTTCGTTTGGGTTGACGCGCCTTGTCTTGTGATCGAGGGAGCGGTCAAGCGCAGCCAACAGAGCCTAGTGGCTTTCGCCTTCGGGGTATTGGACAAGCTCGGTTAAGACGCCAGCGTTGGCCTTGGGATGCACGAAAGCGACTTGGGTTCCTTTTGCACCGATTCGCGGCGATTCATCGAGCATACGGACACCGTGTTGGTGGAGGTTTGTGATCGATTCTTGGATATCGTGGGTTTGAAGACAGAGGTGATGGAGTCCTTCGCCGCGTTTGTCGAGGAATTTGGAGATCGGGGAATCCTCCGCAGTGGGTTCAAGTAATTCGATCCAGATATCGCCGACTTGAATAAAGGCGACGCGCACTTTTTCGGTGGGGACTTCTTCGATCTTGGCGATGGATAGGCCAAGATGCTCAGTATAAAACTTGGAGGCGGTTTCGATGTTGCGTACGGCGATGGCGATGTGATCGAGTTTCTTGATCATGATGGATCGTCCTTGGTTTGGGCGGTAGAACGGGTCTTTGGGCCGCGACTTCAAGAGGGCATCGCACAAAGCGAGGCAGTTTTAGGGAAAAGCGGTGCCGTGTGGCGCGTTTTTGAGTTGTCGAGCCTTGTTCTAACTAAGCCTGCACAAGGTCTTTGTCGAGCGGAGGAGGCTTCACGCGGCAGAGTCGTTCGTTTGAAACACTTTTATCCGCTCCGCCGATACGGGGTCAAGGGGGCTGCGACCCCTTGCGGGGCGTGGGGTGGAACCCCATAGTTCCCTGCGTAACGAGGTTTCTGCTCCGGACTGTTCGCTTTGACGGCTGCTTTTTTCAAAGCAAACAGTTTCTACGAGTTCCGTCCGTGAAGTACGTGAAAAAGTAGGGGCAGACAGGTGTGGCTGCCCAATCACAGGGC
>JAKLKB010000177.1 GCA_023150835.1 Myxococcota bacterium | reverse complement strand
CGATTTCTGCAACCCAATTCTTTCTGAAGCCTCCGAAGCACCCGAAGCACCCGAAGCATTCGCTTTCATCTCCCACCAAGCCTGTTCGCTTCGCTCACACACGCCTGTGGTGGGAGCCTTCCCGCTCATCTTGTGGTAAAGAGCTCACCGATGCAGCGGATCTGTCTCCTCCGCTTCAAAATGCCGTGCTTCTGTGCAAGCTCTTCGATCGGTGTACGTTGTTGCTCGAAAAGAAGAGACGAGGTATGTTCTTTTTGGGTGTGCTTCATGGCTTTTCTCCTCTGTTGGAAAAAAGGGTTTGAACCATGAAGCATATCCTTTTTTTTGTCTTTTCAAGTATCTATAGCGCTAACCTAGCGCGTATGGGGCAGCGCCCCACACCCCACAAGGGACCTCCCGCCCCTTGACCCCGCATCGGCGAGACGAACAAACGCTTTTCACACAAACGACTCTCTCGCTTGATCTGGCGCGAACATGGCTTTTTTGGAAACTGCGTCGCTCCAAATCACAGTCCCTCAAGAAAGGGTGTATCCCGCAAGATCGCCCGTTCTCTTTCCCATGCTCACGGATGGGCAAGCCACCTCCCCACGGTGGCGAAAGGTCTAAGATGAACAACCCAACCCCCACTTCCAACGAACGTGTCCTACCCACCATGAACAAAGACGGCACCCGTCGTTGGATCCACCCCAAACTTTCCACCGGCAAGCTCCATGCACAGCGAAAGTGGCTTGCCTACTTCTTGATGCTGATCTTTGTCGTCTTGCCCTACCTGCGCTGGAACGGCAAACATCTCTTCTTGCTCGATCTCACCGCTCGCCGTTTTACGATCTTCGGCTTTACCTTCTTCCCCACCGATACCTTGATCCTTTGGCTGTCTTTGCTTGCTGTCGGCCTTGCCATCTTTTTATTTACCGCCCTCTTTGGCCGCGTTTGGTGCGGATGGGCTTGTCCTCAAACCGTCTACATGGAATTCCTCTTCCGACCGATCGAACACTGGCTCGAAGGCCCCCCCGCTCAACGCCTCAAACGCGATCGCGAAAGCTTCTTCTCCCCCATCCGCTTACTCAAATACGCGATCTTTTTGCTGATCGCCGCCATCCTCGCCAACAGCTTCCTCGCCTACTTTGTCAGCCCCGAAGTCCTCTGGATCTGGGTCCGTGAATCCCCTTTCAAACACCCCGCTCCTTTCCTTGTCATGTTGATCACCACCCTCCTTATCTTCGTTGACTTCGCCTACTTCCGCGAACAAACCTGCCTTGTCGCCTGCCCTTATGGACGCATCCAGTCCGCCCTCCTTGACCGCAACACCCTGATCGTCGGCTACGACCCCAACCGTGGTGAGCCACGCGGACGCGCCGCCCTGCGCAAAACCTCCGCCCCACCGTCTTCTTCGGCACAGCCGATCCCTTCCATCCCACCGTCTTCTTCGGCACAGCCTATCCCTTCCATCCCACCGTCTTCTTCGACACAGCTTACCCCTTCCGTTCCACCAACTTCTTCGACGCCATCCGCCGCTCCGACCGCTTCTCTCCTAAGCTCCGTATCCTCCGCCACTTCGGCCCCTTCGGCCAACGAGTGGGGAGACTGCATCGACTGTGGCGCTTGCGTGGTCGCTTGCCCGATGGGGATCGATATCCGCGAGGGATTACAAATGGAGTGCATCAATTGCGCCCAATGTATCGACGCTTGCGACGCCATCATGACCAAAGTCAACAAACCCAAGGGCCTGATCCGTTATGCTTCGCAAGCCGAAATCGAAGGCGGGCCGCGCCTCCGCCTCAAAAGACCGCGCACTCTGGTCTATTCCGTTCTGATCCTTTTCCTCTTTTCGGTCCTTGCTTTCGCCATGACCCGTACCAGCCGCACCCGTGCCGAAGCCTCCATATTGCGCGCTGGCAGCGAACCCTACAAGCTCCTTGGCGACGGTAGCCTCAGCAACCACCTCCACATCCGCGTCGCCAACCGTACCGCCTCCAAACAATCCTACCGCATCGAGATCATCGGCCCCAAAGATCGCCCCCTGCGTTCCATCATCCCCATCAATCCCATCGAGATCGATGCCTACGGACTCGACAAAGCCAACGTCTTTACCATGATCCCGCGCTCCGCCCACGATCAAAACCCCTACACCGTCAAGATCCGCGTCTCCGATGGCAAAGGCTTCACTTGGGAACGCAACTTCCCGCTAATCGGGCCGCCTCGTCCGTATGCTTCCACAACACCCCACCCTTCCGCATCTTCTACATCCACCACACCCGCAGTACCGCCTCCATCCGCACCTCTCAACAACACGACGGCCCATACATCCCGTCTTTCCGCATCTCCCAACAACACGACGGCCCATACATCCCGTCTTTCCGCATCTCCCAACAACACGACGGCCCATATATCCCGTCCTTCCGCATCTCCCAACAACACGACGGCCCATACATCCCGTCCTTCCGCATCTCCCAACAACACGACGGCCCCTACATCCCGCCCATCCGCACCTCCCACCTCGACAACCCTTCCTTCCGCAGCCTCTCTTCCGATCGCTCCGCCTGCCTCACTCCCGACCACGCCCACACTCCGTCAAGCCCCACCCTCTAGGAGCAGCTTTTGATGACCCCCACACCTTCTCCCCAACGCAGCGAAGGCTGGTTTTGGCCTTGGCTGCTCGTCGGCCTTCTTGCGATCAGTTCTGGCGGAAGCCTCTTGATGGTCGTGATCGCCATCAACGATCCTTCTTTCGCCGTCGAAGACAACTATTACAAAAAAGCCGTCGAATGGGACAAACAAGTCGATGAAAACACCCAAAGCACACGACTGGGCTGGCGTTTTGATCTAACGCTCAAGCCCCATCCAACGCGCCCAACCCTCCAGATCCTCTCCGTTACTTTGCAGGCCCAAGATGGCTCACCACTCCAAGATGCCGATGTCACCGTTCGCGCCTTTCACAATGCCCAAGCCAGCCAACCTCTCCGCCTTACGCTCAAACCCACCGGCAAAGGACGTTATACTTCTCCGATATTGGCCCATCGGCCCGGACTTTGGATCTTCCGCCTCCATGCACAACGCGGCCCCCAACGCTTTGCGGCTCAGTCTCGCAAGATGCTCAAACTCCCCGTCTCCAAAAGCTAACGCACCGAAAGGATGGCTTTTGATGGGATCTCTTCTTGGTAGTGTCTTTCTTGCGAGTTTGATCGGTAGCCTCCATTGTGTCGGGATGTGCGGGGGATTTGTGGCCTTTTACGCAGGCGACCAAGGCGATGGAAAACAAGGCGGTATCGGCGCACATACGGCTTATCATCTCGGGCGGCTGCTGACGTACACCGCTCTTGGAGCGCTCGCGGGTCTTGTGGGAGCGGGCCTCAATCGCCTCGGCGCTTTTGCGGGATTCCAACACGCCGCGCTCTACATCACGGGGATCTTGTTGATCCTTTGGGGCCTTGGGATGCTTGCCCAACAAAGCGGCTACCTCTCGCTCCAAACACGCCTCCCTGCGGGCTTTCAACGCATCGTCTTTCTCGCCTACAAAACGCTCCGCGAACAGCCGAACCATCGACGTGCTTTGTGGTTAGGCTTGCTCACAACCGCCCTTCCATGCGGCTGGTTGTATGCCTTCGTTGTCAGCGCCGCTTCCACGGGCGATCCCATACGTGGTGCGTTGGTCATGTACGCTTTTTGGGCGGGTACTGTCCCTGCCTTGCTTGCGCTTGGCCTTGGCATCCGACGCCTCAGCCTTGCCCTTGGTGCGTGGGTTCCGCGCTTGAGTGCGATCGCTTTGATCGTCATCGGCGGGCTTGCCTTTTCCCAACGCGCCAAGATCGCTCTATTCCCCAACACCCACTCCCATCGCCACTCTCACGCCCCTCTACTTCCGCCCGCTTACGATACCGACCCAATCCTCGATCCGCGCATCCGCAAGCCCGAAACACCCGCCCCTTGCCTCTCCTCACCACCGCGCCCAACTTCTCGGCCTCTCAAGCCCCACAACCCGAAAAAGGACTGACTTCTTGACATCCACCAAGCCCAACAGCCCACCCACCGACTCCATTGCTCCCACCGCCGATCCGCCCGCTCCCTCAAACGGCGAGATCCCTTGCGATCACTGTGGTCTGCCCGTCCCCAAGGGCTTGTTGCGTGCCGACCGAACAGCCCAATACTGCTGCAACGGCTGCGAGATGGCCGCTTTGTTGCTCAACAAACACGGTCTTGAGGCGCTCTATGCTCAAACGCTCCAAGGAAAGCCCACACGACCCCAAGCCGCCCAAGAACCCGAACCATACGCTCACTTCGACGATGCTGTGTTTCAAAAGCTCTACACACAACCATACAAAAACAGCCAGCTTCAAGAGATCGAACTTTATCTCGAAGGCATCCATTGTGCCGCATGTATCTGGCTGCTCGAAAAGTTGCCTTCTCTTCTCGCGGGGGTTCACGAAGCGCGGGTCGACTTTCGCCGATCCGCTTTGCGCTTGATCTGGAATCCCGAACACCAACGCCTTTCACAGATCGCGATCTTCTTAGATCGCCTTGGTTATCTGCCCCATCCCTACCGCGATCTCTACAAGGGCTCCCATCAACAAAAAGAAGATCGGCAGATGTTGATCCGCATCGCTTTGACGGGGGCTGTGGCGGGAAACGTCATGCTGTTGGCTTTTGCCCTCTACAGCGGCATATTCTCCGGCATGGAACCCGCTTATCGCAACCTCTTTCGCTGGATCAGCTTTTTGCTCACCATCCCGTCGATGATCTGGGGAGGATCATTGTTCTTTCGCAGCGCGATCGGGGCCTTGCGTGCGCAAAGCCTGCATATCGACCAACCGATCGCGTTGGGCTTGGCTGCCGGCTTTCTCTCGGGGGCCGTCAACACTTTTCGCGGACACGGCGAGATCTACTTCGATTCGGTGACGGCCCTGATCTTCCTCTTGCTTGTTGGGCGGTGGCTGCAACGCCGCCAGCAACGGATGGCTGCACAAGCCACCGAGTTGCTCTACAGCCTCTCTCCATCGCGTGCCACGCGAATCAACGGTGAACAGCGACAATCCGTCTCTGTCGAAGCCCTTCAATCGGGCGATATCGTCGAAGTCCTCGCAGGTGAAACCTTCCCCGCAGACGGCCTGATCTGCCAAGGCCACACCCTGATCGATAGCGCGATCCTAACGGGTGAATCTCGCCCCACACACCGCAACGAAGGCGACTCGATCTTCGCGGGTACGCTCAATTTGAGCGCCGTTGTTCGTGTGACCATCCAACGCGCTGGCAGCGAAACTCGCCTCGGACAGCTTTTGCGCGAAGTCGAAGAAACCAGTCAAAAACGCGCTCCCATCGTCCAACTCGCCGATCGCCTCGCGGGTCGCTTTGTGGTGGTGGTGGTGATCCTTGCGATCATCACGGCGATCTTGTGGTCATACCTCGATCCCTCCCTTGCTCTCGAACACGCCGTCGCGCTCTTGGTCATCTGTTGCCCTTGCGCTCTGGCTCTCGCAACGCCCCTTGCCATCGGCGTTAGCATCGGGCGTGCTGCACGACGTGGCATCCTGATCAAAGGCGGCGCGCTCCTCGAATCCCTCGCCACTCCCGGCACGCTCTGGCTCGACAAAACCGGCACGCTCACCGAAGGCAACTTCCGCCTCATCCAATGGTTTGGCACCACCCGACTCTCCGACGCTTCAACACCCCATCCATATCCCAACACTCCTGCATCTTCCGCCATCTTCTCGCCCATTCCCCATCCGATCGCCGAACTTCCGACCGAACACGACGGGCAGCCTTCTTTGCCTGCACTCGTCCAAGCCCTCGAATCCCAGATCGCCCATCCCATCGCTCTCGCACTCGCGCAGGCTCTCCCTCAATCCCAAACAACCGGCCTTTCCGATGTCCAATACACCGTCGGCGAAGGCATCACCGCACGTTTCGGCAACGATACTCTTGCGGTGCTTTCTCCTTCGGCTTTTGTTCGCCGCTTTGGGCCTCTGCCCCCGCAGGCCGAAGTCACCCTTGAGACCATCACCCAAGACGCCCTTACACCCGCCCTGATCGCCGTCAACCAACAGATCGCCGCCATCGTTGCGCTTGGCGATCCGATCCGCAAAGACGCCGCTTCCACGCTCCAAACCCTCCAACGCAAAGGCTGGCGTATCGGTATCCTTTCGGGTGATCATCCGCACGTCGTCCACGCTGTCGCCAAACGCCTTCAGATCGACTTGCAACGCTGTCACGGTGGCCTATCTCCCGAAGACAAACTGCGCATCGTCAACCAAACCCCCGCTCCTGTCGTCATGGTCGGCGATGGCGTCAATGATGCCGCTGCACTCTCCGCTGCAACCGTCGGTATCGGCGTTCACGGAGGCGCAGAAGCCTGCCTTGCCATCGCAGATATCTTCCTTTCGCGCCCCGGCATGACGCCTCTTCACGAGCTTCTTGACGGCGCACAACACACCCTCCACGCCATCCGACGCAATCTCCGCTTCTCTCTCTCCTACAATATCCTCGGCGCAACCCTCGCTGTCGCCGGAATGATCGGCCCTTTGGCCGCCGCCATCCTCATGCCCCTTTCTTCTCTCACCGTCGTCACCCTCTCTTTTCGCGCCTATACTTTCCCCACAACTGCTGCCGTCGATCCCAACGCGGCTTGCCCCATACTTCCCCCACACTCCGCGCTCTCGTCATCTTGACGCGATCCATCGAAAGGAACCTGCTTCATGGAAGCGCTTTACCTTGTCCTCCCCCTTGCCTTGCTTTTCTCTGCCTCTGCTGTCGGCTTCTTCGTTTGGGCCGCCAAAAATGGCCAGTTCGATGACCTCGATACACCCGCCATGCGCATCCTCTTCGATGAAAACAAACACACCAAAAAAACGAACCCTCCCAACCACACAACTCCTCCAACCCACCCGCATCCTCCGCCCTTTCACACACCAAACGATGAACAAAAATAGATCAGAGCTATACGCTTGTATTTCATACCATAACCAGCGCACCCATCGAAAAAAAGGAGTTTTTTATGACGCTCCAACTACACACCCTCGGGCCATCCGCAAAAGGCCTCTTCCGCCCCCAACAAAACGATGTTCCCCCACACGAACGGCTTCCGATGCTGTCTGAGGAGAAGATCAAAGAAGCCACACGAACACAACGTTTGCCTGCGCGATCCGTGCATACTCCCGAATCTCAAACGTTCGCAGGATCAATGCGTTCGCAGTACAACAAGCCGCTCACCGATGGCCCGCCACAGAAAAGAACGAACGATACCGCTTGATCTGGAATTCTCCACACAGCAAGGGCGCTTCCAATACATACGATCCCGAAAATCACCATACCTTCTGGCACCAACACATCAGCACCGAAAAACCCACCGAGATCACAGATCGCCAACCATCCCACAACAAAGACTTGCTTCGAGAGTACCTCTCATGGTTGAGCGAACGCCTTTTCCTGCCCCCCTTTTCTGCCCCTTTCCGTGCTTTCCGTGCTTTCCGTGGACTCTTCTTGATTTTTGATCGAGCGGTGATTATTGCTTTGCGCGCTGAATCCCCCTGCGCCAAGGAAAGCGCCAAGGAGTGCAAAAAGCACCGATGTATCGGTCTATTTCGCACGCCGAACAGAAGGAGTTGTTTGCGATGACGATGTATTTGAGTTTTTTTCTTTTGGCTTTTTCGAGTTTTTTTTCTTTGATCAATCCGCTGGCGGTGGCTCCTGTTTTTGTGGGTTTGACGGAGGGTCTTGATCGAACGTTAAAGCGGCAGATTGCGTTCAAGGCGACGCTGACGGCGGCGATCACGTTGGTGATCTTTGTGGTTTTGGGCGAAGTGATCTTCAAGTTCTTTGGGTTGAGCATTCACGGCTTCCGTATCGCGGGGGGAGTTTTGTTTTTTGGCATGGGCTACGACATGCTTCAAGCCAAAGACACCGCCTTCAAAAGCACCGCAAGCGAAACACAAGCCGCCATGCAAAAAGGCCCTGACGTCGGCATCACTCCGCTTGGGATCCCGATGATCTGCGGTCCCGGCTCGATCTCCAACGCCATCATCATGACTCGTGACGCCCACAGCAACATCCAGCTCGTCATCTTGATTGCGACGATCTTGTTGATCTTGTTTCTGACCTATATCATCCTGCTCGCAGGCGACCGATTGATCGCCTTCTTTGGCGAAACGGGGCTCAAAGTCGCAAAACGCATCATGGGTCTCATCGTCATGGTGATCGCCGTCGAGTTCATCATCGCGGGCAGCAAACCCATCCTGATCGAAGTCATCCGCCAAGCCACTCGCGGATAATCCCCGCTCCCGCGCCTCTTCAACCCACAACGAGGCTCCGATGTTCAAACTTCTTCCCTTCGCATTGTTGTTTTTGGGCCTCTGGTGGGTCGTGCGCGAACTCCGCTCTCGCCGCCAATGCCCTCAATGCCGCGTATGGGTTCGCCCTGTCCCCGAACAACGCCGTGTGCTGTTTTGGAGCCGACCCACCGGCCTTGTCCAATGCCCCCTCTGCCGTCACACTTGGAAAGAACAATACCCCATCGAGCCTCTCCCTCCCAAACACTAACAAGACTTCATAAACGATTCCTCCCCCAGTTCCGAAGCAAACACCGTGGCTCACTTGACGATGTATTTCACATTTTTGATCACGATCCAATTGATCGTGCGATGATCGATCAAGCGGATGCGTTGGGCGGCGGTGGGCGCTTCAAGATCGATCACTTGGCTGCGTCCCATCTTTGGCTCGGTCTGGATCAGATATCCCACCAAGGTTCGTTCTTCGCCGTGTATGCCGCGCTTAATCGCCTCTCCAAGATGTTTCTCAAACACCTTCGGATCTCCCGTACCTTCGGCTCGAATCACCGCCAACGCTTCTTCCAACACTTCTTTTTCTTTTGGCTGTTTGTGAAAGTTCACGGTGAAGATCGTGTCTTTGGCGTTCTCCAAGATCTCCACGATCTGCGTGCGTGGGAGGCGTTCTTCGCTGTTGTATTGGTTGGCCGTGTACATCCCTTCTTCGATCACGTCGTGCGTCACTTCCAACTCATAGCCCCGCTCGTTGCGCAACACTGCTTCGCGCTTTTCTCGATCGATCTCCACCACCTCGTAATACTGCACTTCAAACAATCGATCTCCCACGTTGAGCTTCCCAAACTCCGCTCGTCTCGCCATCTCCGCCTCCAACTCACTACAAGTCTATCGCTTCGCTGCTTTCGCACGCCGCCTTACGCAACGCACACAACACGAATCTTTTAACCCACCCATCGGCTCTTTGCCAAGAGCGGTGTGATGCTTGCTGTGGACTTGTCAGACCGCGCCTTTCACGTTATACACAACCGCACGCACCGTGTATCGGCCCGTTACCACCGCGCACTTCGCGAATCAGCCTTGTGCGACGGCGTGTACGACACATCGGCCTTTTACAACCAAGGCCATCTTCGTTCCCCGAACCATGCAACAGGCCGTCCTCTCGGCCCATGCACTATCGTCATGACCCTCAACACAAGGAGTCCCTATGCAAGAGCGCAAAGATCTCTGGTCGGTTGGCCAATGGATGACCCCCAACCCTGAAACCATTCCGCCTGATATGTCCGTCCGTTCGGCCTTTTTTAAGATGCGCCTTGATGGTTATCGACATCTACTCGTCGAAGAAGAGGGCCGATTGGTGGGCATCCTCTCGGATCGCGATCTCCGACGCCCCGATATCTCCGATGAACCCGACGGATGGAATGACTTTTACAACCTCGATGACGACTACGAAGTCCGCTACGTCATGACCCGCGAAGTCAAAACCGTCACTCCCCAAGACACCCTCGAAAAAGCCCTCAAGATGATGACCGAGCACAAATTCAACGCGCTCCCTGTCCTCGACAAGACCGGCAAAACCATCGGCATCATCTCCTCCCATGACCTACTTCACGCCTTCCTCAAAGCCCTCGACGATGCAGGCGACTTTCTCCGCAACAAAAAGCGCTAATACGAAATCCGCCCATCGTGTGATCGTAAAACGTAGGGACAGCCCCCTGTGGCTGCCCAACAATCGGGCGTCTACGCACTAATCTTCGTTCGTAAAACGTAGGGGCAGCCCCCTGTGGCTGCCCAACAATCGGGCGTCTACGCACTAATCTTCGTTCGTAAAACGTAGGGGCAGCCCCATGTGGCTGCCCAACAATGTCAGTGCTTTCCGTGTGCTTTTCTTTGCGGGAAGCTAATTGCGGCGGGATGGGCGGGTGGTGACGGCGGGGCCTTCGTTTCGGGTGCGCAAGATCCGATCAAGAACACCGTTGATAAAGGAGCGAGACTCGCGAGAGGAGAAGCGTTTGCTCAATTCGAGGGCTTCGTTGATGATCACAGGCCCGGGGATATCCGAACAATGCAAGATCTCGTAGGCTCCGATCCGCAAGATATTTCGGTCGATCTGCGCCATGCGTTGAATCCGCCAACCTCGACTTGCGCGCCCGATCTCTTCGTCAAGGATCGAGAGATGATCCAACACCCCATCGATCCGCACCTGTGCAAACTCGGTGGTAAGGCGGGCTTGCTCGAAGGGTGGGGGGGTTTGGCGCGGGCTGGCTTCGAGCGAAAGGCTGTCAAACAGCGACCACAACGGCGGCGGTTCTAGCGGATGCTCGATCGCAGGTTCCGCTTCTAAAAACACTTCCCAGACGCGATCTTCATCGAACAACGCCCAAAAACGCGCCAGAGCCTCTCGCCGTTCAAACGTCGGCACGCCATCCAACGCATACAACACCATCAACGCCAACTCACGACCTTTTCGTCTAATAGACATGCGCATCGACCTGTTTCAATAAGTTCACCATCTCCACGGCAGCAAGGGCAGCCTCGATGCCTTTGTTTCCCATCTTGATCCCCGACCGCTCCGTCGCTTGCTCTGTGGTATCTGCTGTCAAGATCCCAAACGCAACAGGGATATCGGTTTCCATCTGGGCCTGATTCAGCCCCGAAGTCACCGCCGAACAAACATATTCAAAGTGCGGCGTTCCGCCACGAATTACTGCCCCAAGCGCGATCACGGCATCAAAGCGCTTGCTGCGGGCCAAACGACGCACCACCAACGGGATCTCAAAAGCTCCCGGCACGCGCACCACCACGATCTGCTCGACTTTTCCGCCATGACGCACCAGCGCATCCATCGCACCGCTCAACAAACGCTCGCAGATCGTTTCATTGAAGCGCGACACCACCAGCGCAAAACGCGCATTTGGATCGACCACCAGATTGGCTTCTATGATCTCTGGCATATTCACACCTTGTCTCCGTCTTCGTGGACAGCCACCGAGGTCACGGTCAGACCCGCACGTCGCTGTGTATCTTGTGGGATCGAAACTTGTTCAACGATCGTCAGGCCATAACCATCGATCCCTGCAAGCCGCTTCGGGTTGTTGGTCATCAATCGGATATTGCGCAAGCCGAGACGCGACAAGATCTGTGCGCCGATCCCATATTCCCGCAACTCTCGCATCGCTTGGGGCAAGGCCAATCTTTCGCGTTCTTCATACGAAGCCAACGGATAGATCAGATCCGTCCCGGGTTCGGGATACACCAAATAAAGCACCACGCCTTTTCCTGCTTCTTCGAGCGTTTCAAATACCCCTTGCAGCGATGGCGAAGCGTGGGGACGGTGAAATCCAAACACATCGCTCAACAAACTGCTGCGATGCACCCGCACCAACACCTCTTCTTCTTCGCTCCATTCGCCAAGACGGATCGCTAAATGCGTGCGCTCAGCCATCACATCGCGCCAAACGCTTGCATGAAATCGTGCGCCTGTCTCCGTCGTCAACGCAAACTCCTGTTGGCATTGCACCAAGGATTCATGCCGCATCCGATACTCGATCAGATCCGCAATGGTCAAGATCATCAGATCATGTTCACACGCAAATACCTCCAGATCCGGCATCCGCGCCATCGTCCCATCTTCTTTCATGATCTCGCAGATCACACCTGACGGATGCAAACCCGCCATCCTCGACAAATCCACCGACCCTTCCGTCTGCCCCGCACGCACCAACACCCCACCCTCCCGCGCACGCAACGGAAAAATGTGGCCCGGTCGCACCAACTGCTCTGGTCGCGTCTTTGGATCGATCGCCAACTTGATCGTCAACGCCCGATCATGCGCGCTGATCCCCGTTGATATCCCTTCACGTGCATCGATCGAGACCGTAAATGCCGTCCCGTAGGGCGTGTGATTGTCCTGCTCCGTCACCATCATCGACAACGCAAGCTCAGCACACCGCTGATCCGTCAACGTCAAGCAAATCAATCCCCGACCTCGCGATGCCATAAACGCGATCGCTTCGGGTGTCACTTTCTCTGCCGCCATGTACAGATCGCCTTCGTTCTCTCGATCTTCATCATCCACCAAGACGATCATCTTGCCCTTGCGGATCTCTTCCAATGCCCGCTCTACACGCTCTTTGCTATTCACAGCACCCTCCATTCAACACCACGCGCAAACCTTCCAAATATCCCAACACATCAGCGGCTTTCACCTGATCCTACGCTCTCGCGCTCCATCTTCGGCATCTCCGCTTCCAACAAGATATCTTCCCCCAAACGTTGCGTTCGCAAACCCCGCAGCTTCAAAGCATCTTTCAACAGATCCGTTCCTGCAAAACGAAACGCATCGATCCCGTCGCAGCCGAGTAACCAAGGCGTCAACACCAGCGACAACCGATCCACCTGACGCGACCGCAAAAATGCGCCATGCACACCGCCACCGCCCTCCACCAAAAGATGCAAACATTCCATCCCATGCAGACGACGCAACACCGCTTCGAGCGAGACTTGCCCCGCAGCATCCGCCTCGACCACCTCGACGCGCACGCCCCGCGCTTCCAACACCGCTTGCTTCTCCACATCAGGGCGACAGCAAAACACCACCGTCCCCGCAGCCTGTTCTCCCACCACGATCTGCGCCGACAGCGGCGTTCGCAACGTCGAATCCAACACCACTCGCAACGGATCGCGCCCCTCCACCCAACGCACCGTCAACGCAGGATCATCCGCGATCACCGTCCCCACACCCACCAAGATCGCATCCGCATGATCGCGCAACTGGTGCGCCCAACGCCGAGCCTCTTCTCCGCTCAACCAACGCGAATCCCCCGTCCTCGTCGCGATCCGCGCATCCAAACTCATCGCGATCTTGAGCTGCACATACGGACGGCCCGCTCGGATGTATGTAAAAAATGGCGCATTCAGATCCGCACACGCCGACTCCAACACGCCAACGTCAACTTGGATCCCTGCCGCACGCAAACGCTCGATACCTCGGCCATCCACGCGAGGATTCGGATCCGTCACCCCCACCACCACCCGCGCCACACCCGCCTCGATCAACCGATCCGCACAAGGTGGCGTCCGACCATAATGGCTGCATGGCTCCAAGTTCACATACATCGTCGTACCACGCGCTGCCTCACCGATCTGTGACAACGCTTCCACCTCCGCGTGCGGCAAACCTGCGCGATGGTGGTACCCCCGCGCCAAGATCTCGCCCTCTTTGACGACCACCGCACCCACCATCGGATTCGGACGGGTTCGACCTCTCGCTCGCGCCGCTTCTTCAAGCGCCAGCGACATATAATACACATCTCGATCCACAGAAGGTCTCTCCATTATCCTTGCGTTTGCGGACGTTTCGACTGCCCATCCAAGGGACACTCCACACAACGCCTCTCATCACCCTTGCGTTTGGGGTCTTCCCCCTTCCCCTTCTGGCAAAAGCCCCCGCAACTCCGCCATAAACTCTTCGGCGTCCCGAAACTCCCGATACACACTCGCAAAACGTACATACGCCACCTGATCCACATCGCGCAATTTTTCCATCACCCACGCGCCGATCTGTTGGCTCTCCACCTCTCGCTCGCTGCGTTCGGACACCAAACGCTCGATCTCATCGGCGATCTGCTCGACTTGCTCGATGCTCACGGGCCGCTTTTGACACGCCTGCATGATCCCTCGCGTGATCTTCTCCCGCGCAAACAACTCTCGCCGTTGATCTTTCTTCGTCACCATCGGCAACATCTGCTCGATCTTTTCGTACGTCGTAAATCGGCCTTTGCATTCTTCGCACACCCGACGACGACGCACCACGTAGCCATCCTTGCTACTTCGCGAATCGATCACTCGCGTCTCTTCCGCTTGACAATTAGGACATCGCATCGGGCCTCAGCCTTGCCCCCCCAAACTATCTGCCGCCGAAACCAACGCCGGATACAACGGAAAACGCTTGCTCATCGCCGCCACTTCTGCACGAATCCGCCCGCGCAATCCTTCATTCTCGATATCTTTGTAGATCTCCAACATCCACGCGCCGATCTGCTTCATCTCTGCCACGCCCATCCCACGCGATGTCAGCGCGGGGGTTCCCACGCGGATCCCGCTCGTCACCTTCGGCGGGCGCGCATCATAGGGGATCATATTCTTGTTCACCGTAAAGCCCGATTGCTCCAAAGCTTGCTCGCATTGTTGACCCGTCAGGCCCAGACTCCCCACGTCCATCAAGATCAAGTGATTGTCCGTTCCTCCCGTCACCAAACGCACTCCACCGTCGGACAGCACCTTGGCCAACGTCTGCGCATTCGCCAATACTTGCCGCTGATACGCCGCAAACGACGGCAACAACGCCTCGCCAAACGCCACCGCTTTTCCCGCGATCACGTGCATCAATGGCCCGCCCTGCATCCCGGGAAACACCGCCGAATTGATCGCTTTGCGATAATCCTCCGACGTCAAGATCAACCCGCCCCGAGGACCGCGCAGCGTCTTGTGCGTTGTCGTCGTCACCACATGACAATACGGCATCGGATCAGGATGAAGCTGCGTCACCACCAAACCTGCTACATGCGCCACATCCGCCATCAACAACGCCCCCACGCTGTCTGCGATCTGTCGAAATCGCGCAAAGTCGATCGTTCGCGGATATGCGCTCGCGCCTGCCACGATCAGCTTCGGCTTGTGGGCCGCTGCTTGCTCTGCAATGTGATCGTAGTCCAGCCGCTGATCGTCCTGTCGCACCCGATAATGCACTACATTGTACAACTTGCCCGAACCATTCACGGGACTCCCATGCGTCAAGTGGCCCCCATGCGCCAACTCCAACGTCAAGATCGTATCCCCCGGCTTCAACAATGCCTGATACGCCGCCATGTTGGCTTGCGCGCCCGAATGCGGTTGCACATTCGCATGATCGCTCCCAAACAACTTGCAGGCTCGCTGGATCGCCAACGTCTCGATCTCGTCGTAATACTCGCATCCACCATAATACCGCGCCTTTGGATACCCTTCCGCGTACTTGTTCGTCAACGGCGATCCCACCGCTTCCATCACCGCTCGCGACACAAAGTTCTCCGACGCGATCATCTCCAAACCTTCTTCTTGGCGGTGCAACTCATGACGCAAACTCGAAAACACTTCGGGATCTGTCTTCGCTAACGATTGATACATCGGCCCTCTCTCCTTCGCGGCACACCCCCATCCGGGTTCGGCGGCCATTCCTGTTGCAAACAGTTCTTTCTGACGGATTCCTCCACGCTACGCCTTGCTTGTCTCGACAGGCAGCGTATCCATCAATTCCACTCGGCGCGCATGGCGACCCCCCTCAAAAGACGCCGCCATCCACGCATCCAAGATCGCCTCCGCAAGCGATTCTCCTGTAAATCGCTCTCCCAACACCAAGATATTCGCGTCGTTGTGCATCCGTGCCATCCGTGCGCTGTGTTCTTCTCGGCACAAAGCCGCCCGAATCCCCGCATAACGATTCGCCGCCATGCTCATCCCCAAACCGCTACCACACACCAACACGCCCCACGCCACCTCGCCTGCTCGGACTCGCTGCGCAACCGGAGCCGCATAACACGGATAATCTACCGATTCCTGCTCATGCACCCCACAATCCACGACCTCCACACCACGCGCTGCCAACCACTCCTGCACCTGCATTCGCAATCGCCGCCCCGCATGATCCGAGCCTGTCGCTACCTTCCACATCGCGCAACTCCTCTTTCTCACAAACAATTCTATCGCCTGTTCTCACTGCGTACCCCACAAGGCGCGCAAAGGCTATGCTCCCTTCCCCTTCCTGTCAAGTGATATCCCCTCTCAACCGAACCTTTCACACTCCACACCCAAATTTTCGCTCATCTCCGACCACCTTCGGCCTTACGCAGCGGGCTTATTTTGTGGGGTTTCACCCCACACCCCACAAGGGGTCTTAACCCCCTTGACCCCATGTGGGCGAAAAGATCACAGGTTTTCAAAACAAACGACTCTGTCGCTTCAAACTGCGCGAACACGGCTTTTTTTGGCCAACCGCCCACTTCTACCGCTGCTTCTAGCGATTTTCCCTCCAATCCCCAAGTTACACCCCTGCTTTTAGCGATTTTTCCTCCAACGCCCAAGTTCCACCCCTGTTTTTAGCGTTCTATTGCAAACGATTTGCGATAACACGCTCTTTTTAGCGTTCTATTGCAAACGATCTGCGGTAACACGCTCTTTTTAGCGTTCTATTGCAAACGACTTGCGATAACACGCTCTTTTTAGCGTTCTATTGCAAACGATCTGCGGTAACACGCTCTTTTTAGCGTTCTATTGCAAACGATCTGCGATAACACGCTCTTTTTAGCGTTCTGGGCGGGAGCGCAGAACAAAAGGGGCGTGTGGTTTGAAGAGTGTCAGGATTTGGAGGGTTCGGAGGGGACATCGTCAAGCTGCTTTTGAAGTTCAACAAGCAATTTTTGCAAGAGGATGGGTTGTGCGGCGAGAGCGATCTGCGCGAGGTCAACGAAGCGCGTCACCCAACGAACGAAGTCGCGTCGGGCTTGTGTTTCAGCGGTCGTGCCGCCCGATTGGAGCTTGTTGAGTTCAAGAAGTTTTTGATCCATGTCTTTGCCGACTTGGATCAGGGCTTCTGCGAGAGCAAGGCCATTGAGGCGTTCGACACCGCCGACGGTGAGGGTCATTTCAAGGAGCATACGAGAGAGGTTGGCATCGGAACGAAGTTGCTTTTCGAAGCGGGCAACTTCGCCAGCCTCGTCAACCCAACGCAAACGATTGACGGCCAAGCCGAGAGGAAAAAGCCGCTCGTGTACGGCTTGGTATTGTGGTTTCATCGATTCAGGGAGGGCGTCTGTGGTGATCTCAAGCAAGCGATAGAGGTGACGGTTGAGGGTATCGTGCTTGCGATCGCAGTCGTTGAGGATTTTGCGGATGATGCGTTCGGCTTCATCGGAGCTTGCTTTGTCAGGGCGGCTTGATTCGAGGGCGGAGAGGACGCGTTCCAGTTCGGGGATGAAGGGTTGAAGAAGAGGGATTTGTTCGAGGATCTTGCGGGATTCGGGTTGAAGGAGATGCTTGAGGACAAGGATCATCGAGCCAGTACTCAGAGACGAAAGAGACATCGTGACCTCCATGAGGGGATGCAAGAAATCAAGATGCGCGGGCTTGGGTTGGGATACCATCGGGACTGGAGGGGAGTGTACTTTTTTCTTGGGCGCTGTCAACCCGATACGAAAGCTTCGTTTCAAAACCAAAGGGTTAGCAAACCATTACGAGTGTTTGGTTGGGGGATATCTTCGCAGAGGCTCATGTTGTGTTTTGAGGTCTTCTAAGGAACCTCATGAGCGACGTTTTTGATCGAGTGGGTCCGTTCAAACCAACCTCAGCTAGGGCAACCACACCTGGTTGCCCCTACATGTTGGAAATCACACGGTGTTTTGTAGGGGCAGGCCCCCGTGCCTGCCCTCGCTCCGTTGCGTCGGTGACCTCGAGTGGGTCCGTTCAAACCAACCTCAGCGAGGGCAACCACACATGGTTGCCCCTACGTGTTGGAAATCACACGGTGTTTTGTAGGGGCAGACAGGTGTGCCTGCCCGATCTCTGTTGCGTCGGTGACCTCTTCATCGCTATCTGTTTTGAACGAACCCATCGAGTTTTCGTTGTTTTCTTCA
>JAKLKB010000176.1 GCA_023150835.1 Myxococcota bacterium | reverse complement strand
AAAGTACGGAAAGTACGGAAAGTACGGAAAGTACGGAAAGTACGGAAAGTACGGAAAGTACGGAAAGTACGGAAAGTACGGAAAGTACGGAAAGTACGGAAAGTACGGAAAGTACGGAAAGTACGGAAAGTACGGGGTTTCTTTGTGCGCTCAGACTTTCTACCTTCCTCCCCCTCGCGGCAGCAGCGAGGCTTTGCGAGCGTCGCAGGGAGGGGTGTCGCGAAGGGCAGGGGTGAGGGTTGGAGCGCGATTGCCCCTACACCTTGACGATCACACAGCGGGCGGATTTCGTATTAGTCTTTTTTGTCGCAATGTGCGGGGGCTTCGTCCTTGTGGCAGATCTCGCCTGTTGCGCAGTCTGTGTCGGCTGTACAAGACTTTTTGCAGATCGCCTTCCCGCTTTCTTTGACGACCACTTCACCTTTTGCGCAGGTTGGATCGGGTGTTCCACACGCCACCATCGACAACACCACGACCAGACCCAGACCCATCCACAGCTTTTTGAACATCGCTTTCTCCTTGTTCTCTACCATCGAAACGCCCGTTGCTACGTCTTTTTCTACCTTGAAACAACGGCGCACCACAGGCTTGTTATCCCGCCACAAGTCGTCATGACGGAGTGATGCCCCGTTTCACCACGTTCTTTTTGTAGAGTCAAGTGCTTTTGCAAGCTATTTGCGTTTTATTTGGTTTTCCAGAAGAAACTGTCGATGGTTCCGGCGGGATCGATCTTGAGAGGGGGAGTGGATGGGCGGAGGTTGAGGGTGTCGCCGAAGTAGCCGACGACATAGAGGCTACCTGCTGCGTCCATGGCGATGGCGGTGGCGATATCGTCGCTCGGTCCGGTCAAAAGGAACTGCTTGGCGAGGGGAGAGCCTTGGCTATCGAGTGTGACGATGAAGCTGTCTTGCTTGGCTTCGCTTTTGAAGGTTTGTGTGCCGACGATCAGGTCGCCTTTTGCAAATACGACGACAGAGGAAACGCCCGAAGCATCGAGGGCGAGGTCGCGGACTTCTTGGGTTTCTAGGCTGTGCCCCGTGGCGACCCAATCGAGGCGACCGTTGGCTTCGCGCAAACGAGCGACTAAAAACCCTGTACCGATGGTCTGTCCAGAAGCTTTGGGGGGTTCTTGTAAGTCTTTTTCCCCGAACTTGATAAATCCTGCGTAAGTTCCTGCGACTTCGACGCCGATCCCTGCACGCAAAGCCAAGGCTTTTCCATGTCCACCGCCTACGCCCGCTTGTACCCACGAAAACTGGAGATCTGCCCCGAGCTTGGCGACATAGATGGAGTTGGTAAAGTTGGTTTGCGCCTTGTTTGGGCCAAAGTTGGTTTCATGTTCGCATTGTCCCGTAATATAGGCGTTTCCTGAGTTATCCACCACAAGGGCTTCGACGTTGGCCTTTCCGTTGGCGGTGATCGCGTTGGTGAACGTCCCTGCGGGATCAAGCCGCGCCACAAACAACGCAAAGCCCGAGGTGATATCGGCTCCCGCTTTGTCTTTGGCGACCAGCGTTGTGGTGCCGAAGGCCGCAGTTTTTTGGAAACGCCCAGCGAGATAGATGTTGTTGTTGGCGTCCAAGCCAAGGCCACTTGCGTAGTCTTCGCCTGCTCCGCCTGTCGAGAGCGCCCACAACCACTTTCCGTTGCTGTCGAGCTTTCCAACAAAGATATCCGAGCCTCCACGCAAAGAGAGTTGCGGAACACCTGCATCTACCGTGACTTTTGTATCTTTGGCTCCGCTAATAGTGGTCGCTACGTACAGATGCTCGTCGGAACCGACAGCCATTCGAACGCGCTTGGTTTCGGGGTTTGCGGTGGCTCCTGTGATCTGAATGGAGCGGAACCATTTGAGGCGGCCTGCCGAATCTAATCGCGCAAAAAACAGGTTGGTGGCCGCTCCTTGCGATACGTAGGTGTCGCCTTTTTCGGTGCGGATGGTTCCAGAAAATTCGCCGCCGATATACACGTCTTGGCTTGGGCTGACTGTTACACCCAAAGTCCAGACGCTGGCTTTGCTTGTCCCCAAAGACTTGAGCCAGTTGCAGCCAGAACCGCACAAACAACGTCCACTTGCGTTGTCGCACGTTAGGCCGCTGGCGCATTGGCTGTCGCTGGTGCATTTTTTACAGGTCATGCCGTCGCAGATCTGCCCGTTGCAAGAGGTTCCGCAAGTTCCGCAGTTATCGGGGTCTTTGTTGAGGTCTGCGCAGATCTTTCCGCTGCCCGAAGCACAGGCTTTTTCGCCCGTTTTGCAGCAGATCCCCTCGACGCAAACGGGGCTGTCTTGGGGACAGATCTTTCCGCATTGACCGCAGTTTTTGGCATCCGTCAAGACATCCACACAAGCATCGACAGGGGCAGGGCAATTCACTTTGCTACCCATGCACTTGCAAGCGTTGGCATCGCACATCTGATCGGCGCGGCATTTGGTGGTGCAAGAGCCACAGTAGGTCGTATCGGTCTTGAGGTTCACGCACTTGCTATCACAGCAATCTTCGCCTGCGTTGCATTTTTTTCCGCATTCTCCGCAATGGGCGGCATCGCTCGTAAAGTCGGGACATTCCGAGCCGCATCGTCGTTCAGCGGGGCAGGTCGAGCATGTGCTGTTGAGGCAGACTTGGCCGGCAGCGCAGGCATTGTTGCAAGATCCACAATGATCTTTGTTGGTCTTTTTGTTGACGCAGACGCCGCCGCAATCTTCGGTCCCTGATGGACACATACACTCGATGATCTTGTCTTTTTGTGGGTTTCTGCCACACTGAAATCCCGCTGAGCAAACTTCCCCACACTGCCCGCAGTGTGCGTTGCTGTTGGCGAAATCCGCGACACACTCGGTTCCACAATCCGTTTGCCCTGTGGGGCATCCCGCTGCGCAACTGGCCTTGGCTCCGGCTTTTTCACATTTTGCATCTTCTTTTGGGCAGGCGCATCGTGGTGTGTTTCCTGTGCAAACGTTGTTGCAAGCGCCGCAATGGTTCGTATTGGTTTTCAGATCGACGCAATCCACACCACATTGTTCGAGTCGATCGGGACAAACGCAACGCTTGTTTTTGCACAAGAAGTTGGTGCGGCAATCGGAGTCGGCCAGACACTGGGTGTCTGGGTCGAGATAACAAGACGTCGAAGCTCCCAACCAAGCCCCGACCAACACAATCGATACAACCCATCGAAACAACATGGTTTCTACTCCAAGGCAGACAGATGCGACGCTTATTCGTCTTTGAGGCGGACTTCGCAAGGAACTTCGGACAGTGGGGTGGATTGTGCCATGACAAGGCCCACCACTCCTGCGATCAAGGCGGCTCCTCCGACTCCGACGCCCACATGCCCCACCGTGCGAAATGTGTTTCCTTCACGTGCAAATCCCTGATAAGCCGTGAAGTTCGTTTGTCGCACGTCTTGGGCTTCGGCGTGTTTGGCGCTTGCGACACCGTGCATCGCTCCTGCGACACCGCCGATCAACAAGCCACCTGCCAACATCGACCACCCGAATATCTGCCGTCCGCGCAATCCTTTTTGGCTGTCTTGCCATCGGATGTAGGCGGGATCGCGCTTCATATCGAGAGCGAGGCGTTTTTCTTTATTGGCTTCGGCAGTGATGGTGCGCTTTTCGGGCAGGTAGCAGGTGCGCCGCAAGATGATCTCGCGTGTGCCTTCTTTGACATCGATCCGCAGATCGGTTTTGCCTCGATATTGTCCATCCACAAACACCGATACGCCGTCGGGTTTGGTCAAGATCTGGAGTGCGGGAGGGCCGGGTGGATTGAAGACAAAGGCCAAGGATTGTCCTGCTTCGATGGAAAAACCCTTCTCTGTAGGCTGTTGGCTGCGATAGGTCACTTTGATGGTGTAGCTGCCGGGTTCAAGTTTTTTCGTCCACAAGGCTCCACGTGATATCGCGGGGCTTTGCAGCTTGCCACCCTCGATCTGGATCAGCGCATCTTCGGCGTTGGTGACGATCGTCACTTGAGTTGCGCTGCTTGGGGGATTCAAGACCAAAGTCTTTCGCGCAAAAGCACCCACCTCGAATGCCTCTTCGCGCTTGATCCCACCGGGATAATCGACTTCTAAACTGTAGCGACCGGGCCGCAGATTCAGGTTCCAGACCATGCCGACGCGGCTTTCTTGGTAGCGGTAGCCTTTGAGGCTGGCTGTTGCTTTCGGATGATTCGTCACGATGCTGACGGCGGCATATCCGACCTGTCCAGCGAATGTCTGGCGAAGGCGTGCGGTTGCAGCCTTGACAGCGGCGCTTTCGTGCAGACCCTCTCGATCGTACAACCGCAACAGGCCGACTGCACGTTCACGCATCCATGCCCGCTCTTCGGGCTTTGCGTTTCCTGCCGCTCGACCTAAACTCAATGCCGCGTTGCGCAACAGCCGCCCCTTCTCAACGCGTTTTTCTTGGCTCAACGAAGAACCCGCACCCATCTCGTTGGCCGCTTTTTGGAAACAGTCCGCCGCTTCTTGAAAACGCTGCGAGCGAAACAGCGCATAACAGGCCGGATCTGCGGACGCATCGAAAGCCCATCCCCACACGACTAACGCACACAACCCAACAACAACACGCTTCACCGCTTTTCTCCTCATGGTAGGATGCTTTTCTTTCCACAAACACCGTCACCCAAAGCACAACGATCCGCAACACCGCCACCCAAAGCACAACGATCCGCAACACCGCCACCCAAAGCACAACGATCTGTGCGAAAAGGCTCGACACGCACCGTCTTTCGGTGAGTGTTAGCGTTTGCAGTAGCCCAACGATGGGTCGAGATCCATCGGGTTGCGGCGATTGAGACGGATTTGGATGGTGGTGTTTTGTGTGGGCAAGGTGAACGCGCAAGCGTAATAGCCGCTTGCATCGATGTTTAAGCGCATACGCTCCTTCACCTCGACACAATAGCGTCCTTTGGCGCTGCGCTTGTTTCCGCCATAGCGCAGTCCCACTTGGGCGCTTGGGGGTGAGATCTTGAGGCGCACACGATACACACCTTCGGTCTGGCCGCCTTCTTTGGTTGTACAGATCAGTTTTTGACCGTCTGCCGAACAAGCATACACACCTGATATCGCGCAATCTCCGTCTCGGACGGCGCAGGCTTGCCCTTTTTTCTCAAAGTCTTCGTCTACTTTTCCATCGCAATCATCGTCTTTGTCGTTGCAAAGCTCTTTGCTTGGCAAGATCTGCCCCATACATCGGCCATATTTTCCATCTTTGCAGATCTGCAATCCACCCTGACAAGGAGCGCGTTCTTGGGTTCCCGCAGGCCCATCGTAGCAAGGTTGGCGATCTCCATCTTTGCAAGGCCCCGAAGTAGCCGCTGGTAGGGGATTTGGGCGGTTGGTCGGTTCGGTTCCCCTCCGATCAGGGGTGGGTTTGGAGATCGAAGGCGTCGAGGTTCCCGTATAAAACCACAACCCTACGCCCAAACCTCCAAACAAAAGGATCGCGATCACCATCCAAAGCCCCTTGTTTCCGGGCTGACGGATCGATGTCAAATCATCCGCCAACACAGTGGCTTCGTCGGGAGTTCCGAGGTCGATCGGAGCGGATGGGCGTGATGTCGGTGGCGTGGGCTTTTGGGCGCGGACATTCGCGCTAGAGGCAAAGGTGTGATCGCGCTTGCCTTTGCTCGGAGCAGGTGGCTCTTGCGGGAGGTCTAATTCGGCCTCTAAGCTTTCGGGCGGGGGGGCTTGGCCGACTTCGATCCCCGTTGGGCGCGCTCGCAACATAAACGAGCTTTCTCCCGAAAGATTCGACAACGAAACTCCTGAACCTGAAAAGGATGCGCTGCTGTCGGAATCTGTGTTCAGCGAGCGCATAATCTCTTGGATCTCAGAAGAACTCAGTGTCCCCGTCGAACCTTCGCGCACTCCGCTGCTTTCGAGCAGGGCCAAAGACAGCGCGTGCGATAACTCCGCACAAGATTGGTAACGCTTTTCTCGATCGCGCTCCAAACAACGCAGCAAGACTTTTTCAAAGGCGGGCGAGATCCCTTCGTAATGGCTGCTTGGGGGAGGGGCAGGTTCGTTCAATTGTTGGTAGATCACCAGTTGGCTGTCCCCTTTGAAAGGCAGCTTTGCGGTGGCCATAAAGTACAAGATCACGCCAAGGCTGTAGATATCGGCGCGTGCGTCGACGTGTTTGCTGTCGAGGATCTGCTCGGGGGCCATATACTTGATGGTTCCCATCGCAACGCCTGTTCGGGTGTGGCTTTCCTCGGCTTCGTCGATCAGCTTGGCGATCCCAAAGTCCGTCACTTTGGGGATCACGATATCATCTCCCGGCGTGTGGAGCATAATGTTGGCCGGCTTCAAGTCCCGATGGATCAAGCCCCGTGAATGGGCATACGCCATCGCGTCCAGCACAGGGGCCATCAGTCGCCAGATATCTTTGATCGGCATCGGTGAACGGATGCGCTTGAGCAGTTCTTTCAGGTCTTCCCCTTCGATCCACTCCATCACGATGCCGATGATCTCTCTTTCTTCGATCACGTCGGTCACTTGGACGATATTCGCGTGCTTCAAGCGAAACTGGATCCGCGCTTCGTCCAAAAAGCGCTTGCGTACCCCCGCTTCTTCGGCGATGTGAGGCAACAACACTTTGACCGCCATCGTCTCTTGAAGCTTTGTATGGCGCGCACGATACACCCATGCCATACCGCCCTTGCCTACGGCCTTTTCGATTAAATAGTTGCCTTGTAGTACCTGACCGATCAGTGATTTGCTCGAAAATACTGTATTTTCAGACATCGAATCTCAGCATCCCACGCCAAACACTTCGCAGAGACGCCATCTCCTTCTTGCATCAGGCCGAACTATCCGTCTTTTTCCTGCACGCCGCCTCTTTGCAATCCGTGTTCTTCGTCTCTGCAAAAAGCTGCGTTCTTTTTCGCTTCCCGCACACTACCCAATTTCGCTTGAGAACACAACAAACCAAAGCAGCCTTTGACAGAACAGACGTATTTCTTTAGGATGACCGAGCGTTTTTTCTTTGGATGGGAGCCTGCAGTTCGATGGTTTTGTGGGGCGAGGTACCACGCCCCGCCATAGACTCTCGCCCCTTGACCCCGCGTTTGGCGAAAAGATCACTGCTTTCCAAACCAACGATGCTCTCGCTTGGAGTGGCGCGAACACGGCTTTCTCTTGTCTACGTCGTGGCTTGTCGAGGTTTAACGCCTCTTTGGGATCTGTCGGTGGGAATCTTTCTTGTTTTTGGGAGTCTCGCAATGTTTTTGTATCACAGACGATGGTTTCGACCGTTTGGCGGTCTCAGCGCCATGTTTCTTCTGGGCTTGGTCTTTGCTTTTCTCAGTCTGCCAAGCTGTCAGCCCCCTTCTTCTCCAAATGCCGAATACAAGGGGCTTTCTGCTCAAGTAAAAGTGATTCGTGACACCAACGGCATCCCACATCTCTACGCAAAAGACCGATTCGACGCCTTTTACGCAGGTGGCTATGAGATGGCTCGCGACCGCTTGTTTCAAATGGATCTTTTGCGACGGCGCGCTTCAGGCCGCCTCTCCGAAGTCTTTGGGGCCAAGTTCAAACGCACCCCAAACACCGATCCGTTTGATTACAAAAGCCAAGATATCTTGATCCGCACGTATGGTCTGCGCTATTGGGCGGAAAAATCGACCGAGTACTTCAAGCAAAGTGAACCCGAACTTTACAAAACAGCCCTCGCTTTTTCGATGGGCATCAACGCCTTCATTCGGGACGCCAAAGCTGGAAAAGACGGACTTCGCTTGCCTTATGGCTTTGGCTCGAACGAACTTAACTATGAACCCGAAGAATGGACGCCTGTCGATACTTTTGCCATCGGGAAGATGCAAAGTTTCGGGCTGTCCGATACCAGCCTGTACGAGCTGATCTTTACGTTTGCGGGCCTATTGATGGACGGAGACGTCAAATTCAACGATGTGCTGCGCCTCGAACCTCCCGACAAAACCACCATCCTCAAAGGCTTTCCCGGCAAGACCACCCAACCGCTGATCGTCGACGGAAAGCCCAACCTCCCGAGCCTCCGCTCGCCTACTCTCTCCCATCTCAAACCCCACGCCCCCCGCGAGCAGCTTCTCCAAATGCTCGAAGGGATGCGCCAACAAATGGACCTGATGCCTTATCGCGGTGGTTCCAACAACTGGGTGATCGCAGGCAAGCACACCGCCAACGGAAAGCCCATCCTTGCGAACGATCCGCACCTCACGCTCTCCAACCCCCCGATACTCTATCTGATCCACTACCACGCCGACGATGGCTACCAAGCCGCTGGCTTTACATTCCCCGGTATCCCGTATGTTTTGCTTGGACACAACAACAAAGTCGCATGGGGAGCCACGACTGCAAGAGCCGATGTGACGGACCTTTACGCCAACAATGTCAAAAAACAAGGCGACACGTTGACCCTCGATGGTGAAGGGTTGACCGTCAGCGTCCGAAAAGAAAAGCTCCGTATCCGAAAAGACGATCGCAGCGGTGTGGATGAAGAAGAACTTGAGATCGAATTCACCGAAAAAGGCTCGCTGTTCAAAGCCTTTCCACCCCTCCCCACCGTAGAGCTTTTTGGCGCAAACCGCCTGCGTATCCATTGGGCGGGGATGGGCGTCACCAAAGAGTCCAAAGCCTTTTACATGTTGAGTACCGCCCAAGATATCGAGGGATTCAAAGCCGCGATGGCGAACTACGAAGTCGGCGCACAAAACCTCGTCTGCATCACGGCCAACGGCGATATCGGCTATTCAGCCAATGCCGCCCAGCCGATCCGTCAAAAGCTCGATCCCCAATCTCCCCCTTGGATGGTGATGCCCGGAAAAGGCTACGACTTTACGGGAAAGTATGTCGAAGCCGCCTTGATGCCTCAACTCTTTAATCCCGCCGAAGGCTACATCATCACCGCAAACAACGACCCCGTCGGCACAACTTCTGACGGTGATCCCCTCAATGATCCCTATTATCTAAGCTTTATCTACGATTCGGGCTTTCGCGCCAAACGCATCCTCGAACGCATGAAACAGCATATCGATGCAGGCAAAAAGTGGGACGTCGCAGAGACTCAAAAGCTCCAATTCGACACTTATTCCCATATCGCCGATCGCTTGCTCAAGCGCCTTGATGCCGCGTGGGAAGCCGCCAAGGCTGCTACGGACTCCAATCAACCGCGCCTGATCCCTCTGTCCAAAGATCCCGAGATCATCGAAGCCATCGACCATCTCAAAAAATGGGACCGTTTCTCCGATCTCAAAAATACGGGAGCGCCGTTGTTTCATGTGTGGATGGCCTTTGCAGGACGCCGCTGGCTGCGTGATGATATGCCCTCCGAGATCTACGATACGATGGTCAAAGCCCACCCCGACTCGATTGTCCGACCGATGCTGACATTCCTCGAAGGCGCAAAGACTGCCAAAGGCAGCGATCTCGCCGATGATAAGAAAACCAAAGAGGTTGTCGAAACAGGCGATGAGATCGTCTTGCTCGCTCTCAAAGACGCCATCGAACACCTCAAAAAAACCTTCCCCGACAAAAAATTCACCGCCGTAGAATGGGGGGATATCCATGTGATCCGCGTCCGAAACGACTTCGGCGAAAAGCTGCTTTTGCCCGAAAAAGGCCGACACGGAAGCATCGGCACCGTCGAAGTCTCTCACTTCGATTTTGTCGGTAGCAAGGGCAACGCGCTCGATGAGCGCTTTTATAGCTATCACGCCGCTGTGATGCGCAACATCGTTCAATTTACAGACGATGGCCGCCCCACCGCCCAAGTCGCCCTGTTTGGTGGCCAAAGCGGCGTCCCCGACAACAAACACTTTGGCGATCTGCTCGAAGATTGGCGCAACGGCAAGACGCGCCTCTTGCCCTTCTCCCAATCCGAAGTCGACGCCGCCAAAGAAAGCGAATCCGTTCTCAAACCCTGATGCCCTGCACCTTGGGGGGGGTTCGCGACACTTTTCTATTCGCAATGCTTTTCCGAACAGGACAGGACTTGCGCAGTTGAATGGTTTATGTGGGGCGCTGCCCCACGCCCCGCCATAGACTGTCGCCCCTTGACCCCGTTTCGGCGAACAGAGCATCGCTTTACACACCAACAACTCTCTCGCTTGATGCCACACGAACACGGGTTTTTTGGCTGCGGCTCGCTTCAGTCTGCGCACGCGTCCAAATGTGTCCGCTTTTCTGGACGCCTTCTTGCCCGAAATCCTTTAGAACCCGAACTGAACGTATGAAGAACAGAAATAAAAGCCCGACGCACCTCTTCTTCATAAAGCATCGGAATAGAGCAAACCGTCGTCGATTGTACCGTTTTGCTTGCGTTTTTTCATCAATACTTCATGCTTTCACAAGCATAACAACCGACAGTTTTTTCTCTACTTAATCAATTGTTGGCGCCGCACATCGCTGGGGGGTTCTTGGCGGTCTCCTTACTCCACTCCCAGAGAACATACCGAACAGACTTTTCCTTTTTCTAATTTTCCGATCTTCACTTGCTTACCAAAACATCGAACATTCCGAACAAGCTTTCCGCCTTTCTAATTTTCCAAA
>JAKLKB010000175.1 GCA_023150835.1 Myxococcota bacterium | reverse complement strand
CCGATGAGCGATCAACTTGCGACGTGGAAGATCAAGGTGCAGCAGGGCTTTAGCCCCACACATCTACAACCTCGTCCCGATCTTGTGATCATCGGCAACGCTTGTCGGCCTTCCAACCCCGAAGCCCAAGCCGCCATCACCGAAGGCATCCCCTGTACTTCGATGCCTCGCGCTATCCACGACCTTTTCTTGCAACAACGCGACGTCGTGGTGGTGGCGGGTACTCATGGAAAAACCACAACGACCGCACTGACGGGCTGGTTGCTTGCCTCCACAAAGCGGGATCCCGGCGTCCTTGTGGGCGGGATCTGCGGCAACTTTGAAGGCTCTTATCTGCTCCCCAAAGGCCGAGACTTTGTGATCGAAGGCGACGAATATGACTCTGCGCTTTTTGACAAAGTACCCAAGTTTGTCCATTACAACCCAAAACGCGTGATCTTAACTTCGGTAGAGTTCGATCATGCCGACATCTACAAAGATATCGATGCTGTCAAAGCGGCTTTTCTTCTTCTGATGCAGCGCATCCCTTCAGACGGACAGTTATGGGTTTGCCGCGATTATCCGATGGCGATGGAAGTGGCCGCAGCCGCCCAAGCCCCTGTCCGAACCTATAGTGCAGAAACGCAGGCCGATCTTTACGCCAAAGATATCCGCATGACGGAAGCGGGCGCTCAATTTACCTTGTGCGATCCAAACGGTGAGATCGCTCCCTTTGAAGTCCCGATATTCGGGCGATATAACATCGCAAACACCATCGCAGCGATCGGTGTTGCGTTGGATCTCGGTCTCTCTCCGCTTGCGATCCAAGAGGGTCTGTCCAGCTTCCAAGGGATCAAGCGGCGTCAAGAGATCTTCGCACGCGTCGGTGATATCGTCCTGATCGATGACTTTGCCCATCATCCCACCGCCATCCGTGTGACGACCCAAGCCATCCGCGAGCGTTTTCCTTCTCGTCGGATCTGGGGCATCTTTGAACCGCGCAGCAACACCGCTCGACGCAACGTCTTTCAAGAGGATCTTCCCCGTAGCTTCGACGCCTGCGACATCGCCTTGTTTTCTTGGCCCTATCTCTTCGACAAGATGGCCTCGGACGAACGCCTTGATATCGAAAAAGTGGTTCATGATCTCAAACAACGGGGAAAACGTGCGATCGCTTTCCCCGAAGTCGATCAGATCGTGTCTTATATCACCGCAAAAGCCCGACCTGACGACGTGATCGTTGTGATGTCCAATGGTGGCTTCGGTGGCCTTCACAAAAAGCTCGAACAGGCTCTCTTCGATCGTTTCCATCACGGCTCTTGGAGCGACGAAGAAGACGAATAATACGCTCTCCGCTCGTTTCGTTATCGTAAAACGTAGGGCCCCCTATGGCTGCCCAAAACAGGGCGTCTGCGAACGATGCTTCGTGCACGCGTCACTCGGATTTCTTATCATACGGACCTTTACGCTGTTTTTTACCCGCTTTCTTCTCGTCGAACTGACGCACCGTTCCTCTCTCTACATCCCCGCCTGCTCTTGGCAGAAAAATAACGGCGCAAAACGACCAAAGGGAGTTTCACGCTTCGTAAGCCACGGGGGTTTCACCCCAGTGGTAAGCCGTTGCTTCTTTTGTTTCTGCTGAAATAAAGAGTTGCAAATTGCTCAGCGTTTGCGTATCCTTCTCTTTGGTGAACGACTCGGCTCTAAAGCGCCGAGCTTCGGATCAGAAGTGACCCTCTTTTTTGACGGCTCACAGGTCGCAGCAAACGCCGAGATGCTCGAACGTTTGTCTGAAGCAACCTCCCCGTCCAATGCGCTTGTTTTTGCAAACGAGCGCAACCCTGTTTTAGGGTAAAGAAACGTTGAATGCACCTTAAATCATGCGCCTTTTATGTATATTGTGTGTCGTTGCATTCGAGACACACGGCGCGTGACCCTCAAAAAAAAGGGTCACTTTCTCAAGGCACTCTAAATTGGCGCTTTTATCGCAAACACGGCGTCTGGATGTCCACCTCCAAAGCCGAGCGTGTCGATGATGCCCTCGGCTCCACCGATTCCATCCTTCACTCCCACAGCATCGACGCCGCTCAACAGGGCTTCTACAAGGCCATCAAAACGGCCCGCGAACTTCGCAAACAAGACACGAACGCTCGCTTCCCTTACAAGCGCAAGCGTTTCCGCAGCACGCTCTTCAAATCCAGCCAAACCTGCCCGAAGTGTGGGCAGAAACACAAACCCAAGGGGCGGGTGTACCGCTGTGCAAACGAAGTCTGCACCTTTGTGGGAGTCTCTCCTGCTCGGTACATCTTGTTACTGCGATTGGGCGGGGGCCGCGAACAGGTCTTTCTCTTTTTCAACTGCATCGCTTCGATTCTGTTTTCAAAAAGTTTTTCCGATGGAGCCGATCTGATGTTCTTCGATCTTGCGGTCTTTTGGCCCACTTCTGAGCCGTTGTATGCTCAGCGAGCGCCTGTGTTGGCTCGTTGGGTGATGCTGCTTTGTTTCTTGTTTTCGACGCTTGCGCTCGCACAGACCAACAAAGATAGCAAAGACGACAAAGACGACCCACTGACCGCGCTCCCCACGACTTACAGCGATATCCTTCTGGAGACCTCTCCTTCAGGCCTTCCTGTCGCTCTGACGCAAGACAACAAGCCGCTCCCTTGTCTCCCCGCCAACGTGACGCCTTGCAAGTTTCGCGTGGTGGCCTACAAAAAGGTCGATCTTTGGATCGCTGTGCTGTATCGCAGCCAATCTCTCCGTTACCACCGCCCTCTCAAAGGGCGCACCCGAGGCGTCCAACATTGGCTCCTTCCCATGCCTCTCCCCACAGCGATCCTTCCGACCACCCAGCCGACCACCCAACCTGTGACACAGCCCGACGCCTCCGTAACAAGCCTGCCTCAACCTCGAACTCCTCTGCTCGCAACCTCACAGCCCGTCGAACGCCGACCATCCGAAGCTCCTGTCGAGCGTCGTCCCTCCGAGTCTTCCGTCGAACGCCGACCATCCGAGTCTTCCGTCGAGCGCCGCCTTGTTGCGCAGCGTCCTGTTTCTCCGCCTGTCCCCAAACGCACGGCTTCTGTACCGCTTTGGCCTTGGTTTGTTGTGGGGGGCGTTGTTGTGATCGGGATCGGCGTGGGGATCGGTGTGGGGATCTCTCAACAAGATCGCATCGTCTTGCGTTGTTCTGCTTGTCAAAAATAGCGTATCTTTCTTTTTCGATAGAGGAATATGACGAGATGCGAGTCATCCGTTTTCTTTTGTTTGTGGGTGTTTGTGGTGTGTTGTTTTCTTGTGGACCGAAACAGATCGAGATGGTTCCTGATGCCAACTGTCAGGCGGCTTTTCAAGCACTCAGCACGAAAACCCGCAAAGGCTGTATGATCTTTCGCCAAAAAAGCGAACTCATCTGGATCTTTGAATACAAAGAGCGTCGTTTTTGGTTTTGCCTTGATGAAACCACTTGCGCAAGCGAAGATATCCAGATGCCGCCTCCCGCCGATGCACAAGAAGAAGCGACGTTGTTGTTTCCTCCAAGCGAACTCGCTCCCTCGACGGCTTCTCGCCGCGAAGTCTCAGGGGTCTGCAATTCTTTTCTTAACCACCAATCGCGCCCAACGTGTTGGAATGAAGCCAACACCCCACCCGATCCACAACGCTGCTGGACGTTTTTACAGATAAAGACCGATCTAATGCGCACACAAGCCCGATGTTCGGCCATCTCCACCTCCCCCTAATCGCTCTTTCAACCCCTTTTCTCTACCAACCCTCCTTCTCTTCTTTGCTTTTTCAGAAATATCCTGTCCTTGTCGCCGTACCTTAACAAATGGACATCCCTCCTGAGAAAACATACAATAAAGAGGTTGCGCGTCGTTTTATGCAGCGATTTCGCGCTTCCAACCATCCTGTCCTTGGGAGATATCTTTGGGGTGTAAGCCCGTGATATCGGCTTTTTTTCGAGGAAAATCAATAGAATAAAAGAACCACGAAAGGAGCATACGATCATGCAAGAACACCGAATGGATCCGTGGTGGTTTCTCCACCCGACCCCATCTGAGCCTGTTCCTCATCCTTCCGATACGCTACAAGACGCTCTCCTTGACCTCCTACAACACTCTCCAGATAGCCCCTCCGCCCAAAAGCCCACATCGCCGCTTCAATCCTCACAACAATCCCCTCCCTTACCGCCTCTCTTACCGTACGTACAAACCTTGCGCGAGATGATACAGCGATTGCACGAGGAGCGTATGCGTTGGCCTGAGCGAGTCGCTACGTATAGCCAGCGACTCGTTCAAGTCCTTCAGCACTTACGCCACGCTTTCCTCTCTGTAGAACAAGAGATCCGCTGGTTGGATCCCCAACATCCGTTGCTCGATAGCTTAGGCGCTCTTTTGCAAGATATCCACCGCGATATCCGGCAAACTCAACAATTCATACAACAGATCGCTTCTACAACTTCTACAACTTCTACATCTTCGCTTGCTGCCGAGGATGATATCTTACAACCTCCTTATGCTTCGCATATTACTCCTCTTCACGATAATCTGAAGCCTTCTTCTCCAAAAGAGACGCAACCTACTACCGAGAAAAGCGCCAACGATCTTCCGCCTCCTTCTCCTCTTAGCGCAGAAGAACTCCAGCAAACGTTGTTTGCTCTCCAGCAAAGCTCCAAAAGTGGCGTGCGACTTAACATCGCTCCGCCTCCTTCCTCTGCGGTACATCACGCAGAGCCACAGCTTTCCTCTCCGCCGGCCTCTTCCGAAAAATTAGAACCCAAGCCACAGCCTCCAAACGAAGCTGCGATCTCTTCCCGTCCAGAACACCCTGATCCCGTTGCCTTTTCTGAGCCGCTCGATCCTCTTCGCCTTAGCCCGCCGCCCAAAAGTAGCCCCAAAACCAAGATCAAAGATATCCCTGCTGTGATCGAACGGATCAGCCATCGTGTCGAACAAGTCGCAGACACCAGCTCGTTTCGTTGCGCCATCAACGAACTCGAACAAGCCAAGCGCACCGTCCCAGAAGATGTTTGGAACGATCTCTGTGCGCGACTTGTACAGCGCGCCCAAGAAGTACACGTCGAAGAACAAGAATGGGATAAGTTCAGTCATTGTCGATCATTTCTTCAAAAATGCAGTCAGCCTTCTTTTTCACAAGGGCCTTCTCAAAACACCAACGAACCCCCTGATAGCAAATACCGTGGGCGCTTTCGCGATCTGCTTGATGACAAGTTTTTTTCGATGTACCGAAAACTGGTGGATGATGTCTGTGGAACTCCGATGAGCTACATCGATCGCCATAGCCCTGATGAGCGCTTCCATATGTTCACCATCTGGGCGGCCCAAGCGCGCTGGGTTCAAGAACAGATCCCGAAAAACGAGTTCGGTATTCAAAGCTTTTTGCGCACGATCTTTGGTCGGATCAACAGCGCCCGAAAAGAACATCTCGGCCACGACGATTATTGGATCGAGCCTTTGGATCGTCCTTTTTTCGCAAACTGGCCTACTTATATTGCGGAGCATGAGCAGAGACTTTTGCTTGTTCGCCAAGAACAGCAAGCCCAGCAACTTGCGGAAGCTGAACGAGAAGAACGCGCTTGGCAACAAGAGATGCGTGTTTACGCTTGGTTGAGCAAGCTGCGCAACAGCATCCAAGCATTGCCTGCTTCTGCAAGTCCTGAAGACCCTGCGGTGGGTGCTTTTTTGCAAGTGCTTCGTGAGATCCTCGAAGAGGAGATGAGTCCGTCGGATACGGATCTTCTCGATATGATCGACCCGTACGAAGAATTGATCCAAAGCGGAAGCGAGTTTCGCCACCTTCGGCGGCATCTGCGCAAGCTCAAAGATCAAAACCCCGAAGATCGGGAGATTTTGAACCCCCGAGAATCGAGTCTCCCGATATCCGCAAACGAAGCCACCGACGAAGCTTATTCTTACCAACTCCAGCGGCGACGCGACGCCAAAAAGCTCCGCAATCTGCTTCCTCTGATTCAAGAGCGAAACGCCGCGATTATTGGGGGAGATGAACGTGAACAAGCGCGTGAACGCCTTCAATCGATGCTTCGGTTGAAAAGTTTAGAGTGGATTCCGCGTGAAGGCGGAAACCCCCGTGTTCTCGACCGACTCGAAGAGCGCATTGCCAGTGGAAAAGTGACGCTTGTGCTGTTGTTGATCCGCTATTGCGGGCATGATACCACTCGGATCATCCATGCTTGTAAGCGTGCAGGGGCGCTCTGGGCTCCGATTGATCACGGTTATGGAGAATCGCGTATCCTTCACAGCTTGTCTTATTACTTGCTTGAAAAAGACGCCCCTCTCGAAAAATAAGCCACACGAGATCTGCCCGTGCTGTGATTACATCTGCTCTACGACGTCGATCCCCAAGAGCGAAAGCCCCGTACGAAGGACTTTTTGGAAGGCTTTGCACAAAGCGAGGCGTGCTTCGCGTTGGGGTTCAGGTGATTTCACGATGTTGTGATCGGCATCGTTGTAAAACGAGCTAAAGGCTTGCGCGAGGTGGAACAGGTACTGCGCAAGGCGCGAGGGGTTGAGTTGTTCGGCGGCTTCGTGTACTGCGCGTGGAAACTGGATCAGCGTTTTGATCAAAGCGATCTCGATCGGTGTTCCGAGCGCATCCAAGATGTGATCGGAGGGCAGCGCTGTCAGATCGTAGTTCTTTTTGAGGATAGAGTTGATGCGGGCATACGAATAAAGCGCGTAAGGTCCGGTTTCGCCTTCGGGAGCAATCGATTCTTCGGGGTTAAAGCGGATGCGTGTTTGTGGGCCAAAGCGCAAGATGAAGTATTTGAGTCCCGATTGACCGATCTTTTCAGCGCGCTCTTTGATGTCTTCGTCGGTTGGCGCAACAAAGTCTTCTCCGCGTTCTTCGGCCCGTTCGCGTTCTTTTTGTACTTGTTCTTTTAGCCGCTCCAAAGCCATCGCTTCGAGCTCGTCCATCAGATGGTCTGCATCCACCACCGTCCCTTCACGCGATTTCATCCGACCATGCGGCAGATCCACCATCCCGTACGATAGATGATGACAGCGTTTGCCCTTGCCTGTCTCCAAAAGCTCCAACAGACCGAAGAGAACTTGGAAGTGGTGGTTTTGTTCGTCTGCGACGACGTAGATCATGCGTTGCGGATCGTGGGCTTCAAATCGGCGCATCGCGGTGCCGAGATCTTGTGTGATGTAGACGCTCGTTCCATCCGAGCGCAACAACACTTTCTTGCCCTCAAGTCCGATCTTCGTCAGATCGCACACCACCGCGCCATCCTCGCGTCGTTCAAAGATCCCCGTCGCAAGGCCCTTTTCCACAACATCCTTGCCCAAGATGTAGGTGTCGCTTTCATAATCCACCCAATCAAAACGAATTCCGAGGCGGGCATACGTCGCATCAAAGCCCTCATACACCCATTGATTCATTTGTTGCCAAAGGGTCCGTGTTTGCGTGTCGCCTGCTTCCCACATCCGCAACATCTCTTGTGCTGCAGCCCCAAGCTTCGAGTGTTTCGTGAAGAAGACTTCTGCGTCGATCTCTTCGCTCGGATGATCAGCCTTCCACGCTTCCATCTCTTCGCGCAGTTTTTTGTCGAACAACACATAGTAATCGCCGACAAAGAAGTCTCCTTTTCGGCCCGTGGATGCGGGGGTTGCATCTTCTCCAAATCGCTGGTACGCCAACATGGATTTGCAGATATGGATTCCGCGATCGTTGATGATGTTGGCGCGCACGACATCATACCCGACAGCTTCGAGAAGATTGGAAACGGCCAACCCAAGGACGTTATTGCGCACATGACCCAAGTGTTGTGGTTTGTTGGTGTTGGGACCCGAAAACTCGATCAGCAGTTTCTTTCCAGCGTATGTCTCGGAACGACCGAGCTTTCCGTCTGTTCTCCACGCTTCTCGCAATCCCTCTCGTATCACGTAGCTCATGTCAAAGCGCAGATTGACGTAACCATTGAGCGCCTCGAATTTCGCAAGTCCGGGAAATGTGGGGGTTTGGGCAGCGATCTCTTCAGCGATCTGTTTGGGCGCACGGCGCAGGAGTTTGGCGTACGGATGGCACGGCATCCCAAGATCGCCCATCGACGGTTCTGTGGGGGGAGACAAGCGCAGTTCTCCTGCGTCGCTTACCCCGATCTTTTCGATGGCTTCGCGCAATGCTTGTTCTGCTCCACGGTGTAATCTTTCCACCAACCATGCGGTCATCCTTGTGGTCTCCTTCGTTTTGTTCTTTCTTTGCGTGCGCTTTGGCGGCGTGCTTTCGCGTCTCAGCCTCTTTTTGCGATCTCCGCGAATCGGTGGGCATCCGTTGGCCCACCCCCGCGACACCTGTGGCTGAATGCCCCACCTCTTACAGCTTTTTGGGGTGGATTGCAATCCGATTCGTTTTTTCTCCGATGCGTCGCTTTGCGCCTCCTTTTTCTTGATCGCACCACTCTTTGAAAAGTGAAGTTTTTCGGAAAACAACGCGTCTTGCGTGGTGTAGGGTATTGTTTTGAAGAGTCCGACAGCTTTTCGGGACAAAGGTGTGTAGGGTTGTGGCGAAGGCAGACAAGACAGCCGGGTAGGTGTGCAAATGCAACTTGGAATCGCGCATCTTTGGAGCTTTTTGGTGTGTGCGGCATATCTCGCGTCGTGGGTGAGCGCGGGTGAAGCGAGACAAAAAGGGGAGGGTTGCGGCCTGATGGTTGGGATGGGGATGGTGGTGGAGAGAACGCGCAAAAAGCGGCGAGAAAAAGGAGCGTGGATGCGAGAACGCATCGCGTTGCTGTCTCGCTCCAAAGCCGAAGCGATGTTTTGGGTGGACGCGCAGGGGCGACTGGTCTGGATGAATGATCTGGCAGCGTCTTTCTTGGGGCCTTCTCATGAAACGTCCTTGGGAGGGCCGTCTTGGGAGGCTTTTCGCGGATGCCGTTGGTCTTTTGATCCTGCCAAAAAGGCCGTGATGTCGGGAGAGGAAGTGAGCGCATTTCAACTGCGAATGGATGCTCTTTTTTCTCGGATGTTGCTTGAAGAAGAGGGCGCAACCGTTGCTATCTCAGAAACGGTGTGTGTGCATGGTGGGGGCGTGTTGTGTTGGAAAGAGGGCATGGTTTTGGGGGGGCAACGTCGAGGAGAACGCGGCGTCTTGTGGGTGTTGTGCGATGCCAAGAGCGCGGAGATCGCAGCGCACCAAGCCGAAGAAGCGCGAAAGATGATGGGGGGCAGGTTGTTGTTGGGTGCTTTGTTGCATGATCTCAACAACAACTTGAACTGTGTGATTGGTGCAATGGATCTTGTGGAAGAGATGGAAGACGGGGCGTCTTTGTTCGAGATGAGTCGACAGTTGGTTCACAATGCCGTTTCCTCCGCGCTTGGGGTGTCTTCGCGTGCATCGTCTTTGCTTCGTAAGCTGACAGACGCTTCCGCGACTATCTTTTGGCGCGATCTTTTGGAAGACTTGAGAGCGTATCTTCGTTGGCGAGGCGGACTCCATAGCACGCTTGTTTTTGACGTACCTGACGACGAATCCCTCGAAATATGGGGACTTGTAGAGTTGTTGCGTGATCTTTGGCGCATGATCGGCGAATCGATTCTTTTGATAGGCGATGGTGGGAGCGTGGAGATCCATGTTTCCGCCATGTCAAACCACGAGATTCGGCCTTTTGAGCTTGGCGGCTTCTTATTGATGCCGGGCACCCACGACGAGATCACTTGCCGCTTTTCTCTCCGCCAGTCGTTCGATACTCCCTTGGCAAAACTGCTGGCTCCAACCGTCGGCGAAGAAGAAAATGCTTTGCGCGTGATGATATCAGCGTGTTCGATCATTTTACGAAAGCACCAAGGCGCGATGCAATTTTCTCTCTCTTCCACAGAAGAAAAGCAAAAAGTCTCTTGGCATGTCTTTCTGCCTCGACGAACTTCGCTTGGATAAGATCGAACTTCCGCAGTTCGGTGGTTTTGTGGGATTCCACCCCATACCCCGCCTCCTTAGCGCGGCTCCCTTGACCCCGTGTCGGCGAAACGCTTTCTACTTTTCAGACCAACGACACTCTCGCTTGGACGAGTCCGATCACGGGAGTTTTGTGGGTCAACTGTGGAACTTCGATGAGAAAGATACTTTTTTTCTTTCTGTTCGGATACTTGAGTCCATTTCTCTGCCTTTCGTACAACAAGCGCTTGACAAAAACAAACCCATCCAGTACAACAGCCCCCCGCTGCACGAGAGCGGCATCAAAAAAACTAGAAAAAAGGTCTTGACAGGGAAGAAAACTTCGACTAGAAAGACCACCCGCCGCGAAAAAGCGGGCTAGAAAAAAGGTCTTGACAGAGAAGAAAACTTCGACTAGAAAGACCACCCGCCGCGAAAAAGCGGGCTAGAAAAAAAGGTCTTGACAGAGAAGAAAACTTCGACTAGAAAGACCACCCGCCGCGAAAATGATGCGGTAAAAAACTTGATCTTTGAAAACTGAATAATAAGAGAGAAGCTACGCGAAAGCGTAGTGGAGAGAAAGGCTCACGTCAAACGAAAAAGACTCTACGGAATCTTTTTCAACGACAACAAAAAAATCGCATCATTCCAAATGAGATGATGCGTGCAGGATTTAACTGGAGAGTTTGATCCTGGCTCAGAACGAACGTTGGCGGCGTGCTTAACACATGCAAGTCGAGCGCGAATCCTTGCTTC
>JAKLKB010000174.1 GCA_023150835.1 Myxococcota bacterium | reverse complement strand
TTTGAAGTGCCTTTTTCGAGGATCACTTCTCCCAAAAAGCACTTTGAAGTGCCTTTTTCGAGGATCACTTCTCCCAAAAAGCACTTTGAAGTGCCTTTTTCGAGGATCACTTCTCCCAAAAAGCACTTTGATCTGGCTGATTGCGGTTTTTACAGATGATAAGGGGGAACTTGACGGAGAAGAGAGATCAAACCAAACGCAAAGAGGCCAAGGCTTGGGTGATCTCTTTGCCTTTTGCTTCGATGATCTCGACCAGTTCTTTCGGGGTGCGCTCATCCACGATCTGCTTTTTATTGGGGTTGACGGCTTTCAGGTCGTACACTGCGTCTTTGATCTCCTTGGCCTTGGCTTCCGCGAGACGCGCCTCCCGCTCCAGTTCTTTGACCTTTGTTTCGGCTTCTGCAAGCGCGGCTTCCTTGGCCTTCACCTCCGCAGGACGCGCATCCTTGAGTGCCTTCTTTCGCTTCTTTCGCTCTTCGCTCCACTGCGCCGCTTGCTGTTTCTTGTTCGCTGCCTCGTCTTCAAACGGCTTGGCTTCTTTTGTAGCAACACGTTTGCGCTCCTCAAAGTCTACCGTCCAAGATTGTTCGCTCTCGCCGCATTTCTCCAGCAGCGCAAAAAAATCCTCGAAGTGTTGGAGGGTCAACGGTGTCTTCTTGCCGACTTTGATCCCTGACAAGTCGTAATACCAGATCTTTTTTGTCGGTTGTCCCTTGGTGAAAAAGAGCAAGTTGGTTTTGACGCCCGCCCCCGCAGCGTTAAACACTCCACCCGGAAGGCTTACGATGCACCATACGTCGCACTCGCCAAGGAGATTTCGTTTGGTTTGTACAAAAGCGTCTTCGTTGGTGCGAAACAACAAACCTTCGTCGAGCACGATGCCGCAACGCCCACCTTGACGCAAAGAACGCAGGATGTGTTGAAGAAACAAAACTTGCGTTGCGCTGCTCTTAAAATCAAAGTCTGTTTGCGCGTCTTCCCCTTCCTTCCCACCGAAAGGCGGGTTGCTCAGGATCACGTCAAAAGTCGGCGGGGCGCTCTCAAACAACCCATCATACACAGAATTTCCCGTGAGCGTATTTCCATGCCAAAGATTGGGCCTGTCGATACCGTGCAAGACGAGATTGGCAAGTGCGATGGGATAGATCAGATTTTCTTTTTCTCGGCCCCAGTAGGTTCTTTGTTTCAGTCTATCGAGATCGTCACCTGTGAGCTTTTCACTGAAGGTTTCGGTTGTGTACTGAAAGCTTTGTGCCAAAAAGCCGCCTGTCCCGCAGCTTGGATCATACACCGTTTCTCCCAGTTGTGGCGCGATCACCTGAACCATCGCCTTGATGACTTGACGCGGCGTGAAGAATTGGCCTCCGTCGTTGCCTTTTTCCCCCATCTTGAGCAACAACCCCTCATACACCTGCGAGAGCATAAAAATATGGGTATTGTCGATGATATCATCGCTTAATTCGTGTACTTTGTCGCACACATCAAGGAAGTTGCGTTCGGTGTCGATGCGGATGCGTTCGACGCCAGACATGATCTCGCTGATGACTTTTTGGCGGGTGGTGGCGCTGGGAAGGTCTTTGAGTGTTTTGAGGTGTGGGAGCAGTTTTGTGTGGATGAAGTCGAACAGAGAATTGAGCGCACCCTCTTGAAGTTCTTGGCGTTTGTTGCTTTGCCCTTCGGGCAATTTGTCGGGTGGCATCCCCCAATCACGCCAACGAAAAGGGGCTTCCAACGAAGGGGTATAGGACTGACCAACGGCTTTTGCTTCTTGTTCCTCATTTCTTTCCATCGCGTCGAGGACGCGCAGAAAAAGCAACCACGTTAATTCGGGAACATACTGCATCGCCCCTGCACAGTTCCCCCGCCGCATGATGTCGCAAATGTTCCACACCGCTTGGTTGACAGATTGTTGGGTGGCGTGACGTTTCGGGGTGGCGTTTCGGGTGTTCGCTTTGCCGGTCTCTGTCTTCTTTCGGCCTTTTGCCATCTTAAAGCTCTCCGTTGAAGGCTTGCCGCAAGATCGCGGCAGGTAGTGCCTGAAGGGTGTCCAGTTGTTCTTGGGCTGCCGCACGCGCCTTGTCGATGGCCGCCATCTGTTCCGTCAGGATGGATGCGATCCGCTCTTGCTCCTCCAACGGCGGAAGGGGTAGTGAAAGGCGGTGTGCCTCATCACGACTCAAACCAGGAACTCCACTCGCTTTGTTTAGATTGGGCAGGTTCAAGTTAGAGAGAGCATAGGAAAGCCATCGGAGATCGGTTGGCAGGAGTGTCGTATCGATGTAGTAAGTTGTATCTATTGGGAAGCAGGGAGAAGAAGAGAAATGAATTCGACCTATCGAGCCTTTTCGACCAACGACAATCGTTGGGCCGCGCGTCAACGGCGCACAGTGAAAACCAATCACTCCGTTTGAACCATACACAGGAACATCACCAAAAATCCGAGAGCTTTCAATCAAAGCGTTACCATAATGAAAAAAACAGATCTCACCGAGTTTGACCCAGCGCCAGCCTTTGGGGAGGGGGCGGGTTGTGTGAGGGTTGTTGGATTCTGGGGGAAGTGAATTCATGCAGCAAACATCCTTGTTTTGGCCTCAGCGAGGAGAACAGCGGGTTCTCCCGCAGACTGGAGAGCAGACAAACCGCCTGCTCTTTGGATGGGAGGGGTTTGAAAGATTTTTGGATTTTCCAAGGCTTCGGTTCCACCGTGTTCGAATTGTTGGGCGACAGCGCGGATGGTCGCGGCTGCTTGGGGAGGCAAAGAGGCAAGCCATTCTTCGTTTTTGTAGATGAAAGCAAGCGAACGGTCGCAACGTGTGCGCGGGTTCATGCCCCAGCCAACTTCGCCGAGCACGTCGTAGAGATCGCAGTCTTGCCTGTCGTCCGCCATACGGATGACTTCGGGTGAATACCCTGAAAGAACCAAGCCATCCAAAAGTTCTCGCCTCCGTATCGGCTCCACCCAGCGTGCGCGAAAGTCGGTAAGCTTGGGGACTTGTTGCGTGAGTTGTGCAGCAAGACGCTCTCTGTATTCTTCCAGAGACATCGGCATGGCACGGCCATCGACCTGCGCCACAACAAACCGCCCAGCATCGGTGATGTGAACGTCAAAGCCCCTCACGTGGATCGTCGGTTCCCTGAGCAACAGTTCCGAAGCCTCAGCATCAGAACCATTGTTCCGAACACTTCGAGGGGATGCAGTGACGAAGTCCTGCCCAAAAAGACGTGTGGCGTTGGTGTAGTCGTACAAATGAAACATCAGTTTGTTCGTGGGGATATCGATGCGCGTCCCGCGCCCAACCATCTGATAAAAACTAATGGGGGAACGAAGATAACGAAAAAACACGATATTGCGGACACAAGGGACATCGACACCTGTGGTCAAGAGATCGACCGTCGTGGCGATAAAATAACCCCGAGAAGAAGCGCGAAAGTCGGGAAGCTGATCGTTTCCACTCGAAGCGGCAGTACACTTGAAGGCATAGGTTGAGCAAGGCGTGGTGATGCCGTTTTCTTTGCACCACAGAGCGTACAAGTTATTCATCTGAGCGGCGACATCATCGGCGTGTCGGTCTCGCGTGCAAAAGATGATCGTCTTTTGTTCGGGGCCGCCCGTTTGGAGAAGGTGTTGAAAGAGGTCTTGACACATCGCCCAAACGCGATCAGGGAGAAGGATGCGATCTTCGTACTGGTAGCGGCTATAAAGTTCATCGAGTTGCGTGGAGGTGATGGGCTTCCCTGTCAAGGCATCGGTCGGATGGCGAGCAAGGATATCCTGCTTGGAGATCCCTGTATCATCAAGGTTCACGGTGCTTTTTTGGAGCTTGCAAGCCGCAAGATAACCATCTTCGATGGCTTGGGCGAGCTCGTACTCGTACACAGGTTCGCCAAAATAACGGTGATTGTTTGCGGTGATCTCTTGATCTTGCAAGGCTTCAGGGTGATTGACATCGGATCGGAGCTGTCGAGGAGTTGCAGTCAAGCCGATGTGGGCAGCGTTTTTGTTGTGGGTAAGCGCTTGCGACCACTTGCCCCACGCCGAGCGGTGGCACTCGTCGATGACGATATGGGTAAAAAAATCTTCGGGATAAAAGGCGGTGAGGAGATTGGCTTGCGCGCTGTCGTTCTCGACGCCAAGAGTTTGATAGGTGGCGACGTGGATACGGGCGTTTTTGGCGTTGTTTGTGCCGTCGGGCTTTCGGAAGACTTCGGCAGCATCGGAGCCAAAAACATTCTGAAAGGCTTTGAGGGCTTGGGAACGCAGTTCGTCGCGGTCGCAAAGGAAAAGAGCACGGCGAAGTTGGCCTGCATCAGCAAGACGTTTCAGAAGATGCACGGCAATAAAGGTTTTGCCTGCGCCTGTGGCAAGGGATAGCAGCGCCCGCTTGGGCAAGTTTTTGTTTTGGCACTGCGCGATCTTTTCCATGACAGCGCGTATCGCAGCGTCCTGATAATAACGCCGTGCGCCTTCTCCGCCTGTATACGGTTGAAGGAGTGGCTTTGCCTCGTTGGATGTAAGGGCAAAGCCGATCCCCTGTTCGTAGCGCTCTCGCAATTGTTCAGGCGTAGGGAACTCGCTCATGGGCTTTGGGTCAGAGGTCTGTCCTGTAAAGGAGTCGTATTCGACAAAGAGATGACCGTTCGAAGAAAAGACGAAACGCACGTGAAGACGCCGACAAGAGGCGTAGCTCTTGGCTTGTTCGAGACCATGATTGGGTGGCTTCTTTTCTTTTTTGGCTTCGAGCAGCGCCAAAGCAACGGGTTGGGTATCCATGTTCACTTTTACGCGGAGAACATAATCGATGCGTCCACGTGATCGGCGCTTTGCGCTCCCATCTTCGTAGACGTCGATGATTCCAGCCGCTTCTTCACGGCGGATCATCTCTTCCGTCCAACCGCGTCGATAGATCGCAGGATCGATAAGTTTGGCTCTGGTATCGGCTTCGTTGAAAGTCATGCGTCACCTGATTTGCACTTTGCTGAGGGAGGTGTTTGGTAGGAGGAGCGCGACGGGCTACGACTGCGGAGCGTGGGGGGCGGGATCTTTGGGTTCGGTGGGATCTTTGGGTTCTTTGGGTTCGGTGGGCGAGCTGGTTTTTCGGGGTTCTTTGGGGATGTACTGGTAGGCGTCGGAAGGATGGTCGAGTTCGAGCATCAAAGCGCGACGGATGAGGCTTTTTTGTTTGCGAAAATCTGCGATGGCGAGAACAGCAAGAGCAACCACTTGGTCGGACTCAGCCACTTCTTTTTGATGGGCTTTGTAAGCCGCTTCAAAGCTTTTGTGTTTTTGAAGGACAGCTTCGAGATCGCCGAGAAGTCGAGAACCTTTGTCAAATTCAGGGCGGCGGCGTTGAAAGGCTTCTTGAAAGCGTTCGTGCGCACGAAGACGCTTTTCGGGTTCACGACCATAGCCATAGGAATTGGGTGGGCTAACAAATTCGAGGACTTCGGGGGCATCGCTCCCATAGTGATAAGAGAGTCCCGCCAAAGCAGTTTTGAAGGCGAGTTGAGAGGCATCCATCTCATGAAGCAGGGTGTTTGCGGCTTTGATGGTTTCGGGAAGTTCTTTTTGGAGAGGCCCAAGAAGCCCTTTTTGCGTTTCAACAGTTTTCTGGATGGCGCGAGCGTGCAAGGCAACAGAGGGCATCTTTTCGGGATCGCGCAAGGGCTGGAGCTTTTGAAGCAGCGCCTCCCCCTCTTCAATGTCATCAGACAATCTTTGCTTGAATTGGTTGAGTTCTTTGGTGTGCTTGGTTTTCGACATCAGCATCCGTCCTTTCTGGCTGTTGGTAGAACTGTTCGGTTTAGAGAAGAACGCCTTATACGATATCTGAATCGACGTGTACGCACTATCCTTTGCGTACACGCCCTATGATTGGGCAGCCACGGGGGGCTGCCCCTACATCTTTACGCTCACACAACGGGCCAATATCGTGTGATACTACAACACTTCTTCTTTTGTGTGTATTTTTTTGACACACCCGCGCAGCCGCGCCCAACAAAAAGCTCGTATTCGCCTTGTTTGATCAAAAACGGCGCATCGGACAAAGCCCCGTGTTCGCCCCCTCCCAAGCGGAGCCGCCGTCGGGGCAAAAAGCGTCTGCACACTCCGCCGATACAGGGTCAAGGGGGCCGCGACCCCTTGCGGGGCGTGGGGCGCTGCCCCATACGCGCCTTGTTAAGGTGGAAACCTCGTAGAGTCGGTCTTGATTGGTGCATACAGCGTGCGTCATGAAAAAACAAAATCCCCGAGGCTTCCGACTTTCGCTCCCTCCCCTGTTCACGGGGGAGGGCGGGGTGGGGGGCTTTCCTCCGCTTCACCTAACGCCTATGGGGCAGCGCCCCACAAACACAAATCCCCCATCAAGCCCAGAAAAGCTTAAGGGAAGAGATCAGACCAGAGGATGGGGTGTTGGGGTTGGTAGCCGAGGATGAGGGAGGCGCGGGAGCCGTCGAGGATGGCGCTGAGATGGAAGCGCTCGCGGTTGAGGTCATAGCGGAAGTCTTTGTTTCGGCGGGTCCAACTGCGCGCTTGATAGAGCCATGAGACGAGGGGTCCGGGGGCGTAGAGATGGAGGCGTTGAGAGCGTTCGATCACGGCGGAGAGCGGGAGGGTATCTTTGCCGGGGATATTGAAGATGCCCTGTTCTTGGACGTGTGCAGCGAGAAACAAAGCGCGGGTGAGATCAGGGAGGGAGAGCAGATTGAGCATGGGGTCGAAGCCAAGGGGCTGAAAGCAGACACGCGAAGAAAGGTAGTCGTAAAGCTGACTGCCTGTATCGGGAGCAACGCACTCGGCACATCGCAAGACGACGACTTGAAGGCGGCTCATGCCCATGCGCATACAGACCATCATATCGGCCTCGACACGATCACGAACCCACTGCGGCGTGTGGGGGGACAGATGCAGCGCGTGATCTTCTTCGATCAACAGCGGATATTCCGCCGAGATATCGTACACTTCGCCAAATCCGCGATAGATGAAGCGTTCGATCGAGGGCTGCTGCTCGCAGATTTGGAGCAATTGGCGTGTAGCGTCGACGTTGAGGCTGTGGATCTTGGAACCGCGATGGCGGGCCCAGCGATGGCTGGCGGTGTGGATCACGGTGTCGACACCGCCTTGGGCGACTTCTCCAAACAGCAGTTGTCGCAAAGAACGCTCTCGCGTGAGATCAAGGCAGAGATAGCGTAAGCGTTCGCCCAACCAAGGCTCTAACATCGGAGCCTGTTTTTCTGCACCAACAGCGATGATGCGCTCGACATGAGGTTCAAGCAGAAAAGAGCGGATCAGCTCGATGCCGGCGGGTGTTGTGGCTCCCGTCACCAAGACACCGCGAGGGATGCGGGACGTCCCTGCGGAGGAATGGGGATATCTGCGAATGGAGGCGCTGGGATCTTTTGCGTGACGATCCTCCTTTGCATCGGAGGGGTCGGATGCTTCGTGTATTTGATGCGTTATGGTGTTGGATTGTACGGATATATCGTGTTTTGAGTGCATCTGATCCCTCGGCGATGTGGGGGCGTGATCAAAGCCTAGTGAGAGAGGTGTCACGCAGTGGCCAAAAAAAGCCGTGTTCGCGCCGTTTCAAGCGAGAGAGCCGTTGTTTTGAAAAACCTGTGATCTGTTCGCAAAACAGGGGGTCAAGGGACTGTCGCCCCTTGCGGGGCATGGGGCAGCGCCCCATAAGCACCACCCAACCACGTAAGTCCTATGAGATCAACCAAAGACGCCATCGCGTTCGTGTAGGCCGCGAGCGATCAAAGCGGCGACAGAGGCTTGGACTTCTGCGGCGCATTGCTCCAAGATCTGCGGATTATCGGCGTCTTCGGTTTTGTAGCGTGTGGAAAAGTCCAACGGCTGGCCGTAATAGATATGATAATGCACAGGCATTGGGAAAGGCGGAAAAAAGATCGGAAGATAGGGCGCACCAAATATTTTGAAGGGGATATCGGCGATCTTGAGGAATTGCTCTTCGGCTCCGAGGACAGCGACAGGGATCACAGGGACACCATAACGGATCGCCATCTCGACATGACCGACGCGAAAAGGCCGTAGTTTGTAGCGTTCGGAAAAGGGTTTGCGGATACCCGGGACACCTTCAGGAAAAAGCTGGAGCAGTTCGCCGCGTCGCAAGAGGTGTTCGACATTCCCGCGACTTCCGCCGACCACACCCATGCGAGAAAAGAAGGTGCTGACAAAGGGCAGATGCGAGACAAAATAATCCACCACAGGCCGAACGATCCGAGGCGGATGCGTGTTGCGCAAGACATCCATGTAAAGGATCATGCCATCAAAGGGCAGAACACCGCTGTGATTGGCCGCCAAGATCGCCCCACCTGTGGGGGGGATGCGTTCGGCTCCCCGCGACGAGGTGCGAAACCATGTCTCGTACAAGGGGCGCAAGATCGCAAAGCTCCAACGCATCCACTCTTTGTTTAATCCGAAAGCATCGTAACCGTATCCTGCGTCTTGGAACTGGAGTTCTTCGATCTGTCGCTCCCATGCTTCGGGCAAGATATGCTCTAATACACGCTCCGAAATCGATTGTTCCGCCATCCATCCCTCTCCTCTCTCATACGCTTTCCGAAAAATGTGTGATCGAAGGGTAGGTGCGATCCGCTGTAATTGCCCTATTCTTGGGCAGCACAGGGGGCTGCCCCTACGTTTTACAATCACGCACCCTGCGGATTGCCCTATTCTTGGGCAGCCACAGGGGGCTGCCCCTACGTTTTACAATCACGCACCCTGCGGGTTCCGTATCATCCGCTTCAAAAGAAGCGAACGAATAGGAGCGACCTGTGGGCAAAAAAGCCGCGTGTTCGCGCCCATCCAAGCAACAGAGTTGTTGGTGTGAAAAACTTGTGTTTGTTCCGCCGGTACGGGGCCAAGGGGCCACGACCGATGGCGGGGTCTGGGACAGCGCCCCACAGACAAAAAGGACAACATTAAACACGTTGTTCGGGTTCGGCATATTGCCACAAGACACGGACACCCGAGCGATGCTGCATGGGTTCGGAAGATTGGCCTTCGAGGAAGGCTTGATCTTTGCGGATGATGGATTCCATATAATCCATAAACGCTCGAACACGGGCATTTCTGCGCAAGTCAGGGTGTGTCAGGAGCCAAAGATCGATGCCGACTTGTGTATCGACAGGGCGCAAACGCTGCAAGCATGCGTGAGAATCGCCCAAAATGCAAGGAACAAAGGCGATTCCAGCCCCAGCAAGCAACAGAGAAAACATCACCAGCGGACTATCGACCCAAAAGGCGACGTGCGCACCGGGCGCGTGTGTCTTGAGCATACGATTGTTTCCGCCCCCACTAAACGTCTCCAACCAGCCGATCCAAGGGAAGTCTTCGAGCGGTGAGCTTGCGTCGATGGTTTGCAGCAGCTTTTTCGAGGCATACAAGGCAAAGCGGATACACCCGACTTTTCGCCCGATCAGATACTCAGGAGGCTTGTTGGTCATGCGAAGAGCGATATCCGCTTCTCGCCGATGGAGGTCGAGTACTTGATCGTCGATAGAGAGCTCATAGCGGATCTTGGGATAACGCAAGCCGAAGTCGCGCAAAGCCTCCGCATACAAGGCCGCCAGCAGATCGATCGTGGTGATGCGCAAGGGTCCGCTGAAACGCTCCTCTAGCCCGACCACACGGCGCTCCATCGACAACAGTTCCTCTTCCATGCGCCGCGCTACTTCCAAGATATCCTCGCCAACTTCGGTCAACACGAATCCTTCGGGCATCTCTTCAAAGACGCGCACGCCGCGCTCTTCTTGAAAAGCATGGATACGGCGCGAGACGGTGGTGTGGTGGACTTGGAGTCGCTTCGCGGCTTTGCTCAGCGTCCCTTCACGCGAAAGCGCCAACAAAAAACGCAGGTCATCCCAGTTCATGATCGCAACACTCCTGCCTCAAACACTTTGTGCAAAATTGCACATTGGTTTTGCGCGAATAAAGCTTGCGGTTGGGATTCGCGCACTTTACCTCTTTGTTTCATCGCCAAAATCGGCGTATGGATGCAGGCACGCCCAACAACACCTCGACCACACCAGCCTCCACACCCTGCATTTTTGCAGAAACAAGAGATAGCCTCTTTTCCTGCTTCAAGCAAGCGACAAAGGAGCCTTTCATGCCAAAAGACACCGCACTTTACACCTCCCATCGCCCCGCCACCGCCTCGCCTCTGCGCGCCCTTGGCCTTGCCGAAGTCGCCCTCCAAGGCCCCGCCCTCCAGATCTCCGCCCAACATCCGACGCTTGCAGAGCTTCCACGCCCCATTCCCTTGAAGGCACCGAACTTTCCGCACACACTTCTTGACTCAACAACGCACACACGCGACCTGAACCAAGCCTCCGAAACGACCCACGTACTCGAAAGCACCCAACTCGATGAACGATTTGCAACCACCCACACGGCCCCACGAACACACCCCCCTCGCTCCGCGCCCTTCTCGTCGCTGCCATCAAGTCCCCAGACCCCTGTTCCATCAGGCCCCAAAATGCCCTTCTCATCGAGCCCTCACAGCCCCGTTCCGTCAAGTTTCCAAATGCCCGTCCCATCGAGCCCCCAGACTCCCGTCCCGTCAGGCCCCAAAACGCCCGCACACGCGCTTGAGCTACTCGCCACCCAAAGCCGCCGAAGCACCGTGTTGCCGCGTAGTGCAGCGCATCTTCACGAAGGCGATCTGCTGTTTGGACAAGAAGCTCGCTACGAGCACCTCAAACCTCTCGGCCAAGGCGGAGCAGGAGATGTGCTGCTTGCACGCGACAACGATATCCAACGTATGGTGGCGGTCAAAAAGCTCAAGAAACAGCTTCAAGAAACCCCTGCGGTGATGCGCTTTGTCGAAGAGATCCGAACGGTCGGCCAACTCGAACATCCCAACATCGTCCCGATCCATGACGTCGGCATCGATCAAGACGGGCAGTACTACTTTGTGATGAAGTACGTAGACGGCCAAACGATGGAACAGATCATCGACAAACTCAAAGCCAACGATCCCGAGACTACACGCCGCTTTCCGATCCATGTACGCAATCAGATCTTCTTAAAGATCCTTGAGGCCATCGAATTCGCCCACAGCAAGGGCTGGATCCATCGAGATATCAAACCCTCGAACATCATGATCGGGCCGCACGGCGAAGTCATGGTGATGGATTGGGGACTGGCCAAGCAGATCCGCGAAGAAGAGATCCTGTTTGCCCCACCAAGCATCGCGGGCGCTCCCCAACAGCCGTTGCATACGCTTTCGCTACACACCCCAACCGAGCGGATGATCGAGACGCGACATGATACGCTGCTCGGAACTCCCGCTTATATGGCCCCCGAACAGGCCCTTGGACACAACCAACGCCTTGACGAACGCAGCGATATCTACAGCCTAAGCGCCCTTTATTACGAATGGATCAGCCTTCACCACTATATGCAGCACAAGCACTCGCTCCAAGAGATGCTTTACGGGATTATCCACGAAGCCCCCAAGCCGCTTCACTCTTTGCGCAGCGAACACAACCCGATCCCACCCGAGCTTACGTTCTTTGCGCTCCAAGGCTTGCAAAAAGATCCCGCCCAACGCTACGCCTCGATCGCAGCGATGCGAGAAGCCCTTCAGACGGTTCTCGACGGGCACTTTGGCGTGCATTGTCCCGTCACCTTCAACAAGCGCGCTGCCAACGAGTTTTTGCACTTCACAAACCGCCATCCTGCGGCTTCGATCTCGCTGACCGTTGGAGCCCTTGTTCTCGCCGCGTTGGGAACGATGCAAGCGCTCTCTCTGCTCGCGGCCTTGTTTTAATCGAGGGGAAGCCGAGAGGAAAGCAAAAGAGCGGTGCGAGCGAGGAGATGAGCCGCCAAGGGGACGGTCTGATCGTCGGCGAGAAAGGTGGGGGTATGGAGGGAGGTGCTGAGGCCCGATCCAACGCGGATCATGGCGGAGGGGACACGTTCTGCGAAAAAAGCGAAGTCTTCGCCGCCCATACTTGGCAAGCCGATCGGTTGGAGGGCTTCTTCACCAAGGAGGGAGACGACGGCTTCTCGAAACACGTCGACCACTCGCCGATCATTGTAGACGCCGGGAGATCCGGGAAGAAGCTCCAGAGCATAACGCACCCCCAAGGCACTCGCCATGCCTTCGAGTGTACGTTGAAGGATCGGGGCGATCTTGTCTCGGACTTCTTTGTGTGTGCTGCGGATCGAGCCTCCAAAACGGACCTTGGTGGGGAGGACGTTGGGGCTTTGATCGCCGCCGTGGATCACACCGACGCTGATCACAAAAGGATTTCGGGCATCCACACAGCGATCGAAGGCGTGGTAGATGGCTTGGATGATCTGTGCGGCAGCAAGGACGGTATCTTGGGTTTCGTGAGGTCGTGCGCCATGTCCGCCTGCTCCGTAGACATCGATCCAAAACTGGTCGTTTGAAGCGGTAATGGGGCCGTCTTGGATGGCGAATCTGCCTACAGGACGGGTGGGATCGCAATGCAAAGAGATCGCCGCAACAACCCCCTCCAAGACGCCTGCTTGGATCAAGTCGACAGCCCCGCCCGGGTTCACTTCTTCGGCGTGTTGAAAGACAAAGCGAAAAGCGCGTTCGGGGGCGATCTGAGCGAGAACACGGAGCGCCCCAAAAACGCTGGCGGTGTGGACATCATGGCCGCAGGCGTGCATCACGCCACATCGGGCGCTTTGGAAGGGCAGACCCGTTTGTTCTTGGATCGCAAGCGCATCGATATCGCCACGCACAAGGATCTGCGGTTGGTGGGGAGGCCCGATATCCACGATCAAGCCGACCCCCGCAGGGCCGCGCCGTATCCGCGATTGGGTTTCCACAAGAGCTTGTTCGATACGGGCGGTGGTTTCGACCTCTTGGCGCGAGATTTCGGGGTGTTGGTGGATCGAATGACGAAGATGCAGAAGATTCGGCGTTTCTTGTTCAATCAAAGACGCCATCTGCGCGAACTGTTGTTGAAGGGATAGGGTCAAGGGTAGCTCACCTCAAAACAAAGAAACGATTTAAGACAAGTCTTCAGCCAGAGCGGCGAGATCTTCGAGAGACCAGTGAAAGGAAAGCAGCGGGGCGCGTCGGATCAGGGCTTTGATGTGTTCGCTGTCTTCGGGGAAATGGCCCACGCCTGCATCATCGAGATAAAAAAGAGCAACGACACGCTGATTCTGCAAGATCGGATAGATCGCGATATCTTGGGGTTCTTTGCCACCGAGGCAAGCGGTCAGGATGCGATCGATCGGCCCGCTGGCAGGGGGTCCAACGTAAGAAGAACGTGTGCGGATGACATGAGAAAAAAGCGAGGGGGCGTCTGCGGGCAACAAGATATCCAAGATCCGCCGATGGACATCCCCCACACCACGCGCTCCAAGGCCGATCAGTGCGCCTTCTTTGAGCAAAAAGCAGCAAGCCCGCCCGCAATGCAGCGCCAACTCCGAAAGCAAACCCTCCAACAACACACCATCTGCGACACGCTTTTCTTCGTAGGTCTCACCCGGGCGTAAGACTTCGACGCGGATCGCACGTTGCGCAGGACTCGATGCTGCGGCAGGACGCGGTACAAAGGGCGTTGTCTCTGTGTCAGGAGGATTGGTTTTGGGGGCGGTCAAAGGGTTTGGCAGACGAGGTGTGCTTGAGGGGGTCGGCAGATGGGGTGTGCTTGAGGGGGTCGGCAGATGGGGTGCGTTTGAAGGGGTCGGCAGATGGGGTGCGTTTGAAGGGGTCGGCAGATGGGGTGTGCTTAAAGGGGTCGGCAGATTTCGAGCGTGCTGTTCTCGTATTTTGCTCTGCGTGTCGGACTCGCTCGCCTGCGTCAGCATGGAGCGAAGCGTGAAAGAGGCGGAAGGCGGAGGAGAAGACAACGGGGAGGTCGTGTGTTGTGGCGTGCGGATGTGGGGGTCAGTACGCTGCAAGACACGTTGTACCGCGATGGTCTGTGGCGTCTGCACAGGTTGAGATGGAGGCGAAAACCAAGGGAGATCGCTATCCGATGGGCTGTTGGGGTGTTCGCTCACACCATCGGCTACAGGGATCTCGTTGTCGGCGGATGTGCCTTCAAACATAGGTAGATCGTCAGCGGTGTAATGGGTATCTCCAACAGGGATCTCGTTATCAGCGGTGTAATGGGTGTCTCCAACAGGGATCTCGTTATCAGCGGTGTAGTGGGTGTCTCCAACGGGGATCTCGCTGTTCGCGGTGTAATGGGTGTCTCCAACAGGGATCTCGTTGTCAGCCGAGGAAGAATCGAGCAGATCGAGATCTTCGTGGGTCATCACAGGTGCATGAGAGGGGGTGGGTTCAAAGACAGGGATCTCATCATCTGCGGATGTCGCTTCAAAAGTAGGGGATTCTTGGGTGGGATGGAGGCTTTGTTGGAAAACGGCGGATTCTTGGGTGGGATGGAGGCTTTGTTGTGGGGAGGCCGCAAGATCGGCAGCGAGATCATGTTCGGACACAGCCCTCATCTCGTGGGGTTCGGTCTTTTGCCGCGTGTGAAGGGAGATATCGGAGACAGCGAGTGTTTCTTCTTCGGAGAGAGCAGCGGACTCGTTGGGAGAGACCGCTTGGATCTCTTGGGCAGAGATATCGTGTGAGGCTTTTTTTGGCGAAGAGACGGGCGTTTCGAGCGTATGGCTTGGCACGTGTTCCTGTTGAAGCAAAGCGTTCATTTGTTCTTGCGAGATGGCGACGATCTCATCAGGGGAGGTTTTTGCGGAAACTTCGGCTGGCAGGGAGGGCGGAGGCTCTTTGAAGGAAGGGCGAGAGAGTTCGTCCCTCGTGTCCCGATATGGCGGTCGTTCGTCGGTATCGGCTCCATCTTTTGCGGGATCGCTGGCGGATTCGGGTGAGATCGAGGACTCCTCCGCATCGTACACACGAACGATCCGAGCCACTTCGGAGGCAGGGAACGCTTGTGTTGTAGAAAGAGCCTTTGAGCGAGGGAACGGAGAAGTTGAAACATCGGTGGGTCGGGGAGAAGAAACAGCCTCCGAAAAAAGAGAATACGCGATCACTTCGCCTGTTGGCAAAAGAGGCTTGGCGCGTTCGCGCTCGTTTTGTTTGAGCGCAAAGGCCACCAGATCGTCGGTGGGAGGCTGGAGTTTGCGTGCCGATTCGAGCGCAGAGGGCGCGATCTCAAAAGTGGCGCGATCAAGGTGCTGCTGAGCGATCACACGCAGCAGATCATCCGTCACTTCGCCATCATGCAACGCAACCACGCGCAAGAGTTCGGAAGATCGAGGGCTTTGGCCGACATCGATGGTTTCATGATCCGATGAGGCCGCGCTCGGGTGAGTCGAAGAAGCCGCGCTTGGGTGAGTCGAAGAAGCCGCGCTTGGATGCTCAGAAGAGGCGATAGATAGGGCCTGTTCTGTCTCGGTTTCGGTTTCGAGAGTGTGGGCTTTGCACTCGTTGGCCTGTGTTTCTTGTGGTGGATGGGCGTTGCTCTCGTTGGCCTGTGTTTGTGGTGGATGGGTTTGATCGGTTGTTTGGTGAGCGCGAGGACTTCCAACGGAAAGCGTTGTGTAGGGATCGGCGGGTTGGCTTTGGTGGGAAGAATCGGAAGGTGGTGGAGTCATCCTGCCTTGCGAAGAAGAAGCGATATCTGCGGAACTTGCGACAAGATCATCAAACGAAGGGCGAAGGCCGAGAGAAAGAGTTGTGGAGGGAGGTGGGGTGAGGATCGCGTGAAGATGGGCGGCTTCGTAGGCGATGGTCTGATCGGAAGAAGCGGGTGGGATATCAGGAAACAGATCGTTGGCGGCGTTGCGTGAAGGAGCCGTTGGATTCGATGGGAACGGGCTTCCGATGGCGCTTGTCTGACGAGAGGACAACCGAGCATCGGAGGATGAGGACGTTTGCGGCGATGGGCGGTTTTCAGGGGACAAGGGCGTTTGTGATGGCGAGCGAACATCGGAGGATGAAGGCGTTTGCGGCGATGGGCGGTTTTCAGGGGGTGGAGATGACGGGTCATCGGCAAGCTTGATCAAGGGTGAAGATATCGGATAATCCTGCGTCATCGAAGCAGAGCGGCGAAAAGAAGCGGTGGATGTGGCACGAGCAGGAGGCGAGGAAAGCGCCTCGGTACTGCCCGATACTTGGCGCGTTGGGGAGGTCTCAGAAGAAATCCCCGAGGTTGGGGGCGTTGAAGGGAGAGCTTCTGTCGCCCCCGAGACTGGGCGCAATACGACAAGTGCTTCTTCGCTATCTTGTTGTGCAGAACGCAGCAACACGACATCTTCGAGGTCGTCTTCTTCAGCGTTGGGAGGGTTTGCAGGAGCCGAAGGATTGGGCAATAGCAAGACGGGGATCTCGCTTTCGCTTCGGGACTGCGCGGATCGCTGCTTTTCGCCGAAGTCGAGTCCCACAAAATTCCCAGTAGGGAGCGGGTATTTGCGCGAGTCTTCGGAGGAGTCGTCTGTTAGATAGACAACAGACGCCTTGGGATCGGAAGCGCGTTCTTCGGTGGAGGATGGCTTTTTCTTCAACGCCTTCAAAGCTCCTTCGTGCGAGAAGACGATCCAACACAGGATCTTCAGCAAACAATCGGGTTTGGCAACGGCGGTTGCAAGGGACGATAGGAGAAGGATCATCCGCTGTCAAGAGCAAGTCCCAAGACAACCCCTGACGCGGCAAAGGCAGTCCAAACAAAATGAGAGCGGGATGGCTTGTTGCAAAAAAACCCGTATTCGCGACACTTCAAGCGGCAGCGCTGTTGGTGTGAAAAACCTGTGTTCACCCCGCCAACACGGGGTCAAGGGGGCTTCGCTCCCTTGTGGGGCGTGGGGCTGCGCCCCATAGGCGTTAGGTTAAGGTGAAAACCTCGTAGAGTCGGTCTTGATCGCCTTTTCTTTTGTTCTCCCCCCCCTCAATCCCCCCCCTCAATCCCCCCCCTCAATCCCCCCCCTCAATCCCCCCCCTCAAT
>JAKLKB010000173.1 GCA_023150835.1 Myxococcota bacterium | reverse complement strand
CATGAGCCCACGCACTTGCTTCTCCAACCGCTCCCTTAGCGCTTTCTCCAATCCTACGATTCGCCGCTCTCGCTCCGCATCTTTCTGCCGCATCTCCCCTTCCAAACGCGACATCCGACGGCTCAACGCTTGTCGCTCCTGCTCAACTCGAACCTTGAGCTGTCCTTCCAAACGTAACATCCGACGGTTCAACGCTTGCTCTTGCTTCTCTGCACCCTCCTTTAGCGCCTTCGCGATCTGCCTGAATCGCTCCTCTTGTCCTCGTTCCGCTCGCATCTGCCGCTCGTCTTGATCCACCTGACTACTTTTCAGACGCTCCACCTCGCCCTTTAGCTTCCGAATCTCCTTCACCAAGTCCGCATACGCCTTACCTTCGCACACGCACCATAGCAAGCACGCCACCAAACCCACCAAGACACCCTGCCATCGTCGTTTCATCAACGGATCTCCTGCAACTTGGGCTGCCTGTACACGAGATTGATCTGCACACGCACAGGCCGATAGCCCTTCAAGATATCCCGCTCTTGCTCTGTCGGTTTGAGCCCAAGCCTCCAGCGCATCAACGGGTTGTAATACATCAGCTTTTTCTGGTTGTCGTTGCTTTCTGCGCGGATCGAATCACGACAAGTTCGCCCCGATGTGCGCGTCTTTGTGGCGAGAGACTCCACCTGTCGAAGATGGATGTCCAACAGGCTTTCGGGGCTTTGCGAACTCCCCAAGGCCGGTTGTTCTAGGCTCACTTCAGCAGCCACTTGTTCGGGCAGATCGTCTTGATGCTCTCCGACTTTGACCATATCCACCCAGATATCGACACGCATCAACGAAAGCCGCTTCGTTTTGGGGAAGGCCGACGCTTCTGGCACAAAGGTCAACGCTCCTTGCCCCTCCTCTCTGGAAAAGAATTGCTCCAAGGCTTCGGAAGCATTGGGCAAGAGAGAACGTCGTTTTCCCTGCTCGATCACCAGTGTTTTGCAAGACAAAGCAAGCGATTGGAAGGCAAGTTTCTGCCGCAAGGCCGAGAAGCAGTCTTGAAGATACGCAGGGAGCTTTTCCAAACCGCGATCTTCATAACGACCTTTACAGGTGTCAGGGATCGGGATCCCTGAGTACTCGAAGGCTTGAAAGATCACAGCCAAACTCAGCGATATCCGCTCAAGCGAAGCATTTTGAAGCTGCTGAAGTTCCTGCAAGGCCCATCCCGACGACAACATCTGCTGCCGTATCGCCGAAAAGACCCCCATATCGACAGAGCGCAGAGCCGCTTCCAAGGCATCGATCCGCAACCAAAGTCGAGCCTCACGCAAACGCTGTTGTTTTTGGCGGATCTTACCGATCTGGAGACGGATCTCTGCCTCACGGATCTGTTTCTTGGCGATCCGTCTTTTCAACCTGCTTTTCTTCAACAAGGCTTCCGCTTCTTTCAAACGAAGCTCCGACTCTTGCTGCAAGAGCCTTCCTTGCTCCAAGATCTTCTCGGCTTGGGCTTTTCGGATCTTCACAGCTTCCGAAGTGTAGATCCCCTGTTGTTTACGGAACATCAGGACTTCCCGCATCCACTTGCTGTTTTTCAACGCCCGCTGAAAGCCGAGATAGGCGCGTTTCGAGTCCACCAACGCCAAGAGACCACCCATCTTTTGCAGATCGCCATCCATGCGACCGATCTCGCCTTCTTGGGCTTGGATCTGCGTCTGGAGTTTGTGGATCGTTTGGCGTTTCTTCTCGATCTCGACTTCGCTCTGGCTCACCCATGACTTGACCTTCTCGATGGCCGCAGTATTCGCTTGGATCTCGTTCTGTTTCTCTTCGACCTCTGCCGCACTCAGCCGCTCTTCGGTCTTCTTTTCATCGATCTTGATCTGCGTGACATCCGCCAAGGTTCCATGCTTCTTGATCTGGTTCTCTTGGACGCGGATCTCTCCTCCCAACTTGTCGATCTCTTTCCCGATCTCCTGTTTGTACTTTTTGACTTGTGTGTTGTGGAGGTCTTTGCTTTTGCCGTCCAACTCAGCTTCGATCTGCGCTTGAAACTGGAGTGCTTGTTTGTGGACGTTTGTTTTGTACGCATCGAGCGCCCTTTCGCATGGATCAAAGCCGTGTTGACAGGCTGCACTCGTTCGCTCGCCACCCGTTTTGAATAATTGCTGAAGCGGTTTGAGTTTCTTGGAGACGATCCGCGTCATCTTGGCAGGATCCAGCTGAGCTTCGAGGATCTTGGTCTCCTGCATCAGCTCTGCTGGATCGGTGATCACGCGGCCCAACTTCTGCTTGATCTCTTCCACCACACTTCCCCACTTCAACCCCCGATGATTCTGGAATCGCTGCGCGTATTCCTGCGCGATCCCTTGCACCGCTTTCGCTTTCGCTTGGATCTTCCGAAACGCGGCTTGTGCCTTCAAACGCTCTGCTCTCTGCCGGAACCCTTCGGCTTTCCGTTCGGCGTTTCGTCGCGCCTCCACGATCCGATGCGCCAACAGCTTCTGGGCCTTTTTTCGCCCCAACAGCACAAAACGCAGATACTCTTCCTTTCCCCGCCAATCGTCGTGCAAGCGAAGCTGATGAAAACGAGTCGCGAGATTCGCGTACCGTTGCGCTTGGTATTGAAGAAGCCCTTCGAGATGATCCGAGGAGATCTGCGGCAAGCTCCGTATCAAGTCTTTCCGTAGTTTTTTGATCAAGCTTTCTGGCTGAACGTTGCGGAGAATCCGTTGCATATCGTCTTGGGCGCTTTGACCCAACGATTGGATCTGATCAAGGCTTCGAGAGAGACGGTGGCGAAACGCTTGCTCCGCCCCTTCGACCTGCGACTTCACACGCGCAAAGGAACCCTCGACGTTCGCTTTCAGACCTTCCAACTGCTTGATCTCTCGGCCAAAATGTTTCTTCAACCCACCAACCACAGCCTCTTGGATCGCTGGCAGCTTGTCTTCAAATTTTTTCTTCAAGATATCGATGTCTTGGTTCTTGATCGCATCGACCAGATCTTTGGGAGCGATCCCCAATTTGTCGCGCAACAAAACTTCGATATCTTTGATCGCCTTGGGAGTATGACGACGAAGAAAGCCCTCGATCTCTGGTTGGAGGTGCTTTTGAAACAACTCTTGGGGCAGTTCTTGAACGCGCTGTTTCAGATGCCTTTCGACCGCTGTAAAGCCATCCTTCAATACATCCTCAACCTTCGGAAACAAGTTGTACTTGGACTGAAGATCTTCAAACTTCTGCACCGCCTTCATCAAGCCCGGCGCATGGGTTTTCAATGCTTTCTTCGCAAAGTGTTCTCCCACAGCAAGCGCACGCGACTGCAAAAACGCTGGATCACCCAGCTTCTTGATGTTGTTCAGATCCCCGGCCAGTACATGTTCATGCGCGATCTTAAAAACCTCCATGGCTTTCCCAAGATTCGGGCCCAGATCGAGTTTCGTCACAACTTGAAACGCAACTCCCGGAAGATCCTGCACCACATCCTTCAATGTGTTCTCCAAGACATCCCCAAATTGCCCAGTCTCCAACCCTTTCATTGCGTTCTGAACCAAACTCGACACCGCAACATTCGCAAGCTGCTCCACGCCAGCGCGGATCGCAACGTTGCTGATGCCACTGGCCAACTGCGTCCCCACTCCTCCAATATCTCCGATCCCCTGCGTCAGCAACATCGTTGCTGCACCGACCCCCAATCCTCTCCATGCCCCTCCCCAGTCGCCTTGGATCGCTCCCTTCGCGATAAAGTCACCGACCAAGCCCCCGATCTGAACGCCGAGCATCGGGTTCCCACAACAAATCGTCCCAACCACCGCCCCCACGATCCGAAAGCCGATGCTTGCCACACGACTCCAAAAGCTCCTACGACGCTGCGCCGCCATCTGTGCTGCGTGTGCGGCTCTCGCTGCCTGAACCTTTTTGATGTTCTCTTCTGTCTTTTTGATGATATCGGCGCTTAGATCCATCGAGATCTTGATGGCGGCTTTTCGTGCAGTGATCTCCGTTTGCAACGTCGCCAACGCCAGTTCTGTCTCTTTGATCCGCGTCTGCCACAACTTGGCGACTTTCTGATTCTTTTCGAGGATCTTCTTTTTCTGTTCGTGTAGCACCCCAAGCTTCCGATGCAGATGCCCACTCTTCTCTTCTAGCAACGCAAACTGCTCTTGGATCTTGCGCTTCTTTTGCGCCAAAAGAACGGCTTTCTCCCGTACAAGCTGTTCTGTCTCTCCTTGCTTTTTGATCTGCTCTTGCAACAACGCTTGTTTTTGATCGAGCGCCGAAAACACTCCCCCAAATGCCGCAAGCTTCTGTTCGATCAGCTTATTGCGGTCTTGAATCGCCTTGATCTTTTTGTCGATCAGCTTTAAGCGGCGTTGATTGAGTCGGATGCTCTTCTTTGCAAGCTTCTCCTGCTCTTTGACGATCTCGGCCTCTGTGTCGCGCCCTTGGATCTCGCTCTCGATCAACCTCTCTTCGAGCGCTTTGATCTTGATCTCCAGCGTAGCCAGATCCACCCCTTCCCCACGCAATTCCACTTCCAGCCGCGACCGTTCTTTTTTCAACACCGCCAAGGCTTCGTGTTTCTTGGCTACGCTGATATGAAGATCCGCAACTGACTTCAGGCTTTGTACGACTTGGTGGCGGATCGCAAAGATCTCGGACTCCAACCCTAGCTTCCGCGCTTCCAAGCGCATCTCGCCAAGCTCCAGATACGCACGTTGCAAAGCGTTGTAGATCCGTTGCCGTTCATCCGCACGCTTTCGGAAAAACGCATCCTTGTTGTCCGCTACCTCCTGTAGATCGTAGCGGATCTGCTGATTTCGTTGTGCAACCAACCCTTTGAGGTTTTTGATATCCTCTTCGGCCTTGCTATCGTTGAGATAACGCAACGGATGCACCGACGGAACCGCTAAGAGTCCCAAACGATCCGCTTCTTTTTGCCGTTGTTCGAGGCGTACCGTGCTATGAAGGTGGCTTAGGTATGATGACGCCAAGACAGCACCCTGCAACGAAAAACGTGTATCTTCCGTCGGCCACTCTGCCTCTTTTTCCTTAAGCAAACGAAACAAACGGCTTTGCAACCCTCCCCAACGTCTCGAAAAATCCTTGACATCCCTCTGCCCTTCGAGCGCCTGCCCAGCCAGAGTCTCGAAGTCCTGTACCCACCCCCGCGATACACCTGCATTCCCGATCATACGCAGAATTGCCGCTTTCGCTGCGCTCATCTCTTCCTGCGAAAACAGCCCCAACGACCCAGTACGCTCCGAACGCGGAAGAATCGTCGAAAACAGCCGCCGCCGATGGATGCAAAGTCCTTGCGCTTGCAGCCAAAGCACCTCCCGCAACACTTCAAACACCTTCCACTTGGCCGCTTCCCCTTGATTGAGCCTGTCCACCAACTCCCCACACGGCAGATCCTTTTGCAAACTCAGTCGCCCCCACAACACGATCCACTCTTTTTCTTTGGCGTAGGCATCTGTGATCTTGTCCACACCAAACAGCGTCTTCAACGCTTCGTTGGAGGCGGGCGCTTGCGCTTGCCCGATCCCACCCAGCGCACGATTCAAATACAGCTTCGACAGATCCTCCGCCGCTCGCTCCTTGTTCTCCGCCTGTTCCAACAGCGCTTGAAACGATGCCAATTTGGTTTCGAGCGATCCATCCATCTTGCAATGCCGTGCTTTGTCCCCAAACATCCGCGCCAAAGCAGAAAGCAGCCCTTCACGCTTCGGAAAAAAGGCTCTCCGCTGCTCTTGCAGCTTCTGAAATTCCCCTTGCAATCGGTTGTTGTAAGACACGAGGCTTGCTGTCAACTTGTCCCCTTGACAACCCTCGATCAACCCCATCACCCCTGACAATTCAAACAAAGATTGCAGGCGATCCCACACCCGATGCTGCGGGTCTTTCAAGCCTTGCCCCAAAAGCACCTTTGCATCATCGAATCCCTTGACCACCTCCGAAAGCCACTCTCTTTCACGTTCCGCCAACGGTATCGCACTTCGATACAACGACCAACGCGAAAGCACCCGCACCAACAACCAAACATTCTGACGCAAAAGAGGCTCATCCACAAACGACAAGCTCTTGAACAACGGCGTCAGATTCGAAAATTGCCGTCGGATCTCTGTTTTCCTTGCCATGCCATCGTCCGAAGGAACCCGTCGCCATGATGTCAGGCGTCGGATCAATCGGCCTGCCAAAAGAAACTGTGCCCCCTTGCAACTCGGCTTTTGAAGGATACAACTCTCGCGGTAGCTATGCTTTAAAGCGGCTTGCAAAAGCACCGCCTGCTTTTTCCATGACAACACCGACGGATCACGCAGATCATCTCCCTGTTCGAGCCTTGCTGCCGCCGCTGCCAACAAGATCCGCCACGCCTTGTCATCCTTCTTGATGTCCTCGATAGAAGCCCGTCGAAGTGCGCGATACTCCCGATGTATCTCGGACGACAACTTCAAGTGTACGTTGTACGCTTCGACCCAGCCGGCTTGGGGATTCGCAAAAAAGGTGTCCGACCACGACACAAACCCCTCACTTCGACGGCCTCTTTGTCCTTCTTCCCACAGGATCTCAAAGACTTCCTTTCGCTGCTTGGCCTCTCCGAGATCAAAGATGCCCCGCAACGCCAAGCCAACTTCTGTTCGCAAAAACGACAGGCCCGCCAACGGCAAGAGTCGCCGATACGCCCGCCGTCTCTGGTATGGATCAGTGATCTTCAAACGGCCTATCACCTCCAAGACCATCCGACGATACGCCGTGACATCGTTGACCCCTTCCCCACGCAACACCTCGTCCAAACGCTCCTTGGGATCGCTTTCGTCCAATAGCTGATCCAGCGTAAAACTCTGCCCTCGATCATCTATCCCACCCGAACGATCAAAAATATGCCCTGCATGCGCCAGCCATTTCTTCCGCAGCTCTTCGTTCCGTTTTTCATAAGCCGCACGATACGCAGAGCGCAACACCCAACGCCGCAAATGCAAAAGCGTACTGCTCCCATGACAAGACGAAAACGTCGTCCCGCGCTTTCTATCGCAAACATCCGCAACCGCCGTCAACAAACGCAGAAGATCCGAAAAGCCTCGACCCACACGATTCCCTTTGAGGTACTCCATCACATCAAAGCGGCTCTTGACATACACTTCATCCCACAATGCCGATACAAATGTTGAAGCCTTCCCACCCCGCTCTTGTCGCAGTTTCGGCAGATGCTCTTCCAAAAGGTAGTAAAACTTCACCCCTGCGTCTGCTACGGTTCGGTGGATCACAAATTGGCTCGCCGCAAGAGAAGCAAAACCCAAACTCTTTTTCTCCCCCAGCACATCCGCATAAGACTCCAACGCCTGCAACAAACGAAATGCCGAACGGGGATACATCCGCACCCACTTCAACAACCCCCCCGCTAACTCCCACGATCTCGGATGCTGCTTGAAGATCGCCTCAAAGAAAAACTTCTGCTTCGACTGGATCGGCCAATGTGCCCGCACTTCTTGGCTGCCGTACAGCAACGTCAGCTTGACCCACGGGGTTTGAGCAGGACACTTCTCTTTTTTCCCCTCCGCGCAGTCTTTCAGCTTCGCCGCAAATGGGAACCCCCGCCCTTGTTCTTCCGCTTTCTCTGCAAACCACCGATAGATCTCCCTTGAATCTTCCTCCCACAACATCTCAACATTCGACAAATGGGCTTCTTGGGAGATCTCTGTCTTCCCCCCCTCCGGCACAAAAGACAGCTTGTAGGTCTTTGCCTCCGCCTGCATCGAAAACCAACACACCGTCCAAATCAACCAACCCAAACTCCCGACCCTTCGCAACCATCGCGCAAAACCCATCGAAAACCTCCTCACACGAAAAGTTTCCCCCAAAAACGTGGCATCCTCGTACGCCTCTCCCTTTTTGTAGGGTACTTCTCGCTCTTTTGCTTTTCACTTATCGAAAAATTTCTCTGTGACCCGATATTCGGCAATTCGATACGAAATAGGCCCGTATTCGGTCGAGGGTGGTGTTTGGTCGAGGGTGGTGTTTGGTCGAGGGCGGTGTTTGGCCGAGGGCGGTGTTTGGCCGAGGGCGGTGTTTGGCCGAGGGCGGTGTTTGGCCGAGGGCGGTGTTTGGCCGAGGGCGGTGTTTGGTCGAGGGCGGTGTTTGGTCGAGGGCGATGTTTGGTCGAGGGCGGTGTTTGGTCGAGGGCGGTTCGCGAACCGCCCCTACAACGGGTTGATTTTTCGCGGAATCTCTTGAAAACAACATCTCCCCTCTCGAAAACAACATCCCTACCTCTCGAAAACAACATCTCCCTTCTCGAAAACAACATCCCTACCTCTCGAAAACAGCATTGCCATCTCCTCAAAACAACATCTCCCCGCTCGAAAACAACATCTCCCCGCTCGAAAACAACATCTCCACTCTCGAAAACAGCATTGCCATCTCCTCAAAACAACATCTCCCCTCTCGAAAACAGCATTGCCATCTCCTCAAAACAACATCTCCCCTCTCGAAAACAGCATATCCACCTCCTCAAAACAGCCTCCCCCCTTTTGTCATGTCAGCCCTTCTTGTTGTTGGCCAAGGTCGCAGCAGCTTTTTGGGTGGGTTCAGCGAGGTAGTCGAAGAATTCTGCGAAGAGATCGGCCACTTTGGGATTGACCTTTGCGGAGGCACGAGCCAAGTCGGTCACGCGATCAAGATGAGGCTTGAGTTCGCTGTTGATGGCGCGGCGGGTTTCGGAGATGTGTTCGAGTTTTTCGGTTAGCCATGCTTCCGCATTTTCTAAGTCAACGACGTGCTGCGCCTTCTTTGCCAGTTCGGTATAAGAGACTTCCACACTCGGCAACAGCGACGCATCCGCCTCCAATTTCTGCAAGACAGGTTGCAGCAAACGACTAAAATTGCTGCGCACACGGCGGAAGCCTTTGGTTTCTTCTTCGGAATAATCGCGGTACTCCAGATCGGATAGATCAATGGTTTGTTCGGTCATCTTCAAGGTCACTGTTTCCTCCCTACTTGGACGCGGAATGTGTGTTCTATTGTGGATAGGTATTACGCAGTTCGATACAAAATAAGCCGATATGTCGCTTTGGTCGATTCACGAACCGACCCGACAACAGGCTGACTTGTCGGCGCGGGCGCTTCGCAAACCACCCCTACAACGGGTTGATTTTTCTACGCATCGCCTTTCAACTGCATGACTCCTATGCAGAAAACCGTCGCCTAGATTGCCGCACCTTTTGCGCGTTGTCGAGAGATTTTTTTCGCGATGCTTTGCTCCCGCCCCCACGATGGGTTGATTTCTCTGCACATCCTCTGCAACGGCATCTATCCCCAACATCCCACCATCCTCTCCCTGCGCAACGCCGCAACGTCCCAGACGAAGGCTCTCGCGTCTTCTTCGCCGCCTTTTGGGGGCGGCTCTTTGCGACGCTCCACCCTTCGTTCCTTGGGAACACCTACACTCCCAACTTCTCTCTTTCCTACCACGCACTCTTCGTAGACGGTCAAACCGTAAAAGGGGAGACGGTCAAGGGGACCAGAGAAGACGAAAGCCGACACGGTTGTTACGCCAGCCGTCCCAGCTGCGATCCGCCGAACGCACGAACCTGCCGACGCTGAACCAACTGCCGCCGCGAATCACGCGGAGCGAACGCCCGATAGAGCACAGTGGATCTCGCGTAGACAGCCCGCGATAGGAATCCTCGTACACGTCCATTACCCACTCCCCCACATTCCCATGCATATCGCACAGTCCCCATGCGTTCCGCGCCAAGCTACACACCTCTATCGTCTTCTCCCGATACTCTCCCCTCTCGCAACCAGTCTGCGGGTTCTTCCCATCGTAGTTCGCTTGATCCGTCGAGAGGCAATCTCCTGTATGAAAAGCCGTCGTTGTTCCCGCCCGCGCTGCATATTCCCACTCCGCTTCCGTCGGCAGTCGCCACCCCTTGCAATCGAAGATCCCCTTGTCCGTCGCTGTACACGCCGCCAATCCTTGCGCTTCCGATAACTTGTTTGCAAACACTCGCGCATTATCCCACGACACCTTTTCCACAGGACAGTTGTCACCACACGACGAGAAATGCGATGGATTCGACCCCATCAATGCCTTGTACTGCCCTTGGGTCACTTCGCTCTCTAACATCCAGAATCCTTTGCTGATCGTGACACTCCGCTGTGGCCCTTCTGACGAACTTCGATTCGGCTCATTCTCTGGACTCCCCATCGTGAACGAACCCGCTGGAATCCAGCGCATCGCGAATGTCGCTCCCTTTACCGTAAGCGCTCCTCCTGACGTCTTCGGCAGCCTTTCCAAACTGTTACAACCCTCTTCCTGCCCCAAGCTGCATGCCTTGCTATACCACACCAACGCCTCCGATAACGAAAGACCCTCCAGTGCTTTCCCTCTCTCCAAGGCTTTTAAGCCTTCAGGCATTTGACAAGCTTCGGCATGCCCGACCCCACACGCCATTTTCAGCCAATACAACGCAAGCTTTCGATCCTCCCCCGCCATCCCTTTTCCTCGCGCAAACCATGCCTTACCACGCGCTTTGCAGCCTTCCGCATATCCCTTCTCGCACGCCGACTTGTACCATCCATCCACATCGCCCCACTTCGACGGCTCCGATTCCGCACGGTTACACCACTTCAGCCCCATCTCCCAAGCCTTCGCACACCCTCCACCTTCTCCCAAGCTGCACGCCTTCGCATACCATTCGCGCGCTTTCCCCAACGACCGCCCTTCTTCTCTTTTCCCCCGCGCCATGTACCTCCTCACCATCCGACGTTTCCGCTCCAACGCCCGTTCCACTCTCTGTTGCTCTAGCCCCTCTCGAAGCGACTTCAACGCCCTTTCCAATC
>JAKLKB010000172.1 GCA_023150835.1 Myxococcota bacterium | reverse complement strand
TTTGGAAAATTAGAAAGGCGGAAAGCTTGTTCGGAATGTTCGATGTTTTGGTAAGCAAGTGAAGATCGGAAAATTAGAAAAAGGAAAAGTCTGTTCGGTATGTTCTCTGGGAGTGGAGTAAGGAGACCGCCAAGAACCCCAAAGCTAGGGCGGCGCCAACACCTGAGTTAAGCCGCGCCGCGAAGCGGCGTCGGCTTGAATGAATTGTTAGGCATTGGTTCGGGGAGCTTCATATGCTGCTCGTTCCTCTGCCTTTGCGAATCCGTGAAGAATCCAGCAAACAATAGCGCAGACGATGTAGAGCGGGAATCCAAGTGAGCCTAAACCGCCAGGATCTTTAGCGGTTAGTGCAAGGAAGATGTATGAACCAACCAAGCCAATGGCGATGACGTGTAGGGCTACCGCGCTGCGAAATCTGTCCTGTTGTTTGGGCTTCCAGTTCTTGCTCATGTACAGCATGACCGGGAACGAAAAGAGAGATGGACAGCAACCAAGCGCCGCGATGAGCACTACCAAGAAAATCGAAGCGAGCTTGAAAGCTGTGATCAATGCCTAACGCTAAGTTCAGCGGCAGTTTGTAAGTTGCGCGTTGTGGAATACTTTGCGAAGCAAACCACAAAAGCGCAACTTACAAACTGTCCAGCCACGTAGTGGCGTGCTGCAACGACTTGTTAGAAATTTAGTTGCTTGGTTTTGATGGTTTTTTACTTTCGTTTAACCCTTTAACCGCCTGCTCTAATGTAAGTTTCAAGAGTGATGCGTCTCCAACTTCACTGTGACTTGGAACAACCAGTTTTGCCTTACCATATTTGGACTTTAATAATTTGGCGGACTTTGGCCAAGCTTCTATATTTGCGTCACCCAAATTGCCTAAACCGTACGGTTTAATAAAACAACCACCGAATAATATTTTCCTTTCAGGCAGCCAAACCACTACGTTATCTGGAGTGTGTCCCGGGCCTGGATAAAAAACTTCAATTTTATTTTTAACTAGCCAATAGTTAACTCCGCTAAATGAATTTGTGGCTTGAACCTTGCCGTCTTTTTTAAGCAGTTCATTTGTTAATTCAGATGCATACGTGGGGATAGATCGAGAATTAAGCCACTCTATTCCGCCCGTGCTGTCGCTATGAAAATGAGAGGAAATACTGCCTTTTATTTTATAGCCACGCTCCACAAACCAAGTGACTAACTTTTCAGTATCTTTAGCCGTAAATGGAGTGTCAATTAGATAAGCCTCAGCATTTACAAGAACCACCAAACCATGTTTAGGAACAACGCCCCACCCGTTAACTTCTTCAAACGAAGTATGAACATAAACGCCTTCATCAAGCTTTTCAATTTTTAAATCTGGCAAAGACTCTGCTGCGGTAGCAATGCTGCAAAACAAAAATATAAAGAATACAGATAACTTGCTCATACTTTTCCTTTTCTAACGATATCATTATCCAGCAGACTTGCATGATAACACAGGATTTTGCCAGTTATCACCGCACAGGTGTCAGGTGTAACCGACGAAATCGACAAAGTCAAGTGTGTTCTGCTTCGATATCTGCCAGAGAAAAGATTATCACGCAGGATCGTCTGTCTTTTCGTCGCTCCGTGCGGGATAACGCTCGTGCTGCACAGATATCACGCGCAATATGCGCATACCTCACTTATTCAAGAACTTACAGATGAAAGGTAACGAACGTGCCGACATTTTCGTTTTCGCCACGATTTTTGATGAGGCCGACAAATCAAGACCATCCGAGAAGGAAGTAAGGCGCTATGGGGGAAAATTTGAAAAAATTGGTGAGGCAGGGCTTACGCAGTGGGAAACCCCCCGAGTTCGAGACACTTCAAGCGGCAGGGCGGTTTGTTTGAAAAACGCTTGCTCGTTCCGCCAACACAGGGTCAAGGGAGCGGTGCTCCCTTGTGGGGTGTGGGGTGAAACCCCACAAAAACAGGCTCAACAGGGTAAGTAGAGAGAGTGGAAGGAGACAGCAAGCAAGGTGAATCGGCTTGCGCTTGTAGAGAACATCATTATACTAGCGGGGATTTTGGGCGGAGCGGGCGAAGGCGCTCTCCTTGTTCGGTAGAAAGTGCGACACGCGGATTTTTCCGCATGAAGGAGCATACAGATGGCTGACCTTGTGATCCACGTGACAGACGACAGTTTCAAGAAAGATGTTGTGCAGTCCAGTATCCCTGTGGTGCTGGATTTTTGGGCGGAGTGGTGCGGCCCGTGTAAAGCCATTGCTCCGATCCTCAAGGATCTCGCGAAAGATTACGATGGGCGCGTCAAGATCGCGAAGCTGGATGTGGATAGCAACCCCAATACAGCAGCGCAGTTTGGGATTCGCGGCATCCCGACGTTGCTCGTGTTCAAAGGTGGCAAAGAAGTGGATCGGATTGTGGGTGCAGCCCCCAAAGGGACTTACCAACAATTGATCAACAAACACCTCTAAAACTTCCAGCCCATCGTGGCGAATTTCTCTGCCTCAGAGTGTCCTGTTTGTATTCTGGCCCATGTCCAAGCATCCGACCTTACTGCGTAGGTTTGTGCTGTTTTTCAGGTGCGGTCGTCACGGACGGGCGCATACGCAAGCAACGGAGAACAGCGTGATCGAGAGCGCGGTGTTGCGTCATTTTCCATGGTTGGGGGCGTTGTCGGCAGTCGAATTGCGCCAAGTGGCGGGGGAGTTGCGTCAGATCGATTTGGCGAAGGGGGAGATCCTGTGCGAAGAAGGGCGCAAAGAGCGTTCGTTGTATCTGTTGTTGAGCGGGGGGTTGGAGATCTGGCGGGGCTGGGGACAAGAAGGGGCAGAGTGTTTGGATGTGGTGTCGGGTTGGGTGGTGGTGGGGGAGTTTCAGTTGTTGGTGGGAGGGCGTCGGGTCGCGACGATCTTGGCGGATCAGCCGAGCATTGTGGCCGAGTGGCCCTACGAGAAGATCGAGCGGTGGTTGCAGCGTTATCCGTCGTGGGTGGGGATCTTTTCGCGGATGGTGCAACGGCGGATTCAGCAAAATCAACTGCATGCGGTGTTGGGTCGGCTGTTTGGTTCGTTGCGCAAGCAGGTGTGGGAGGATGTGCGGGCGCGGGTGGAGTGGGTGCATTTGGAGCGGGGGCAGCGGTTGTTTCGAGAGGGCGAGGCTTCGGATGGTGTGTATTTGGTGGTGAGCGGTCGGATGCGGATCGAGATGCCACAAGAAGACGGAGAGATCCGGACGCTTGGGGAGATCAGGCGAGGGGAGTTGTTGGGGGAAGTGGGATTTTTTTCGAACTCGCCGCGAGTGGCGTCTGCGGTGGCGTTGAGGGAGTCGCATCTTGTGCATTTTTCGCAAGTGTTTTTCGAGGGGTTGTTGCGGCAACATCCGCATGAGGGCTTGCGCGTGATGCAAGCGGCGGTGCGTCGGCTGCGTGCGGCGATTCAGGAACGGGATCAAGCGCAATCTTCGCGGCCATTGAACTTGGCGATCTTGCCGTTGGATCGAGGGATGCCGTATCGGCATTTTGTGCGGGTGTTGGTGGAGGCGTTGTCGGGTCATGGTTCGACGTGTCTGGTGGATCGTGCGCATATCGCGGAGTGGTTTGGAGATGAGGGGATCGCGTCGTTGGGTGGGGAAGATCCGTATAGTTTGCGTTTGCATACGTGGCTGACGGATCTTTCGGGGCGCCATCGTTTTGTGGTGTACGTGATGGATGCGGAAGATACGCCGTGGACGCAGCGTTGTTTGCGGATGGTGGATGTGCTGCTGTTGGTGGGTGAAGCCTCCGCTGCACCGGCGTTGCGGGAAGTGGAGTCGCGGTTGTTGGCGCAAGTGCCGGTGGGAGGGCTGGAACAGCGGTTGATCTTGTTGCATCCGAAGGAGACCAAACAGCCGGAGGGGACGGCCGCATGGTTGGAGGCGCGCCATGTGGAGATGCACCACCATGTGCGTTGGGGGATCCGTGAAGATATGGCGCGAGTGGCGCGGTTTTTGGCGGGTGAAGCGGTGGGATTGGTGTTGGGAGGAGGTGGTGCGCGGGGATTCGTGCATTATGGGGCGTATCAGGCATTGCGGGGGGCAGGGATCCCGATCGACTTTTTGGGGGGGACAAGTATGGGAGCGATCGTGGGCGTGCAATGTGCGCTAGGAGCGGATCGTTCGACCTTTTTGGACAGAAGCCGTTGGGCGTTGATCAAGCAAAAGCCGTTTCAAGAGTATACCTTCCCGTTTATGTCGTTAATTCGGAGCCGCCGACTCGACAAAACCTTAAAGCGCCTATGCGAAGGATTGAAGATCGAGGATCTGTGGTTGCCGTTTTTTGCGGTATCGAGCAACCTTTCGCGGCAAAGACCGCACATCCATCGCAAAGGGCTGTTGTGGCGGGCATTGCGGGCGAGTAGTGCGCTGCCGGGGTTTTTGTTGCCGCAGATCGAAGAGGGAGAGCTTTTGGTGGATGGGGCGTTGTTGAATAACCTGCCAGTGGACGTGATGCGGCGTTATTGTCGAACGGTGATCGCGGTGGATGTTTCGGAGGAACTCGAGTTTCGGATGCCGATCAAATACTTTCCATCGCCTTTTCGCTTTTTGTGGATGCGTTTGCGCTACCCCAAGATCGCTTCAAGCATCCCGAACATCGTGAGCATCTTGAGTTATTCGACGATGCTCGGCGGCCTACAGCACGAACAACGTATGATCGAGAGCGCGGATTATTGTCTGCGTCCGCCTGTCTCGGAGTATGCGTTGCTGGAGTTTCGGTCGATGGAAGCGATCTTGGAAGTTGGGGAGTCTTATGCCCGACGCTTTTTAGAGGAACATCCTGCGTTGCGTGATCTGGCCGCTGCTTTGGACAAAAAGCGCGTTGGTGAGGTCGAATAGACGGGCTTTTTCGTCACTGGGATGTTTGTGCGTAGTCGGGTAGGCGATTGGTCGGCTGGTGCGTGATAGGTCATGTCATCGACTCGGTGGGATGGGGAGATGCAAGCGATGTGCTGGTGGGGTCGGTGGGATGGGGAGATGCAAGCGATGTGCTGGTGGGGTCGGTGGGATGGGGAGATGTAGGCGATGAGTTGGTGGGGTCGGTGGGATGGGGAGATGTAGGCGATGAGTTGGTGGGGTCGGTGGGATGGAGAGATGTAGGCGATGAGTTGGTAGGGTCGGTGGGATGGAGAGATGTAGGCGATGAGTTGGTAGGGTCGGTGGGATGGGGAGATGCAAGCGATGAGTTGGTGGGGTCGGTGGGATGGGGAGTTGTTGGAGAGGTTTGTTCTTTGAGGGAAGGGCGGAGTTGGAGGCGGAGTTGTTTGCTGATCTGCATGAGGTGGCGAAAGAGGGCGGGGAGCTCGTCACGCAGGATGGGGTGTTGGGTGGCGAGTTGGAGGCGTGTGATGATCTGTTGTTCGCGTGTGGGGTCGGTGAGCGGGGGAGGATCGGGCAATTGCTCTTTGCAACGGGCGATCTGCTCGGCGAGTTGGAGGCGTTGTTCGATGAGGCGGAGGATGGCGAGATCGACGTCATCGATTTGTTGGCGAAGGTCTGGAAGGGATGGGGTTTGGTGTGTCATCTTTTTGTGGCGGGTGTGCTTTTTTATCTTATTCGTCTTTGTCGAGCGTGCGCACAGGGCGAAAGCCTGTGTCGCCTGTTTTTTGGTAGGCAGCCGAAACGGAAGCGCGCTTGGTGAGGCGGGTGGAACGGGCGCTTTCGTACCAAGAGCCGCCGCGCACAGCGCGAATGCTTCCACGCGGAGGGGACTGTGGATCGATCTGGGGTGATTTGGGGTAGCGTTGGATGGATTCTGCGGTCCACTCGCGCAAGTTGCCGAGCATATCAAAGAGGCCGAGCGGATTGGGTTGTTTCTGAGCGACGGGGTGGGGTTGTTTGGCGCTGTTTTCTTTGACCCAAGCGAGTAAAAGTAGGTCGCTGATCGGAAAAAGGATGATCTGGTCTGTTTGTTTGTGTCCACCACGTGCGGCGTATTCCCATTCGGCTTCGGTAGGCAAGCGCCATCCTTTGCATGAGGTGTAGGCTCTTTTGTTCGTGAGAGATGCTGATTTTTTCTGTGCAGGGACAAAGTCTTGTTTCCATGCGCAAGACACAATGCGTCCGCGCTTGGTTTTGCAGTCAAAGCAGGTCTCACGTTTTTCGAGGACAGAGAGGCGATTGCAAAAGGCGGTCGCTTCGTGCCAATTGACTTGCTCGACAGGGCAGGACGGGCCGCAGTCTTTGAAACGAGCGGGGTTGTAGCCCAAGGCGCTTTGAAACTGCGCTTGTGTCACTTCGGTCTTCCAGATCCAAAAGGGATGTTGGATGGAGACTTGGACAGGGGGAGATTCGTAATAAGTCGCGGTGGAGAGTTGTTTTTTGGAGAGGCCCATGGTGAATTGTCCTGCTTCGACGCGCTGCGCCGTTGCTTTGGGGAGAAGTGCGATCACAAGCTGTTGTCTTTTTTTGCAGACTCCCTTGGCACATCCGAGGGCGCAAGTGTTGTTGCATCGACCGCAATGTTTGGCCTCTGTTTGGAGATCGACGCATCGACCGTCGCAAGCGGATTGATCGCGGGGACAGAGACAGCGACCTGCCTTGCAGGTGGCCCCAAGAGGGCAGATCTGGCCGCAGGCTCCGCAATGTTGGGGGTGGGTCTTGGTGTCCACGCACCGGCCACCACAAACGATGCTTTTGGGCGAGCAAGCGCAGGTTCCATCTTTGCAGGAAAAACCGAGCGTGGTATCGCAGATCTGTCCGCATTTTCCGCAGTGTTGGTTTGTTTTGGCGAGAGCAACGCATTGTTTTTCGCAGCGTGCTTGTCCTTTGGGGCATGCCTTGGCAAACCAAACACCGAGTCCTGACCCGAACAAAAGAAGTATGCTTAGTGCAAAAAGCCCGAACCGAAGGGCGATGGGGCGATGCTTTGGGGCAGATGAGGCATCGTTCGTGGCAAGGCGAGAAGGGTTGTGTGGGGCGGAGTCTTGGAAGCGATGGCTTTCTTTCTCTTTCGTTGGGGCGGATGGATCGGGGTTGTGTGAAGGGATAATCGGTGGTTTTTGAGTGTATGCGGAAGCGTGCGCAGTTGCGGACGAAGAGGGCTCTGCGCTGAGGGCGGAAGCGAGTGCAGTCGCCGTCGAGGAAGGGCTTGCGTTGAGGACGGAAGCGTCGGATGTACCGAAAGGATCGGGACTTGTGCTTTTGGATGGCGATCGGTTGGAGTTGTCATGGGGCCAAGCCGCGAGGGCATCTTGCCAGAAAGCTTTGGCGGTGGGGTAGCGTTGGGCGGGGTCGTCGTGGGTCGCTCGTTGGATCACAGAGTCGAGTGCGGGGGATGCTTGGGGGAGGTGAGTGCTGATCTTCGTTTCGCCGCGTCTTGGTGGGTAGAGTCCCGTCAGGAGGTGAAACGTGAGTACGCCGAGAGCGAAGATATCGGCAGCAGGGGAGATCTCGTTTGTTTCGGTGAGTTGTTCGGGGGCGAGGTAGTGGGGGGTTCCTGCGGCGCTGGTGTAGGCTTCGACGTGTGTGTGCGAAAAAGTGACGGCGATCCCAAAGTCCATCATTTTGATCCGACCTTGTGGGGTCAGCATGATGTTTGCGGGTTTGAGGTCGCGGTGGACGACTTTTTGTTTATGGATGTAGTCAAGGGCGTCCACAAGGGCTTCTAGGATGGCGAGCGATTCTTGGAGCGGGAGGGGTGGGATCTTGCCTCGTTGTTTGTGGAGTTTTTCGGAGAGCGAGGTACCGTCGATCCATTCCATTGTATAGAAGAGGATAGCGCGTTGACGGTCTTCTTTGACATCGTAGCTACGGACAACGCAGGGGTGTTGAAGCGTGTGAAGGATGCTGATCTCGTGCAGAAAGCGTTCTTTGATCTTGGGATCTTGTGCGAGGTGTGGGTGGATCAGCTTGAGCGCACAGTGGCGCTTGGTGAATTGATCGTAGGCGGCGAAAACACGGCCCATACCGCCTTGTCCAAGCAGTTTTTCGAGGCGATAACGTCCGCCCTCAAGGGATTCTCCGAGCGATGGAGTGGAGAAGCTTCCTCCTGTGTTGAAATCGTCAAGGGCGGGTGGGGGCTGTGTGGGTGGGATCGGCTTTGCGCGGACTGCATCGGACTTTGCGTCGGTGGTCAGGGACTTTGCATCGGTCTTGATGGGCTTTTTGTCGACTGTACCGAGCTTTGCGTCGGTGGTCAGGGACTTTGCGTCGAGATCTTCGTCGGTCGTGGCTGGCTTTGCGTCGAGATCTTCGTCGGTCGTGACGGGCTTTGCATGATTTGTGGGGAGCTGTAGGGGCGGATGGTGAGAGGCATCGAGTAAAGGCATACGCTCTTGTAAGAAATGTTCGAGCAGCGTCCACAGCAAAACGCGTTTGCGTTTGTTGTGGCGGATCACAAAGCCTTTGGGGGTGACTTCGTAGAGGGCGACGTATTCGGAGAGAACTTTGCGGGTGGAGAGCCAAGCAAGGGCTTCTGGAGTGAATGCGTTGGCGAGAAAGGCGATGTAGCGGACATCGCGCTTGCGGTAGGTTTTGAGGCGATCGATCGCCGAGGAGAGTTGTTGTGGTGTGATGGGGTTGGTGTGATGGGAGGCATCGACGACTCCGAATGTTTCGGAACCACGTGAGAGATAGCGCGTTACGACGGGGCGGTTTTCTTGGTATTTGTAGGCATGGATACTTTCGATCTCATCAAGGGCTTGGTGAAAGTCGCGCAAGAGCGTGTGTAGCGGGCGTTCTTCTTGGAGGAGAGATTCCTCGGAAGGTCGGGGTTCGTCGCTGTGGGGCATGGAGACGGGGGCAGGGGATGGCAGGGGTGCGGTATGGAGGGCAGGCGCGGATGTCGAGGAGGGCGGAGGCGTGAGTGCGATAACGTCGATTAGGCCGGAACTGCGGCGATCTTCGTCGATGGCTTGTTGAATGCCGAGGGCCGTTTCGAGTTCAGGCCATGCGTCTTCAAACAGCGTGTACACAAGGGTGTTGCCGTGGGCGAGTTGTAGGCGTTTTTCGATCTCTGGCAAGGGAAGTTGCGTGACTTCAACGAGAGTACGTTTGGTGGCGGCTTCGTAACGGGCTGTGGATACTTTCTTTTTTCCGATCTCATCGAGGTCATGTTCGGGAGGGGCTTCTGTGGATTCGTGTGTAAAGGATTGGTTGGGCAGGGGGATGGGGGCGTATTTCTCCCATGTTTTGGCTTTGAATTTCGAGAGAGAGCGCAGCATGAAGGAGAGGAGTTCTTGTTTGGGAAGAGAGGTGTCGACGCCGCGCTCAAGGTCTTCGCATAGGCGTAGAAGCGTGGAACGTGTAAGGGGGGACAAACAGTCCCGCAGCGTTTGAAGCGCAGGTGTTGCAAGCAAGACCTCGATGGTTTCCCGCTGTTTGGGGCGTTCCGCCACTTCGTATTCGTCACAAAGTAACCGAAGTTCCGAGGCATTGAGCAGCCAAAGTAGATGTTCGAGAAAACTGTCGTGTTGCATGGAAAGGTTTTCTTTCTCGGTGTGGACGCATTTTTGTGCCGTCGAATGTGCAAGAAAGAAATCAACCTGTCAAGACCGAGCAGAAAGATAAAAGGCCGACAAGACCAAAAGGATTGATTTGTAGAGAGTCGGCAGAAGTCCGAACGAGGAAAGTAGCGCGGGTGGGAGTGTGGGGTGTGAGATCAGGATTGGAGTGCGAGAGATTCGAGGAGATAAGTGGGTTGCCAAGTGGGAGGGAGGTTTTGGTTTTGGAGTTGAACGAGGCCGGTGCTGATCAGGGCGGAGTCGATGCCATAAGCATTGGCCCCTGCGATATCGGTGCGGAGCTGATCGCCGATCATGACGAGATTGCGGGTTTGTGCGCGTTGGGAGGCGACTTCAAAGATGGGCGTGTGTGGTTTGCCGAGGCGCACAAACTGGAATTCTTCATGGAGATAGCGTAAATGGAAGGCTTGTTCGAGCAATACGCCGATGCTGCCGCTGGCGAGGCCGAAGTTGGTTTCATCTTTTTGATAGATCAGGTCTGGGTTGGGGAGAAGCAGGTGGGTTTGTTTTCCTTCATCAAAGCGCCGAAAGAGCATCGAGAGTGTGGCTTCGATGGTGTCGAGGAAAGGATAGCCCGCGTCATCGCAGACCGCGACGACATCGACATCATCGGTTTCAAACGGAGAGACGATCACGCCGCCAGCTTGTCGTACATACTCGTGCGAGCCTTCGGGTCCGAGGACGACACAGTTCGCACCTTGTAGGCGATGTTGTGTAAAGAACGGGATCAACAAGCTACCTGACGTAATGATGCGTTCGGGAGAGAGTTCTGCACGAAGGCCGCGCTTTTTGTAGGACGCTGCGGCTTGTTCGGGGAGCCGCGAAGCATCGTTGGTGACGATGAAATAAGACTTTTGTGTATCGTTGAGGTGTTGGATGAATTCGGAGGCATGAGGAAGTGCATCTTGTTGGTACACCAAGACGCCGTAGGCATCGATCAAAAGTGTGTCGTAGCGTTCAATCAAAAGATCAACATGGATAAGGGGAGGCGTCATCGCGTTTGTGTCCTTCTGTTTGTTTACGTCCATCGTTTCGGGAAGAACCGTTGTAGATATCGCCAGACATACGCCAAAAGAGGCCCCAAACGCAACCATCCACCCTCAAGAAATGCAGAAAAAGCCCATGCCTTCGATGGTTTTGTTCGGTGTGGCGCGCTGCCTAGGGTGGGTTTTTTGTGGAGTTTTGTAGGGTCGTTTTGTTTGTGTGGGGCGCTGCCCCATACGCGCCTTGTTAGGCGGAGGAAAGCCCCCCACCCCGCCCTCCCCCGTGAACAGGGGAGGGAGCGAAAGTCGGAAGCATCGGGGATTTTGTTTTTTCATGACGCACGCTGTATGCACCAAATGCAGACGCTGCCCGTTCCAACTTCCCCCCGTT